>CAZRMO010000029.1:0-36741 GCA_964601155.1 uncultured Enterobacteriaceae bacterium
CTTGGTCGAGGTTGCTGGTGGCTTCGTCGAAGATGAGCACGCTCGGCTTCTTCAGCAGCGCGCGGGCGATGGCGATGCGCTGGCGCTGGCCGCCGGAGAGGCCGACGCCGTGCTCGCCGAGCGGGGTCTGGTAGCCCTGCGGCAGTTGCTCGATCACTTCGTGAATCTCGGCCATGCGGCAGGCGGCGGCGATCTGGGCGAAATCGGCGTGCGCGTTGGCCATCTGCAGGTTGTCGTACACCGTACCCGAGAACAGCGTGGTCTCCTGCGGCACCACGCCGAAGCGTGCGCGCAGTTCGTTGGCGCTCATGTAGGCGATGTCCTGGCCGTCGACGAGGATGCGGCCGTCGGCCGGCGGATAAAAGCCCAGCAGCAACTTGGCGAGCGTGCTCTTGCCGCAGCCGCTTGGTCCGACGAGCACGGTGAGCTGCCCCGGCTTGACCACCAGGTTGAGGTTGCGGAAGAGCCAGGGGTGCTGGTCGGAATAGCGGAACGACGCCGCCTGGATGTCGATGCGCCCGCCACGGCCGTCGGCATCGGGCGAGCGCTGCGGCACCAGCGCGTAGGGTTCGGCGGGCATGTCCATCACGTCACCCAGGCGCTTGACCGAGATGTTGGCCTGCTGGAACTGCTGCCACAGGCCGACCAGGCGCAGCATCGGCTGGCTCATGCGGCTGGCGAACATCTGGAACGCGACCAGCATGCCGACGGTGAAGGTGGCAGCGCCGGCAGCGGCATTCGCAGCGCTGTCGATTACCAGCAGCGCGCCCATGGTGAGGATCGCGAGCGTCATCACCTGCTCCAGCGCATTGGCGATGACGTTGTAGCTGTTGGCGAGCTGCTTGGTCTCGAATCCCGCGGCGAGGTATTGCGCGAGCTGGTCGCCGTAGCGCGCTTCCAGCACCGGCTCCATCTGCAAGGATTTCACCGTGGCCATGCCGGAGACGTATTCGGTGACGAAGGCCTGGTTACGCGCGCCGACCAGGAACTGCTTGTTGAGCTTCATGCGGAAGATCGGCGACACGGCCAGGCTCAAGACCACGATCAGCGCGAGGATGGCGAGCGCAATCAGGCTCAGCTGCCAGCTGTACCAGAACATCACCGCGAGGAAAATGAACAGGAACGGGCAGTCGAGCAAGAGCGTCACCGCCGCGCCGGCGACGAATTCGCGGATCTGCTCCACCCCGTGCAGACGCGCCACCAGCACGCCGGTCTGGCGATGCTCGAAGTATGGCATCGGCAGGCGAAACAGGTGCCGAAACACGGATTGCCCCAGCACCGCGTCGACGCGGTTGCCGGTGTGCAGCACCAGATACTGGCGCATCCAGGTCATGACCGCGGAAAACACCATGAACATGGCGAGCCCGATGCCCACCGCCCACAGGGTGTTGCGCGTGTGGTGCACCACGATCTTGTCGATCACCACCTGGGTGAACAGCGGCGTCGCCAGCGCCACCAGCTGGATCGCGAGCGAGGCGGCGAGCACCTCGCGCCAGATCTTCTTGTGCTTGAGCAACTCGGGGATGAACCACTTGAAGCCGAAAGGCTCCTTGGCGGTGGGCATGTCCTCGTCCACCGCCTGCGCGCTCGAACGCGCGAAAAGCATAACCTCCGCTTCCAGGCGCGATTCGAATTCGCCCACGGGCAGCGTCACCGGGGTGCTCGCGCCGGCTTCGAAGTAAAGCAGCTCGGTGTCGCTCGCCCGAACCAGCAGCGCAGGCTTGGACTGCGGCGCTTGCCCCGGTTCAGCGCCGGCGTCGGCCGGCGCCTGCTTGAGAAACATCAGGCAGGGCAGCGGCAGCGCGCCCAGTTCCTTCGCGCTGACGGTTTTTTCGCCGACCTTGAATTCGAGCGCCTTGGCGGCGCCGAGCAGGGTGTCGCGGTCGTAGGGCGGCGGGAACTGCTGCTGCAGCAGCGCCGGGGCAAAAGGGATGCGGTAAAGCTGGCATAGGCTGCCCAGGACCCACATGAAATCCTGTCCTGACAAGCGCCTTGAGCCCGCCATGCGATCGCCCCCCGCCTCTCAACCGCCTCTCGCCGCCCCTGCCTTGCATCACGGGGGCAAACCGCCACTTGGTTTTTCGCTCGGCGCATCGATTGCGCCAAGGGCCAGCATCGTTCCCTGGCAAGCCGCCGGCGTCCCGTGTCATCCGGCGGGCGGCGGCCAAAAGCCGGTTCCGCCTCACCCATTCCGTGGAATCGATCTAAATTGGACCATAAGGGAAAACCCTTACATGGGCAAGCGGGAATTCGGGTAAAAGGGCGATTTACGACTTATGGCCTAGGCCATTTGGTCTAGGCGCCTTGCTGCGCAGGGAGTGAAACTCCCTACAGCGGACGCTTCATGGAAACACTGGCTGGATTGCGGCATGGCATGGCGCGATTTTTCCCGACACCTCGCAATGCCCGGGCGTGCCGGAACGATAATGCGCCGCGCCTCAGGCAGCGTCAGCAGCCTCGTCCTCGAGCTTGAGCCAAACGCACTTGCCCTTGCTCTGCTTCTGAATGTCCTGCAGCATCGCGGCGTGCTCGGCGAGTTCCTCCTCGCTGGCGGCGAGCACTGTCAGGCTGGGGCGATCGCGCGCCGCGCCCGCGCCGGCCTCGACCGTCGCCGGCGCTTCGTCCAGTTCCATCATCAGGCTGTCCTGGCCGCGGGTCATGGCGAGGTAGACCTCGGCCAGCAGTTCGGCGTCGAGCAGCGCGCCGTGCAGGGTGCGGTGGGTGTTGTCTACGGCGTAGCGCTCGCACAGGGCATCGAGCGAATTTTTCTTGCCCGGATGCAGTTCCTTCGCCAGTTTGAGCGTGTCGGTGATGTCGCCACAGTGCTGCGCGAGCGGCGGCAGCTTCGCCAGCGCCAGTTCCTGCTCGAGGAATTCGACGTCGAACGGCGCATTGTGGATGATCAGTTCCGCGTCGCGTATGTATTCGACGAATTCGGCGGCGATCTCGCGAAAGCGCGGCTTGTCGAGCAGGAAATCATCGGTGATGCCGTGCACCTTCACCGCGCCCTCATCGCTGGCGCGCTCGGGATTGAGATAGCGGTGGAAGTGGTTGCCGGTGGGGCGGCGGTTGAGCAGTTCGAGGCAGCCAATCTCGATCACGCGGTCGCCGAGCTTGGCGTTGAGGCCGGTGGTTTCGGTGTCGAGGACGATCTGGCGCGTCATTTCTTTCTGGCGTGAGGATGGCGTGGCGTAGCGCGGTCGATTATAACCAATCGCGATGCCACGGGAGCCGCGCCTGTCTCGCGCTCAGCGGCGAGGCGGCAGGGACTCTATGCCGCGATTGGCCAACTCGTCGGCGCGTTCGTTCTCCGGGTGTCCGGCATGCCCTTTCACCCAGTGCCAGCGCACGGCGTGGGTGGCGGCGAGCCGGTCGAGTTCCAGCCACAGATCGACGTTCTTCACCGGCTTGCGGTCGGCGGTTTTCCAGCCGCGCCGCTTCCACGAGTCGATCCATTCGCTGATGCCCTTCTGCACGTATTGCGAGTCGGTGTATAGATCGATGGCGCAGGGCCGTTTGAGCGCCTCCAGCGCGCGAATCACCGCGGTGAGCTCCATGCGATTGTTGGTGGTGTCGGGTTCGCCGCCGCAGAGCGCCTTCTCGCGGCCGTCGAAGCGCAACAGCGCACCCCAGCCGCCCGGGCCGGGATTGCCCTTGCAGGCGCCGTCGGTGTAGATGCGGACCCGCTCTGCGTGCGCCGAATCGCTCAAGAGTCGGTCCCGCTGCGGTGATGATTGCTGTGGGTCAGCGGCGACAAGGCTTTCGCCGTCGCCGGCTGGCTGCGCCATTTCGGCATGATCAGGTGCATGCCGACGGTGCGTTTGATCGCGCGCACCACGTAGATCCCGCCGGTAATCGGCCACCAGCGATCGCCCGCCTTTTCCATGCAGGCCGAGCGCTCCAGCCATTTGGCCTGCGCGAACGGGGGTGCGTAGCAGCCGAAACGCCCGCCGTTGATCTCGAAGCTCAGCAGTTGCAGCCAGTCTTTCAGGCGCACCAGGCCGATGAAGCGGCCGCACCACGGGAACTCTCTGCGGCCCGGACCCAGTGCGCGCCGCATGCCCCAGAGACTGAGCGGATTGAAGCCGGAGATCACGATCTGTCCGTCGGGCATCAGCACGCGCGCGGCCTCGCGCAATATCCCGTGCGGGTCGGCGCTGAACTCGAGCACATGCGGCAGCACCACCAGGTCGATACTGCCGGTCGCGAGCGGCAGTTCGACGCTGTCGGCACGGAGCTCGCTGCCGGACTCCAGGCCGAGGTGGGTACGCAGGACAATGCGGTTGCGGCGCAGAAAATCGATCCGCGGCAAGCCCACCTGAACCGCATTGAAGCCGAATACGTCCTCCACCGCGCTGTCGAACTGTCCCCGCTCCCAGCGCAGGACGTACTCGCCCCTGGGCGTGGCGAACCAGTCCGACAGGGTTGACTTTTTCTGCGCTTCCACGAAAACTAGGCCTATGTCCGATACAAACAATTTCGAAGTCGTTCCGCTGCGCGCATTCAGGGACAATTATATCTGGACGCTGCGCAATGACCGTTACGCCGCAGTGGTCGATCCCGGGGACGCGCAACCGGTGCTCGATTATCTGCAGCGCGAGAAACTGGAACTGTGTGCCATCCTCGCCACCCACCATCACCCGGATCACGTCGGCGGCGTCGCCGAACTGCTCGCTCTGCGCGCGGTGCCGGTATATGGCCCGCGCGGCGAGCCCATACCCACGCTCACCCATCCGGTCGGCGAAGGCGACCAGGTCGAGATACCTCAATTGGGATTGCGTTTCAGCGTGCTCGACATACCCGGACATACCCGGGCACATATTGCCTATTATGGCGCAAATTCCCTGTTCTGCGGCGATACGCTGTTCGCCTGCGGCTGCGGCCGCTTGTTCGAGGGCACGGCGCAACAGATGGCGGTTTCGCTGGGGAAACTCGCGGCCCTGCCCGATGCGACGCTGGTGTACAGCGGTCACGAATACACGCTCGCCAATATCGATTTCGCGCGGGCGGTCGAACCCGAAAACGAGGACCTCAAGGCGCGCGCCGCGAGCGAGGCGGAAAAGCGCGAGCGCGACCGCCCCACCCTGCCGTCCACCATCGGCCGCGAAAAGAAGACCAATCCCTTTTTGCGCTGCCAGCAGCCGGCGGTAATTGCATCGGCCGACAAGTATCTGGGGACGCGCGCAGGTGATCCGGTGCAAGTGTTCGCCGCCTTGCGCAAGTGGAAAAACGCCTACTAACACCCTATTTTTCTTTGCATTTCCTTGACCCGTCCGCCTCCTACGGATAACATTGCCAGTTATCAGAAGAGGTAGGGGGTAATGCCCGTAATGCGTTTTTTCGTGGCCGTGGTGGCCATCGTCTTTGCCGCGCTCGGTTCGGGCTGCGCGGTAGCGCCGGTTCAAACCGGCCCATCTGCTGCACACCAACCTGGCACCGAAACGTCTTCCACGAATGCAGAGGTCAGCGCGCCGTCCGCCACGGCTTCGCCCTCCGCCACGACTACGCCCTCCGCCACGACTTCGCGCGCCGCGGTAGTTTATCCCCCGCTACCGATTCAGGCACTGCCCAGCCCCGACTCGAAGGCAATCAAGGACAGGCTGCGCGCGATCCCGACCATCGACCTGACCGCGGTGCCCTCCGATCTGTGGGACCGCATCCGCAACGGTTTCGCCATCCCCGACATTTCCAGCCCGCTGGTGGAGGAACAGCAGATCTGGTACGCAAGCCACCCGGAATACGTCAAGCGCATGGTCGAACGCGGCAAGCGCTACCTCTACTACATCGTCGAGCAACTGGAAAACCGCGGCATGCCGACCGAGTTGGCGCTGCTGCCCATGGTGGAGAGCGCGTTCAACCCCATGGCCTATTCGCGCGCGCACGCCTCGGGCCTATGGCAGTTCATCCCCTCCACCGGCAAGAATTACAATCTGGAGCAGAACTCCTGGTATGACGGCCGCCGCGACATCGTCGCCTCGACCAGCGCAGCTCTCGACTACCTGCAATATCTGTATCAGATGTACGGCGATTGGGATCTCGCGCTTGCCGCCTACAACAGCGGTGAGAACGCCGTGGCCCGCGCTATCGAGAAAAACAAAGCCAGGAGGCGGCCAACCGACTATCTCAACCTCGACCTGCCCAGGGAAACGCGCTATTACATACCCAAGCTGCAGGCGCTGAAGAACATCATCGAGAATCCGCATGCCTTCGGCATCGATCTGGCCCCCGTGCCCAACGCGCCGTATTTCGTCACGGTACACAACACCGGCGACATCGACGTGCGTCTTGCCGCCAAGCTGGCGGACATGCCGCTGCGGGAGTTTCTCGCGCTCAACCCCGGCCACAACCGACCGGTGATCGTTGCCAGAGGCACCCCCGGCCTGGTGCTGCCGGCGGACAAGGCAGAAGTCTTCCGCACCAACCTGGAGGAGCGCGACGAGCCGCTGGTTACCTGGCAAAAATACACGTTCAAGCGCGGCGACCGGCTTTACCGTATCGCCGCCAGGCACCACATTTCGCTGTTGCGGCTCAAAGAGGTAAACAACATCGGCCGCTACACCCGGGTCAGACCGGGTTACCAACTGTTGCTGCCGCTCAAAGGCGCGTCGCTCGAGCCTTTGCCGGCGATGTACCGGCCGCCGTCCGCCCGGGGGCCGCGCTGGGTGGGGCGCACACTACGCTACAAGGTGCGGCACGGGGACACGCTGTCCACCATCGCCCGTCGCTACGGGGTCAGCGTGAATAATCTACGCAGGCAAAATGGTATCCGTAATGCCCGGGACCTGAGAGCTGGCCAGCACCTTACGATCGAAGTACGCCATCGACACCATGCGAGGCGCGCGCAAGCTGCCCGCTACAAGGTACGGCACGGGGACACGCTGTCCACCATCGCCCTGCGCTACAAGGTAAGCGTGGAAGATCTGCGCAGGCAAAATAATATCCGTCATGGCCGGGACCTGAGAGCTGGCCAGCAGCTTACGATCGAAGTAGCCGATTGACACCATGCGAGGCGCGCGCAACCTGCCCGGAAGAGGGACGTCTCCAGACGAAAGCGGTAACAGCGCGCTCTAGTGCTCTTGCCCGCGATAGAGCAAACAGCTTACTTCGTGGCTTTCGTTGAGCCGGATCGCATCCGGATAGTTCAATCTGCATTCGGCCATCGCCTGCGGGCAGCGCGGATGAAAATGGCAGCCTGGCGGCGGGGCGGCCGGAGAAGGCAGCTCGCCGCGCAGGCGTATGATCTTGCGCTCGCCCGCCTGATCCAGCGTTGGCACCGCCGACAGCAGGGCCTGGGTGTAGGGATGCTTGGGCGCACTTAATACCGCCTGCACCGTACCGCGCTCCACTATCCGCCCCAGGTACATCACCGCAACTTCGTGCGCGAGATATTCGACCACGGCGATGTTGTGCGTGATGAACAGGTAGGCCAGCCCCAGCTCGCGCTGCAGCCGTTTCAGCAGATTCAGAATCTGCGCCTGCACCGATACGTCGAGCGCGCTGGTGGGCTCGTCGCAGACGATCAGTTTGGGATCTACCGCCAGCGCGCGCGCGATCGCGATGCGCTGGCGCTGCCCGCCTGAAAACTCGTGCGGATAGCGCAGCTTGGCGTCCGCGTTCAGTCCGACCTGCGTCAACATGGCGTCCATTTGCGCCGCGCGCGCGGCGCCCGTCGCCGCCACCCCCAAGGCCTGCATGCCTTCGGCGAGAACGTCGGTGATGCGCATGCGCGGATCGAGCGAGGCGTACGGGTCCTGGAATATGAGCTGAAAATCGGCGCGGTGCGCGCGCAAACCCCGGCCATGCAGGCGGGTCAGTTCGCGCCCCCCGAACTGCACCGTGCCCGCGCTGGGGCGGATCAGTTGCAGCATGGCTTTGCCCGCGGTGGTCTTGCCGCAACCGGATTCGCCCACCAAGGCCAGCGTTCTCCCCGCTGCGATATCCAGGGAAATGCCATCGACTGCCTTGACGTGCCCCACCGTCCGCCTGAACAAGCCCTTGTGGATGGGAAAATGCACTTTCAAATCGCGCACGCTCAACAAGGCCGCGCCGGCATGCGGGTGCGCGGCGATGCCGGAAATGTCCTGCGCGACGGGCTGGTCCGCCGCGATTTTTGCCTCCGCGCCGGTCACCGTCTCGCCTTCGTACAAATGGCAGCGCACCCGATGTCCGTCGTCGCACGCGATCAATTCGGGCGCTTCGGCATGGCAGCGTTCCCAGGCCGAATCGCAGCGCTCGGCGAAGCGGCAGCCGCGGAATTGCGTCGTCAGGGGCGGCACCTGGCCCCGGATCACCGCCAGCTCGCCAGCGCGGCGCGCGCCGCCGGGCAGGGCCTGGAACAGTTTGCGCGAATAGGGGTGAAGCGGCGCGCGGAAGAATTGCTCGCGCGTTGCGACTTCGATGATCTGGCCGGCATACATCACCGCGACCTTGTGCGCCATTTGCGCAACCACGCCCAGGTCGTGGGTAATCAGCAGGATCGCCATACCGCTCTCGCGCTGCAGCCCGGAGAGCAGCTCGAGCACCTGCGCCTGGATGGTCACGTCAAGCGCCGTCGTCGGCTCGTCGGCAATCAGCAGGTCGGGCTCGCCAGCCAGCGCAACCGCGATCATGACGCGCTGCTTCATGCCGCCCGAAAGCTGGAACGCGTACTCCGTCAGGCGCCGCGCGGGATCCGGAATGCCCACCGCCTGCAGCAGGTCCAGCATCCGTTTGCGCTTGGATTCGCCGCGCAGCGCCGTATGCCGCTCCAGCACTTCGCCGATCTGCTGGCCGACGGTGAGCACCGGATTCAGGCTGCTGTCCGGCTCCTGAAAGATCATGGCGATGCGGCGGCCGCGCACCCCGCGCATCGCCGCTTCCGGCAGGCACAGCAGGTCCTCTTCGCCCAGCAACACCGAGCCGGCGACGATCTGCCCTGCCTCGGGCAGCAGCCGCAGCACGGACAACGCGGTCATGGATTTACCGCAACCCGACTCGCCTACTATGGCGTAAGTCTCCCCGGGCGCCACCTCGATACTGACGCCGTCTATGGCGCGCACGGTGCCGCCCGAGCTGTCGAGCCAGGTCTTGAGATCTTTGATCCGCAGCAGCGCGCTCATATTTGGACCTTGGCGAAGCGCAGTTTCGCGGCGCCGACGCGCACGCGCGGGTCGAAAGCATCGCGCACGGCGTCGGCGAACAGGTTGGCCGACAGCACCAGGGCCAGCATGAAGAAGAACGCACTCGCGAGCGACCACCACACCATGGGCTCGCGCCCCATTTCGAGGCGCGCCGCGTTGATCATGGTGCCGAAACTGATCATGGACGGGTCGACGCCGACGCCGATGTAGGAAAGCACCGCCTCCGCCAGCACGAATCCGGAGAAATCCATCACCACGGAAATCAGCACGATGTGCATCACATTCGGCAGGATATGGCGCAGCATGATGCGCCAGTCGGACACGCCGAAGGCCCGCGCCGCCTGCACGTATTCGAGTTCGCGCAGCTTGAGCGCCTCGCCGCGCAGCAGGCGGCACAGCCCGGTCCAGCTGGTGATGCCGAGGATGATGCACAGCCACAGCAGGCGAAAATCGGCGCGCTGCGCCGAGGTGGGAAACATGTTCGGATGGGCCTCGACGTACACCTGCAGCACCAGCACCGAAGCGGCGATCAGCAGCACGCCCGGAATCGAATTGAGGGTGGTGTAAATATACTGGATCAGGTCGTCCACCAGGCCGCGAAAATAACCCGCCATGATTCCGAGCAGCACCGAAAACGGCAGCATCACCAGCGTGGTCAGCGTGCCGATCACCAGCGCCGTGCGCACGCTCTTGAGCGAAAGATAGAGCACGTCCTGGCCGACCTTGTCGGTGCCGAGGACGTGGTAGTGGACCGACAACAGGATCGTCGGCACGGCCAGCAGAAATACCAGAGCGAGCGTGAGCAAGACCGCGCGCCAGGGCACTTCGGTCTCTCCCCGCCACACGGCCTGCCAAAAGTCGCGCGAAGCCGCGCGCTCGGCGCCGCTGCAAGCGGCAACCAGCACGAGCGACGCGAGCAGCCACAGCGGCAGCGCGAGCGCCACCCCGCGAAAGCCCGTAAGCAGCACGTCGGCTTTCCATTCCTGCGCGGGATCGCGCAGTTGCGCGCCGCCGTACTTCAGGCGCGGATATTCGCGCACCTCCCTGCCCGGCTTCCCGTCCTTGCCCGGCAGTTCGATCGTTTCCTTGGCGTAGGAGTAAGCGGCAAGCGGCGCGGAATAGGTGCGCTCTGGCCGGTTCACGAGGTGCGACAGCAGAACGTCGAGCGCGCTTTTCACGTCCACCGCATAATCGACATTCTGCGATGCGCCGCGTTCGGCGTGCGTACCCGCCGCCGGCGGCAGCGCCAGGCGAAAATGCACGGAATCGAGCAAGCCGATGAGTATGAATACGGCAAGCACCACCAGGGAACTCATCGCCGCCGGCGTCTGCGCCACGCGCCGCCAGGGTGCGCGCAAATGCTCCTGCCGGCGCACGTACCAGACGAAGCCCGCCACCGCCGCCAGCAGCAGGTAGACGAGCGCATCGGTCCAGAGCACGACCGGCAGTATCGGCATTACTCGAACCTCACGCGCGGATCAACCAAGGTGTAGGAAATGTCGGTGAGCAGCAGCCCGACGATATAGAGCAGCGAGCCGATGAACACCATCGAGCGCACCACGGCGAAATCCTGCGACTGTATAGCCTCGATGGTGTAGCTGCCCAGTCCCGGAATGCCGAAAAACGACTCCGTGATCAGGCTGCCCATGAACAACAGCGGAATCGCCACCACCGCGCCGGTGAGGATCGGAATCATCGCGTTCCTGAGCACGTGGCGGAAAAACACCACGATTTCCGACAAGCCCTTGGCGCGCGCGGTCCTGACGTAATCCTTGCCGACCTCCTCCAGGAAGATGGTGCGATACCAGCGCGCGCCGCCGCCGATGCCGCCGATGATTCCGACCGCTACCGGCAGCACCAGGAATTTGAACGCGTCGAAACCGCCGGCGTAGCCTGAAATCGGCACCAGATTCCACAGCTTCGCGATCAGGTACTGGCCGCCGATGATATAGAACAGGCCGGATATGGACATCATGGTCACGCACAGGATCACGCCCCAGAAGTCGATATACGTGGCGCGGAAAAAAGCCATCATCAAGGAGAACGTGATCTGCAGCAGCATGCCGACCAGGAATACCGGCAGCGCCAGCGCCAGGCTGGGCCACATTCGCGTGCGAATCTCGTAGGCAATGTCGCGCCCGTCGTCGGAGAGGCCGAAATGGAAGCGGAACATTTCCACCGACTTCTCGAAATAGATGGTGTCGGTGAACTTGTGGCTGCCGGCGGCCTTCGGGTTATAGAGCAGCGGCTTGTCGTAGCCGTGGTCGGTTTTCCACTTGGCGATCGCTCCCGGAGTCACGTACTTCACGCCGAGTTGCAGGCGCGCGATGTCGTCGGGCGTATTCACTTCGAAGAACAGCACGAAGGTGATCAGATTGACCCCGATCAGAATGAAAAAGGCGTAGACCACGCGGCGGATAATATAGGCGTACATGTTGCTAGCTCACGCCCGCGCGCGTTCGCGCGCGCGCCAGGTGCGCAGTGCGGGCAGCACGCTCAGGATCAGCAGTCCGAAAACGAGCAGCAGCGGCCAGACCACGGGCCGGTTCCACTCGGCGCGCTTCAACTCGCGCAGCGCCGGGTCGAGGCGGTAGAACTTCAGACCGTTGCGCGCCATCTGGTTCGGCTTCACGTTGAACAGCCATGAGTGATACAGGCTGTAGTCCTTCGGATAGTAAGCCCAGACCCAGGGCGCATCCTGGCGCAGCAGCGCCACCATGCGGTCGATGATCGCCTGGCGCGCGGGGCCGTTCTCCATGTCTTTCATCTGGTCGAACAGGCGATCGTATTCCGGGTTGGAATAATTGGCCTTGTTCTCGCCGCCATACTTTACCGCCCCCTGAGCGCCGTCGAGCAGGAACATGAAGTTTTCGGGGTCCGGATAGTCGGCGTTCCAGCCGAGGAAGAACATCTGCGTATTGCCCTTGCGTACTTTCTCCTGGAAGCGGTTCCAGTCGCTGGTGCGGAATTCGAGCTGGATATCTATTTTCTGGAATTGCTTGCGGTACCAGTCTAGCCGCGCTTTGCCGCCCGGGCCGCCGCCCGTGGTGTCCAGGTACAGCACCAGCGGCTCTCCGGTGCGCGCGTCGCGCCCGTTGGGATAGCCCGCTTCGACCATCAGTTTCTTTGCCTGCGCTATCGATCGCCGGTGCCATGCGCCGCCGGTCTTCTCGTATACCACGGGATTGTAGTCGTCGCGGTGGCCGAAGATGCCGGGCGGAATCGGCCCCTGCCCCGCGACGCCGCGGCCGTTGGCGAATATGGATATGAATTCCTCATTGTCGATGGCGATGGAGATCGCCTGGCGCAGCTTGCGTGCGCGCTCCTGCTGCGCGGCGTCTCCCTGCCCCCCCACCACCGGGTCCAGCCAGTTGAACGCGAGGTAATAGACCGAGGTGGCGACCGAGGTCTCGAGCCGGATGCCGCGCTTCACCATTTCGGGCGACAACTCGGCCTGCCCGCCGACGCCCATGCTCACCGCACTGTCGAAGTTGTCGTTGCTGATGCCGGACTGGTCGTAATAGCCCTGCAGGAACTTGCTCCAGTAAGGAATGTTTTCTTTCTCGCGCGTGAACACGATGGTGTCTATGAACGGGGCGATCTTGCCGGCGTCGGCGAGCAAGCCGGCCGCCGCGTCCCCGGGCGCGCCTGTGGAGGGATAGGGCTCGCCGCGGAAGTTCGGATTGCGCGAGAGCACCATGCGCGCATTCGGATTGTTTTCGGTGAGCATGTACGGGCCGGTGCCTACAGGATACCAATCGAGGCTGAAATTTCTCTCCGCCATGCCCGGTTGGGAATAGAAACGGTCGGCCTCGGGCGGCACCGGGGCAAAGAACGGCATCGCCAGCCAATAGATGAACTGCGGGTATTTGCCGCGCACCTTGATGCTATAGGTGTAGCGGTCCAGCAGCTTGACCCCGGAGATCTCGTGCTTGGCGAGGGCGACCCAGATCGGCAGCTTCTTGTCCTCCCGTGCGAGCAAGTCCGCATACTCCTTGAGACCCACGATGTAGTCGCTCATATGTCCGAGGATGGGCGAATTGATGCCTGGATACGCGAGGCGCTTGATCTCATAGACATAGTCCGCGGCCACCAGTTCGCGCGTGCCGGTTTTTGGAAAATCGGCGAGACTGTGTTTGCCGCGCAAATCCCCGGGCTTCAGATTGAGATACAAACTGTGCCCGGCGGCATCCTTGGCAAAAGCCGGATGAGGCTGATAGTAAATGCCGGGCTTGATGTGTATCTCGTAGACGCTGTAGGCGACGTCCTTCGCCGATGCCGGCAGTTCGACGCCGGCGCTGTTGAAATAGCGCGGCTTGGGAATGGCAACGGCCGTCGCCGGGATCAGCCTGTAAGGCCGGTCAAGGTAGTGATACTGCAGCGGCGGCTCGTATATCTGCGAGATGAAATCGTACTCGTCGGACGCATAGGCCTTGGCCGGGTCCAGATGCTTGGGACGTTCGGAAAAGGCACTGTAGAGTATGTTCTTGCCGGACTCGCTCGCCGGGTAGGGATCGTTCCAGACCCTGCCGCAGCCCGCGAGCAGGAGCAGGCAACCGATGGCGACGAAAAAACGCATCGGCGGAGTGTAGCCGAACGCGCCAGGGGCGTCACCCGGTATAATCCCTACTCCCGCACTTCGGAGGCACCATGGGTTTTTTGTCAGGAAAGCGCATTCTCATCACCGGCCTGCTGTCAAACCGCTCGATCGCCTATGGCGTCGCCAAAGCCTGTCACCGCGAAGGCGCCGAACTCGCATTTACCTACCAGAACGAGCGCTTCAAGGAGCGCGTCACCACCATGGCCGCCGATTTCGGCAGCCGCCTGGTGTTTCCCTGCGACGTCGCCAGCGATGAGGAGATCTCGAATCTGTTCGTCGAACTCGGCAAGCACTGGGACGGGCTGGACGGCCTGGTGCATTCCATCGCCTATGCCCCGCGCGAAGCCATCGACGGCGATTTCCTGGAAGGCATTTCGCGCGAGGCTTTCCGCATCGCGCACGACGTCTCGAGCTATAGCTTCGCCGCGCTGGCCAAGGCGGCGCTGCCGATGATGCAGGGCCGGCACGCCGCGCTGCTGACGCTCAGCTACCTGGGCGCGGTGCGCACCATGCCGAATTACAACGTGATGGGTCTGGCCAAGGCCAGCCTGGAAGCCGCGGTGCGCTACATGGCGGCGAGCCTCGGTCCTAAGGGCATACGCGTCAATGCGGTTTCTGCCGGACCGATCAAGACGCTCGCGGCAGCCGGCATCGCCAGCTTCGGCAAGCTGCTCGCGTATAACGCCAAGCAGGCGCCGCTGCGGCGCAATGTCACCATCGACGAAGTGGGAAATGCCGCCGCGTTCCTGTGCAGCGACCTCGCCAGCGGCATCACCGGCGGAGTGACCTACGTCGACGGCGGCTTCAACACCACTGCGCTGGGAACGACGGAAATCTGATTGGGACCGCGTGTAGCAGCCGCCGCGCGGCGGTCGCTACGCGCCAGGCGCGCTACTCGCCGTTCTTCTCCAGGTTCGCCTTGTTGATCTCTATCTTCGCCGTGGCCCTGAGATTGGCCAGATAGGCAATCACGTCCTGCTGCGCGGCTTGCTGCACCAATTGTTCGCGCAGCGTCTTTTCCCGCGCTGCCTCAACCGGCGCCTCGGTCACGCGCGAAATACGGTAGATGCCGTAGCCGCGGCCGGGCAGTTCCACACCGACGTAGGCCGGCAGCTTGCTGGTATCGGCGCGGAATATCGGCTTGAGCGCGTCCGCTTCCACCGCCGGCTTGCCCTGGCGCGCGACGATCTTGGGCGCGCTCCAGGCGAGTCCGGCATCTTTGCCCTGCTGCAGCTCGGCGTAATCGGCGGCGCCGCGCTTGACCGCCAATGCCATGGCTTCCTGCTCGGTCAGCTTTTTCGCGATCTCCGCTTTGACTTCATCCAGTGGTCTCACCGTCGCGGGTTTGTGCTCGATCACGCGCGCCGCCACCATCGTGTCGGGGCTGGTTTCCACCGCTTCCGTGTTGTGCTTGTTCTTGATCGAATCGCTGGAGAACAAGGCATCGAGTATCTTCTGATTGTTGAGTACGCCGTCGGCAGCGCTGGGCTTGCGTGTGATCCATCCAGTCTGCTGCACCTTGATCTTGAACTTGTCGGCGATCGGCTGCAGGCTGTCGGGCTGCTCGTAGGCAAGATCGCTGAAATTCTCCGCGGCTTCGGCATACTTTCCGCCCAGGCGCTGCTGCTGCAACTGCTTTTTGATATCGGCGCGCATCGAATCGAAATCTCCCTCGGCCGGCGGCGCGCTGATCAGGATATGGCTGGCGCGCCACTCCTCCGGCTCGCCGTCCTTGGCCGGCTTGATCCCTGTCAGCTTGATGATGTGAAAACCGAAACTCGAATCGACAAGGCCGCTGATTTGTCCGACTTTCATCTTGGACACTGCGTCCTCGAACGGCTTGACCATGTCGCCGCGCTTGAAATAGCCGAGGTCGCCGCCCTTGTCCTTGGAGCCGGGATCCTGCGAATATTTCTTGGCCAGCTCGGCGAACTTGTCCGGTGTGGCGCGCACCTGCGCCAGCACATCTTCGGCTTTCTTCTTCGCCGCGGCGCGTTCCTTGAATTTGGGGAGCACGTTGCTGTCGTACCAGCTGCGCTCGTCGGCCTCGCTTACCTTCACCATCGCAGCCAGCGCGTCGGAATTGAGCACGACGAACTCGGCGCGCACCTGCTCCGGCACCGCGAATTCGCTCGGATGGCTGTTGTAATAGGTCTTGACCGCGTCCGGCGCAAGCTTGACCTCGCCGACAAATTTCTCGTACGACAGTAGCGCTTCCGACACTTCCCGCTGCTGTCCCTCGATCGCGAGCATGCGCGCGACCTGCTCCTTGCTCAGCAGGCTGGAGTCGGACACCGCACCGTTCAACTGCTGCAGTTGGATGTCCTGGCGCAGCCGCGCCTCGAAGCCCACTTCGCTCATGCCTTGCGCGCGCAGTAGAGCTTTGTAACGCGACATGGAGAAATGCCCGTTTTCCTGGAACGCTGGCATGGACGCGATGATTTCGCGCAACTGCCCGTTTGTCACCACCAGGTGGTTTTTGGCCGCCTGCAGCGCGAGCAGGCGCTGCTGTATGAGCTGGTCGAGCAGTTCGGCGCGCCGCGCCGGCGTATTCAACAGCGCCGGATCGAAATTGCGCCCGAGGATCGCACGCATCTGCTGCTGCTGGTCGCGCTGCGCCTGAGCGAAGTCCTGCAGCGTTATCTTCTGCCCGTCGACCGCAGCCATGTCCTGCGCCGTGCTCTCGCCACGCTGGTAGGAATCAATGCCCCAGAATGCGAACGGAAGCGTTATCAGCCCCAGGATGATCTGCGTGAGCAGCTTGTGCTTGTGGATTAAATCGAACATGAAATTGCACTCACAAGTAAAAAAGGCGAACCCCTGTCTGGGTTCGCCTTTCGTTGTTGGCGGAGTGGACGGGACTCGAACCCGCGACCTCTGCCGTGACAGGGCAGCATTCTAACCAACTGAACTACCACTCCAGCAATACGGGACACCCTGGTGGGTGCTGAGAGGCTCGAACTCCCGACATTCGCCGTGTAAAGGCGACGCTCTACCAACTGAGCTAAGCACCCTCTTGGACGGATTGAAACGTGGGGCGCTCCGGTCCAAAAAGGGCGTCAGTTTAACGCATCTTTGAGTGCTTTGCCAGCACGGAATTTTGGAACCCGCGCAGCCTTGATCTTGATGCTCGCGCCGGTGCGCGGATTGCGCCCGCTGCGCGCCGCGCGCTTGCCGACATAGAAAGTGCCGAATCCAACCAGCGTCACCATGCCGCCTTTTTTCATCGCGGTCTTGATCGCCGTCACCGTCGCATCCAGGGCGCGTCCGGCGGCCGCCTTGGAGATGTCGGCCGACTTGGCAATTTGATCGATCATTTCGGATTTGTTCATGTTGAACCCCCTATTCTCTTATTGAGCTTGGACATAGGAAAACAATGTTTGGAGTGAATGCTCTGTCGGCGCGACGCCGTCGGGGTGAGGCTGCGACAGCGACCTTGCAGTAATCCGCGGATGGGAACCTTTATAGCAATTGCCATTCATGCGTGTCAAGCGCTTTTGCGGCGCTAGACGCGCATTCAGTGCGTGATGACCCCGTTCACCGGCTGGCCGTCTGCGGCCGGCGTAATCGGGGCCGCGTCGTCCTTCTTGATCAACGGCTCGGGCCTGTGCTCCAACGCCAACTCGAGCACCTGGTCGATCCATTTCACCGGTACGATTTCGAGGCGGTTCTTGACGTTCTCCGCGATCTCGGTGAGATCCTTCACGTTTTCCTCCGGAATCAGCACCGTCTTGATGCCGCCGCGGTGAGCCGCGAGCAGCTTTTCCTTCAACCCGCCTATGGGAAGCACTTCACCGCGCAACGTTATTTCGCCGGTCATCGCCACGTCGGCGCGCACCGGTATGCCCGTGAGAATCGAAACCATTGCGGTGCAGATGCCGATGCCTGCACTCGGACCGTCCTTGGGCGTCGCGCCCTCGGGTAAATGGATGTGCAGGTCGATCTTCTGGTAGAAGTCCTCTGCCACGCCAAGCCTGGCCGAACGGCTGCGCACGACGGTGAGCGCAGCCTGGATCGATTCCTGCATCACCTCGCCCAGCTTGCCGGTGGTGATGCTCTTGCCTTTGCCAGGCATCACCACGGCCTCTATCGTCAACAGCTCGCCGCCAACTTCGGTCCATGCAAGTCCCGTGACCTGCCCGACTTGGTTCTTCTTTTCCGCGATGCCGAAAGTGAATTTGCGTACACCGAGGAATTTGTCCAGGTTCTTCGCCGTGACCACGATCTTGCTGTCGCGGCTCTTGGTCACCAGTGTCTTCACCACCTTGCGGCAGATCTTGGAAATCTCGCGCTCCAGGCTGCGCACGCCCGCTTCGCGGCTGTAGTAACGGATGACGTCGCGGATCGCCGACTCGGCGATCGAGACCTCGTCCAGTTTCAGTCCGTTGTTCTTCAGCTGCTTGGGGAGAAGGTAGCGCGTGGCGATATGTATCTTCTCGTCCTCGGTGTAGCCCGACAGGCGGATGACTTCCATGCGGTCGAGCAGCGCCGCCGGGATGTTGAGCGTGTTCGCGGTGGCGACGAACATCACCTCCGACAGGTCGTACTCGACCTCGACGTAGTGATCGACAAAGGTGTAGTTCTGCTCCGGATCCAGCACTTCGAGCAGCGCCGAAGACGGGTCGCCGCGGAAGTCCATGCCAAGCTTGTCCACTTCGTCGAGCAGAAACAGCGGATTGCGCACGCCGACCTTGGTCATGTTCTGCAGGATCTTGCCCGGCATGGAACCGATGTAGGTGCGGCGGTGGCCGCGAATCTCGGCCTCATCGCGCACGCCGCCCAGCGACATGCGCACGAACTTGCGGTTGGTTGCCTTGGCGATGGACTGGCCCAGCGACGTCTTGCCCACGCCGGGCGCGCCCACCAGGCACAGGATGGGCGCTTTCACCTTGTCCACACGGCTTTGCACCGCCAAGTACTCGACGATGCGCTCCTTGACCCTCTCCAGACCATAGTGATCGACGTCGAGGCTTTTTTCCGCGGCGCCGATGTCCTTGGAGATTTTGCTGCGCTTTTTCCACGGCAGTCCCACCAGGATGTCGATGTAGTTCCGCACCACGGTAGCCTCCGCCGACATCGGCGACATCAGCCGCAGCTTCTTCAGCTCGGCCTCCGCCTTGACGCGTGCATCCTTGGGCATGCGCGCGGCCTTGATCTTCTTTTCCATCTCGTCCAGATCGGCGCCGTCTTCGCCCTCGCCCAGCTCTTTCTGGATCGCCTTGACCTGCTCATTCAGGTAATACTCGCGCTGGCTTTTCTCCATCTGCCGCTTGACCCGGCCGCGGATGCGCTTTTCCACCTGCAGGATGTCGATCTCGGTCTCGAGTTGCCCTAGCAGATGCTCCAGGCGCGCCTTGACGTCGAACATCTCCAGTACCTGCTGCTTCTGTTCCAACTTCAGCGGCAGGTGCGCTGCGACCGTGTCGGCGAGGCGCCCGGCCTCCTCGATGCCGCCGAGCGAGGTGAGAATCTCGGGCGGAATCTTCTTGTTCAGCTTCACGTACTGGTCGAACTGGGTCACCAGCGCCCTGCGCATCGCTTCGACCTCGTTGTTGTCGCTCGCGTCCGCGGGGACCGGGCGGGCCACCGCCGTGTAATGGCTGTGCTGGTCGTCGATTTCCTTTATCACCGCGCGCTGGCCGCCTTCGACCAGGACCTTTACCGTGCCATCAGGCAGCTTCAGCATTTGCAGAATGTTGGCGATGCAGCCGATCTGGTACATGTCCTCGGCGGCGGGCTCGTCTTTGGCCGCGGATTTCTGCGCCGCGAGCATGATGCTTTTGCCCGCTTCCATCGCAATTTCCATCGCCTTGATCGACTTGGGACGGCCGACGAACAGCGGAATCACCATGTGCGGAAACACGACTACGTCCCGCAGCGGCAGCAACGGAAACTGGGTCAGGTCGGAAGAATATTCAGAAGCGGACATGGCGATACCTCGGCGGGATACTCAATCAATAGTAGATGGGGGCGTGGGGCACTAGTTCAACCCCGTCGGCGCTCTCAGGAGAGCGAACCTGCGACCTTGGGCGGATCGGAATAAATCAGCAGGGGCTTGCCTTCGCCCTTGACAGTCGGCTCGTCGATAACCACCTTGCTGACGTTCTCCATGGTCGGCAGCTCGTACATCGTGTCGAGCAGCACCTGCTCGAGGATGGAGCGCAAACCGCGCGCACCGGTCTTGCGCGCGAGCGCCTTCTGCGCGATCGCCGAGAGCCCAGCGGTGCGTATCTCCAGCTCCGCCCCCTCCATGCCGAACAGGCGCTGGTACTGCTTGATCAGCGCGTTCTTGGGTGTGGTGAGAATCTCGATCAACGCCGCCTCGTCCAGTTCTTCCAGCGTGGCGATCACGGGCATGCGCCCGACGAACTCCGGTATCAGGCCGAATTTGACCAGATCCTCGGGCTCCACCGCGCGCAGCACCGCGGTGATATCCTTGCTGTCCTTGAGGCTGCGCACCTCGGCGCCGAAGCCGATGCCGCTCTTCTCCGAGCGGTTGCGAATGATCTTCTCCAGGCCGTCGAATGCCCCGCCACAGATGAACAGGATATTGGTCGTGTCCACCTGCACGAAATCCTGGTTCGGATGCTTGCGCCCGCCCTGCGGCGGCACCGAGGCGACAGTGCCCTCGATCAGCTTCAGCAGCGCCTGCTGCACGCCCTCGCCGGAGACGTCCCGAGTGATCGACGGGTTGTCGGACTTCCTCGATATCTTGTCTATCTCGTCGATATAGACGATGCCGCGCTTGGCCTTGTCCACGTCGTAATCGCAGTTCTGCAGCAGTTTCTGGATGATGTTCTCGACATCCTCGCCGACATAACCGGCCTCGGTCAGGGTGGTGGCGTCGGCCATGACGAAGGGCACGTTCAGCAAGCGCGCCAGCGTCTGCGCCAGCAGCGTCTTGCCCGATCCGGTGGGCCCGATCAACAGTATGTTCGACTTCGACAGTTCGATCTCGTCGCTTTTCGACAGGTGCTTGAGCCGCTTGTAATGGTTGTACACCGCCACCGACAAAATGCGTTTCGCCAGATCCTGGCCGATGACGTATTCGTTGAGGATGTCGCAAATCTCTTTCGGCGTCGGCAGTTCGGACTTCGCTGTCTTGCCCGATTTGTCGGCGCCGGTCTCCTCGCGGATGATGTCGTTGCACAGCTCGATGCATTCGTCGCAGATGAATACCGAAGGGCCGGCGATAAGTTTCCTTACCTCATGTTGGCTCTTGCCGCAGAAGGAGCAATACAGCAGCTTTTCACCGGTGTTCTTTTCGGTCATCTATGCCTCACTTCTTCGCTTCGGCCCGATTGCTCAGCACATTGTCCACCAAACCGTATTTCACCGCTTCCTCCGCCGACATAAAGTTGTCCCGGTCGGTATCGCGCGCGATGGTTTCGACGTTCTGTCCGGTGTGCAGGGCCAGCATGTCGTTCAGCCGCCCGCGCAGGTAGAGGATTTCCTTGGCGTGGATTTCGATGTCCGAGGCCTGCCCCTGGAATCCGCCCATGGGCTGATGGATCATGACGCGCGAATTGGGCAGGCAGTAGCGCTTGCCCTTGGCCCCCGCAGCGAGCAGGAACGAGCCCATGCTGGCGGCCTGGCCCACGCACAGGGTGCTCACGTCCGGCTTGATGAATTGCATCGTGTCGTAGACAGCAAGCCCGGCAGAGACCGAACCGCCGGGCGAATTGATATAGAAGGAGATGTCCTTGTCGGGATTTTCCGACTCGAGGAACAATAACTGGGCAACGATCAGGTTGGCCGTCATCTCGTTTACGACGCCCACGAGGAACACCACCCGCTCCTTCAGCAAGCGCGAGTAAATGTCGTAGGCGCGCTCGCCACGCCCGCTCTGCTCGATGACCATGGGGACCAGGCCCAATCCCTGCGGCCCCTCAAGGCCGGCCTGCGGCTCCGTCCACCCTGCCGCGTGCGGCTTCCAGCCAGCTTGCATCATGCAGTCTTCCCCATAAACTCGTCGAAATCCGCGATCTTGTCCTCAATTTTCGCTTGCGCCAACACCCAGCCGACCACATTGTCCTCCAGCGCCAGATTCTCCATTTCAGACAAGCGCTGCGGCTGAGAATAAGTCCATTTTACCACCTCGTCGGGCTGCTCGTAGGTTTCGGCCTGCTCCTGCACCAGGGCGCGCACCTGCTCCGGCTTGGGCGCGAGATCATGCACCCTCACCAACTCCGCGATGATCAGACCCAGTGACACGCGACGCCGCGCCTGCTGCTCGAACATCCCCGGATCAATCGGCATCTGCTCCATCTTCATGCCGCGCGCTTCCAGGTCGGCGCGCGCAGCCTGCACCAGCCGCTGTGATTCCATCTCGACCAGCGACTTGGGCAAGTCGATCTTGGTCGCGTCGAGCAAAGCCTGCATGGCCTTGTTCTTGAGATCTGCCTGGGCGCGCGCTTTCACCTCGCGCTCGATATTAGCCTTGATCTCGGCGCGCATCTTGACGAGGTCGCCGTCAGCGACGCCGAGTGAACGCGCAAACTCGGCATCCACCTCTGGCATGTGCGCCTCCTCCACCTGCTTGACGGTCAACTCGAAACTCGCGCGTTTGCCCGCCACGTCCTTGCCGTGATAATCGGCCGGAAACGTCACGTCGAACGTCTTGCTGGCGCCAGCCGCGAGGCCCAGAGCACCGGCTTCGAACTCGGGCATCATCTGCTTCTCTCCCAGGACGAAGGCAAAATCGCTCGCCCTGCCGCCGGTGAACTCGACCCCGTCGATTTTGCCCACAAAATCCGCAGTTACTCGGTCACCCGTGGCGGCCGGCCGCTCGACGCTGTGGAAATGCTGCCGCTGCTTGCGCAGGATTTGCAGCGTCTTATCGACTTCGGCATCGCCCACCGTGAGCGCGGCGCGCTCGATCTTGCTCGAACTGACGTCGCCAAGCACCACTTCAGGGTAGATCTCGAACGTGGCGCTGAATTCGATGTTCTTGGCTTCGGCGTCCCCGGATTTGGGCTCGATGCGCGGGTAGCCGGCCACCTTGAGCTTCTGCTCGCGCACCGCGTCGCTGAACGCTTTCTGCACGGCGTCGCCGATAACCTCCGAGCGCACTTGTGGCCCGTACTGCTGGGCCACGAGTTTCATCGGCACCTTGCCCGGACGAAAGCCCGCCATGCGCAGGTTGCGCGAGAGCTTTTTCAGCCGCTCGTCGACCTGCTTCTCGACTTCCTCGACCGGAACCGCCATGTCTAGTCGGCGTTCCAACGAGCCCAGATTCTCCAAACTTGTCTGCATCAAATTCCCTCAATATCTGCAAAAAACCGGGAAATCGAAAGGAGCGACCTCCTTTTTCGTCACCCACTCATGAAACTGCACGGCGTGGTGCCCAGGAAGGGACTCGAACCCCCACACCTTGCGGCGGCAGGACCTAAACCTGCTGCGTCTACCAATTCCGCCACCTGGGCGCTTCACTGGCGGGATATCGCCGAAATTATCGGCGCATCTAGATTCCCCATCCGGTGCGTCCGGCAATTCGGCCGCCTTCGCGCGCGTTCAATTTTACGCGATTTCCTCCTATACTGTCAGGCCGAATCTTCAAGAATTTCAAGCCAATGTCCGCAGGCCACTACGAGAATTTCCCGGTCGCCTCGGTGCTCCTTCCAGCCCCCTTGCGCCATCCGGTCTCGGTCATCTACCGCTTTGCGCGCTCGGCCGACGATTTCGCCGATGAAGGCGATCTGCCGGCGCACCGGCGGCTAGCGCAGCTGGACGATTATCGACAGGAACTCAGGCGGCTTGAGGCCGGCATCGCGCCCGACGGCGCGCTTTTCGAGGAACTCGGGCGGATCGTGCGCGATTACCGCCTGCCCTTGCAACTGTTTCACGACCTGCTCGACGCGTTTGCCCAGGATGTCGTCAAGAGCCGCTATGCCGACTTCGCCGAACTCATGGACTATTGCCGCCGCTCGGCCAATCCGGTAGGCCGCCTGCTGCTGCATTTGTTCAACGCCGCGACCGAAGAAAACCTGAGGCTTTCGGATGCGATCTGCAGCAGTCTGCAATTGATCAATTTCTGGCAGGACGTCGATATCGACTGGCGCAAGCAGCGCATCTACCTGCCGCAGGACGAAATGCGCCGCTTCGGCGTGGTAGAGCAGCAGCTTTCCGCCAAGGACACTTCCGGCGGCTGGAAAGCGTTGATGCAGATGCAGGTCGCTCGCGCGCGAGCGTTGATGCAGGCGGGCGCGCCTTTGGGGCACGCACTGCCGGGCCGGATCGGCCTCGAAATCCGCACCATCGTCCAGGGCGGACTGCGCATACTCGAAAAAATAGACAAGGTCGGGGGCGACGTCTACCATCAGCGGCCGGTGCTGCGCGCTTACGACTGGCCCTTGCTGCTGTTCAGGGCCCTCGCCGCCTGACGGCACGCTACCGATTCCATTGCAGCTGAACTGAGATCCGCGATCCCGGAATGCCCGTGACTCCAGACGAATACTGTCAAGACAAAGCAGCACAAAGCGGCTCGAGCTTCTATTACTCCTTTATGTTTTTGCCGCCGCAGCGCCGCCGCGCGATTACCGCGCTGTACGCCTTCTGCCGCGAGGTGGACGACGTCGTCGATGAATGCACCGATAGCGCCCTGGCGCAGACCAAGCTCGCCTGGTGGCAGCAGGAGCTGGCCCGGCTCTACGCCGGCTCACCGCAACATCCTGTGATGCGGGCACTCGAGCCCGCGATCGAGCCCTTCGGCATCAAGCATGAATACCTGGCCGAGATCATAGCCGGCATGCAGATGGACCTGAGCCAGAACCGCTATCTCGATTTCCCCGCGCTGGAGCAGTACTGCCACCGCGTCGCCGGCGTAGTGGGCCTGCTCGCCGCTTCCATCTTCGGCTATCAGGACGAGCGTACGCTAGCCTACGCCCACACCCTCGGCCTCGCTTTCCAACTCACCAACATCATCCGCGACGTCGGCGAGGACAGCCGCAAGGGGCGCATCTATCTGCCCATGAACGAGTTGCAGCAGTTCAAGGTAAGCGCGGCCGACATCCTGCATGCGCGCCAGACCGAGAATTTCGCGCGCCTGATGGCGTTTCAAATCGAGCGCGCGGAGCGCTATTACGACGCCGCGCTCGAACAATTGCCGCAAGTGGACCGCAAGGCACAGCGGCCCGGCTTGATCATGGCGGCGATCTACCGCGCATTGCTGCGCGAGATTGCGGACGAGGGCTGCAAGGTCCTCAGCCAGCGCACTGGGTTGACCCCCGTGCGCAAGCTGTGGATCGCATGCAGGACCTGGTTCACGGCGTGAACGTCGCCGTCATCGGCGCCGGCTGGGCCGGCATGGCCGCTGCGGTCACGCTCGCGCAAGCCGGGACCCGGGTCACGGTATTCGAAGCGGCGCGGCATCTGGGCGGCCGCGCGCGCTCGGTCGCGATAGAGGGCATAGAACTCGACAACGGCCAGCACATCCTTATCGGCGCTTATCGCGAGACCCTGCGCCTGATGCGCGCGGTCGGAGCCGAACCCGAGCAGCTGCTGCTGCGCCAGCCGCTCGCGATCGAATACCCGGGCAAATTCAGTCTGCACGTGCCGCGCCTCCCCGCGCCGCTGCACCTGCTCGGTGGCCTGCTGACTGCCCGCGGACTTTCCTGGAGCGAGCGCATCGCAGCGATGCGTTTCATGACGGCGATGCGCGGCAAGGCCTACCGCATCGCTACCGACTTGCCGGTTGCCGAACTGCTCGCGCGGCATCGCCAGAGCGGGGCGCTGGCGCGTTATTTGTGGGAACCGCTGTGCGTGTCGGCCCTCAACACCCCGGCCGCATCGGCTTCGGCGCAAGTTTTTCTCAATCTGGTTCGCGACGCGCTCGATGGTGCGCGCGCGAACAGCGATTTTCTCCTCCCGCGTGCCGATTTGGGCAAACTCTTTCCCCAGCCGGCGGCGGCCTTCGTGTGCGCCAACGGCGGTTCGGTGCGACTGGGTGCACCGGTGCGGACAATGGAAAAGACCGGGGACGGCTTTGTCCTCGATGCGAGTCCGGAGCGCTACAGCCATGCCGTCCTCGCCGTAGGGCCGCATCAGCTCGACGCACTGCTCGATCGCTTCGCGGCGCTCGCAGCGGTACGCGAGAGCGTGGCGGCACTCGCCTACGAGCCGATCTACACCTGCTATCTGCAGTATCCACAGGCGGTGTCGATGCCGCGGCCGATGACCGGCTTCGACGGCGGCTATATCCAGTGGATATTCGACCGCGGCCGGCTGAACGGAAGGTCAGGACTGCTGGCAGCGGTAATCAGCGCGCACGGCGCGCACCAGAACGCTTCCCTCGAAGCGCTGGCAGACGCCATCCATCGCGAACTGGCCGCATGCATGCCCGGCCTGCCCGCGCCGCTGTGGTCGCGCGTCATAGCGGAGAAGCGCGCCACATTCTCCTGCCGCCCCGGCATCGAACGGCCGACGAACCGGACGGCGATCGACCGCCTTTACCTGGCGGGGGACTACACAGCGAGCGACTATCCGGCCACGCTGGAGTCGGCCGTGCGCAGCGGCGTGCTTGCGGCGCAACTGGTGCGCGAAGACCAGCCCTAGCGCAAGCGCGCGACAGCGTCCTCGACGCGGTCGCAGGCGATGATTTCCAGGCCGCTGATCGCCTGCCTCGGCACATTCGCCTTGGGAATGATCGCCTGGGTGAAGCCGAGCTTGGCAGCCTCGCGCAGTCGTTCCTGACCGCGCGGCGCAGGGCGGATTTCCCCCGCCAGCCCGACCTCGCCGAACACGGCCAGCTTTTGCGGCAGCGGCCGCGCGCGCAACGACGAGACTATGGCGAGCAGCACTGCCAGGTCGGCGGCGGGTTCACTGATTTTTACTCCGCCCACGGCATTGACAAATACGTCCTGGTCGAAACAGGCGACGCCCGCGTGCCGGTGCAGCACGGCCAGCAGCATCGCCAGCCGGTTCTGCTCCAGGCCGACCGAGAGGCGGCGCGGATTGGGCGCGTGCGCCTCGTCCACCAGCGCCTGGATTTCGACCAGCAAGGGCCGCGTGCCTTCCTGCGTCACCAGCACGCAGGAACCCGGTACCTGGCCGTCGTGCTGCGACAGGAACAGCGCGGAAGGGTTGGACACCCCTTTCAGTCCCTTGTCGGTCATGGCGAACACGCCGAGTTCGTTCACCGCGCCGAAGCGGTTTTTGAACGCGCGCACCAGGCGAAAGCTCTGGTGGGTATCCCCCTCGAAATAAAGCACGGTGTCGACGATATGCTCCAGCACCCGCGGCCCGGCGAGCGCGCCTTCCTTGGTCACATGGCCGATGAAGACGATCGTGGTGCCGCTCTGTTTGGCCAGGCGCGTCAACTGCGCCGCGCACTCCCTGACCTGCGCCACTGATCCCGGCGCCGAGGACAGCGCATCCGAATACAGCGTCTGAATCGAGTCGATGACTACGAGTTCCGGCTTGGCTTGGGCCAGAAGCGCCTGGATTCTTTCGAGATTGATCTCGGCGAGCAGCTGCAGGCCGCCGGAATCCAGCCCGAGGCGGGTGGCGCGCAGCGCCACCTGCTCGGCCGACTCCTCGCCGCTGACATAGATCGCCGAGTGCCCCGCGCTCATGGCGGAAAGCGCCTGCAGCAGCAGCGTCGACTTGCCGATGCCCGGATCTCCGCCGATCAGCACCACCTGTCCCGCAACCAGCCCGCCGCCGAGTACGCGGTCGAACTCGGCCACACCAGTGGGCAGGCGCGGCATTTCGCGCGCGCTCACCTCGGACAGTTTCTGCAGCTTCGATGCTGCGGCGACGCTCTTGTAGCGGTGCGTAGCGGCCGCCTCGGCTGCGGTTTCGATCAGCGTGTTCCAGGCGCCGCAACTCGGGCATTGACCCTGCCATTTCGGCGCGCTGCCACCGCACTCCGTGCAGGTATAGATAGATTTTGCCTTGGCCAAGATTATTCGACTTCCGCTTGAGACACACGCGCAGCGTTGTTCGTCCGGCGCGCGCTCCGCAATGCAGCCATCGCCCGCATCATTCGACTTCCACCTGCGGCACGCGCGCAGCGAGGGCGCACAGCAGTTCATAACTCAAGGTGCCCGCGCTGGCGGCGACTTCGTCCGCCGACAGCCCCTCCCCCCACAATGTCACTTTACTGCCGACGCGGGCATCGGGCATCGCACTGAGGTCGGCGCACAGCATATCCATCGAGACGCGTCCGACGATGCCGGTGCGCTTTCCGGCGACCAGCACCGGCGCGCTCCGATCGTGGAAACCGGGCGCATGGCGCGGATAGCCGTCGGCATAGCCGCAGGCGACGACGCCGACGCGCATGGGTCGCGTCGCCTCGAACGTGCCGCCGTAGCCCACCCGCTCACCCGGCTTGAGTTCCTGAACTGCGATGATCTCGCTCGACAGTGTCATTACCGGATGCAGGCCCAGTTGCACGGCGTTTTGATCGGCGAAGGGTGAACAGCCGTAGAGCATGATACCGGGCCGCACCCAGTCCGCATGAGCCTCCGGGAAGCGCAGTACCGCCGCGGAATTCGCCGCACTAAGCTCGCCGCCGAGCCCCGCGGTCCATGCGTGCATGCGCTCCAATTGCACCGCAATGCCCGTTGATCCGTCAGCGTCGGCGAAATGCGTCATCAGAGTAATGGCGGAGACCTTGCCGCTCGCCTGCAGGCGGCTGTACGCCGCGCGCGCCTGTTCGCCTGCGAAGCCCAAGCGGTTCATGCCGGTGTTGACCTTCAGGTAGACGGGGATCTGCCTGGCCAGCCGGGCGCGCTCAAGCATCAGGACCTGCTCGACGTCATGGACTACGATGGTGAGGCCGTAGCGATCGACGATCTCCAGATCGGCCGCCTGGAAGATGCCCTCCAGCAGCAGGATGGGCTTGGCGCTGCCCGCCTCGCGCAAGCGCACCGCTTGGCTCAGATCCAGCAGCGCATAGCCGTCGGCATCGGCCAGGGCCTGCGCCACGCGCACGAGTCCATGGCCATAGGCATCGGCTTTCACCACCGCCCAGATCCGCGAATTGGGCGCGCTGCGGCGCGCCACACCCAGATTGTGCCGCAATGCGGACAGCTTGAAATTGGCGCGGATCGGACGCGGCATCTATTTCGCCGGACGGCCTGGAGGGCTCAGCCGCTCACCCCTTGACAGAGTCTTTCAGCTTGCCCTTGGCAAATTCGACAAAGCTGTTGACCAAGCGCGAACGGAACCTCTCCTTCGGATAGACCAGCGAGAGCGTACGCGTAAGCTTGGGCGCGAGCGGCAGCGCCACCAGCACGCCCAGCTGTTTTTCCTTGGCCACAATCACCCTGGACATGACGGCAAAGCCCAGGCCGGTCTCGACCACGCCCTTGATCGCATCCGGACTGCCCAATTCCATCACGGCATTCAGTTCTTCCGGTTCGATGCCGGCACGACGGAAATAGCTGTCGGTCACTTCGCGCGTACCCGAGCCTGTCTCGCGGCTCACGTACGGGTACTGCAACAGCTGCTTCGGCATCACCGACTTGAGCTTTGCCAGCGGGTGCCTCGGTGAACACACCACCTGCAGTTCGTCCTCGCAGCAGTCCTCCGCGGAAAGTCCGGGAAGGTGCGACGGCGCTTCGATCAGGCCGATATCGAGGCTATGCGCCGCGACGCCGTGCTCGACCGTGTCGGAGTTCGCCACGGTCAGCCGGGCCTTGACTCCCGGATAAGCGACTTTGAACTCCCCCAGCACCCGCGGCAACATGAACTCGGCGATGGTCATGCTCGCGCCGATCAGCAGCAGGCCCTGGACTTCGCCCGTCAGCTCGCTGACGCGGGTATCGAGTTCGGCCGAAAGCGCGAGTATTTTCTCCGCATACTCAAGCACCACGTCGCCCGCCCCGGTAAGCGAAATTTTGCCGTGTCCACGGTCGAACAGGCGCGTATTGAAATGCTCCTCGAGTTGTTTGATCTGAAACGTCACCGCAGGCTGCGTCATGAACAGCGTCTCGGCGGCCTTGGTGAAGCTGCTCTGCTTCGCCACCGCATGAAAAACCTGCAATCGTCTGTCTGCCATATCTCGTCCACCCTGGCTGCTGTATTATCCCGCCTTATTGAATCATAAATCCTATCACAAGAATAGCTAATGCCCGCTATTTCGCGATTCCCGGCGGCGTCGTGGTACCAGACGCGCTGCTTCCTCGGGCAAGTCGCAAGGCCACCGATGGCCGGTACTCGCGTCCGGTCGAGAAGTTCAAAAGGCGGCCCACACAATCCGTGCTGCTGATGCATGCAATCAGGAAATGCAATTGCGGCGCTGCGGCATTCTTGTAAGATTGGTGTGCGGGGTTTCTCCTCCTTATCCTCCTCTGAAACCTCGCTCTCAAGCCGATGGCACCCACAAGGTTCCACCGGCTTTTTTCTTGTCCGCTGTTTGAGCGCAAAATAGATTGTCGTCTGAGCCACGAGGGTAATTTGCAAGCAACCCCTCGCGGGGCCTTAAAGCTCGGCAAACGGCGCCTTTTCTGGCAGAACGGCGCACCAAGGTCCTGCGCTTTGTTTGCCGTGCGGGGTTCGCAGAGCGTACAGGAAACGGTGCGCCGGCCGCCCGGGGTTGTGTTACTCTGCGGTCCAATTAACGAGGGACGCAAGGCCATGGCCACCGTGTGCTCACGCGACTTCCCACCTCCCAAATGCTCCCCAATACAAAACGTTAATTCTCGTTTCTCATAGGGGAATATGAAGGTTCGTAAATGAAACGCGGTTTCTACACCGTCATGGCGGCGCAGTTTTTTTCGTCGCTGGCGGACAACGCCTTGCTCATTGCGGCGATTGCGCTGCTGGTACAGCTGCAGGGCCCGCCGTGGATGACGCCGCTGCTGAAATTCTTCTTTACCGTGTCCTACGTGGTACTTGCGGCCTTCGTCGGCACCTTTGCCGACGCCATGCCCAAGGGCACGGTGATGTTCATCACCAACGCCGTCAAGCTCGCCGGCTGCGCGCTGATGTTTTTTTTCGACTCATTTTTGTCGCTCGGAATCAGCGCGCATGAGGTCGTTCTCGCTGCCTACGCGGTGGTTGGCCTGGGCGCGGCGGCCTACTCGCCGGCCAAGTACGGGATACTCACCGAAATGCTGCCGCCGCGGCAGTTGGTGATCGCCAACGGCTGGATCGAGGGCCTGACTGTCGCATCCATCATCATCGGCACCATGCTCGGCGGCGCCCTGATCGACCCCAGGATCTCCTCCGCCTTGCTTTCCATCGACGTGCCGCACATCAACACCGGCATAGACAGCCCACCCGAAGCCGCGATTCTGGTGATTTCGCTGTTCTACCTGATCGCGGCGGGCATCAACCTGAGGATCCCCGATACCGGCGCGCGTTATCATCACCAGTCGCGCAATCCGATCGTCATGGTCAAGAATTTCGCCGGCTGCTTCACCACCCTGTGGCGCGACAAACTAGGGCAGATCTCGCTCGCCGTGACCACTCTGTTCTGGGGCGCGGGTGCGACGCTGCAGTTCATTGTGCTCAGGTGGGCCGAACGCAGCCTGGCGATGCCGCTGAGCGAGGGGGCGATCCTGCAGGGTATCGTCGCCGTCGGTGTCGCGCTCGGAGCGGTGCTCGCCGGGCGCATGGTGCCGCTGAAGCAGTCCTTGCGCGTCCTGCCGGTCGGCGTGGCCATGGGCTTCGCCGTCATGTCACTGATGTTCGTCACCTGGATGCCGCTGGTCTACTTCCTGCTCATCCTGGTAGGGGCACTGGCCGGCTTCTTTGTCGTCCCGATGAATGCGCTGCTGCAGCACCGCGGCCACGTGCTGCTGTCCTCCGGGCATTCCATCGCAGTGCAGAATTTCAATGAAAACCTGAATATCCTGCTGATGCTGGCGCTGTATGCGCTGATGATCCACGCCGACTTCGAGATCAATACGATCATCGCGCTATTCGGCGTTTTCGTGTGCGTCACCATGATGCTGGTAATCAGGCTGCACAAACACAACCAGAGCCGCGGAGACTCGCTGCATCTCATCGGCATTGAGAAGCACCCGGGCTGAGCCAGGCTTTTGGCGCCTGTGTGAAAACGGAGGCGGTATTCCCAGAGGCGCTATTTCCTCTCCCGTCAGCGGGACCGGGGAAGGGGGATCGAGACCTTTGCGGCCTCTCCCATCGTACTGCCCTGGCATCGACCCGTTGCAAAATTCATTTTGCAACGCGCGCCTAGTGGATCTCCTTCACGATCTCGACGTGCACGCCTTTGGTCCCCGGATGTACCGGCTTGCTGACTCCGTCGAAATCGCCCGGCTGCGGCATCACGTTGCCCGATTTAGACACACGCGCCTCCACCACCACCTCGGAAAAATCGGAAAGCTTTGCCGCCGGATTCATCGCCATCGAATCATCGAACGAAAATTTGAGCGGGAGATCCGTCACCTTGACGCGCTCCACGGCGAGCGGCATGCGCGAACCCTTCGCCGGCCGCGCGAACACGAATACCGTGTCCTCCGGCGCCGCGCGCGCGGCGAGTGCCGGCGCAAGCGTGATGGTCCCGCTGAGGCGCTCTTTTCCCGCAGTCGCAGTTGTCGACTTCGCCGCGGCAACCTCCCCCGCCTTCTCCGTCTCTTTCGATAATTTGGGCGCGCCGCCCAGCCTCTGCTCCGCCTCCTTGATGCTGGCGCGGATCGAATTCCCCGATTCGGAACCGGCCGGCAGCAGCGGCAATATCCGCTTCCAGTATTCGGCCGCCTTGGCGAAATCCTGTTTCTCGAATTCCACCGTTCCGGCCAAAGCCAGGGCTTTGAGGTTGTTGCCATCCGCCTTCAGCGCGCGCTGGATCAAGGCCTCGGGCTTGCCCAGCAGGCTCTGCCCTTGGGACATGGCGAGACTGTCGGCGTAATCGGCCAGCAGCTGCGCATTCAGCTTAAACCTGGAGTCGGCCTGCGCGTAGGCATTTGCCGCTTCGCCGAAGCGCCCCAGAGCGCTGTAGCTGCGCGCCAGCATGATCCAGCCCTCGGCATCGTCCGGTTTCGACTTTAGCCTTTGCGCCAGTTCCGCAACCATGCCTTCGATCTGCGCCTGCGTCACCCCGTGCGGCGCTCCCGCCATCGCGCTCGCCTTGCTCGGATCCAGTCCCTGCGGATTGCCCACGACCACATAGCCGGATACCGCAATGATCGGCAGCGCGACCGCAAGGACGCCAGCCGCCACCGTGGATCGTTTGACAGGTGCTGCGGCCGGTGCAAGCGCTGGAGCAGCGGCATCCTCCAGCAATCCGCGTTGCAGATCGCCGCGCGCCGCCTCCCACTGTTCGCGATCGATGCTGCCGGCCGCCAGATCCGCGTCGAGTTCGGCGAGTTGATCGCGAAAGATGGTGAGGTTGGAAGCCGTACGCGACACGGCAGCGGCGGTTCTGCCGCGACCGCGCAGCAGCGGCGTAATCAGGAAGGCGAGCGCTACCGCCGTCAACAGCGCCGCATACACCCAGAACATCGTCATGGTCGCTCCTCGGAGGAATCGAGCAATGCCCGAACGCGCGCCTGTTCCGCCTCGCTCAGGGGCTGCGCTGCCACCGATCGCCGCCGCCGCAGTATGTAATAGAACAGCCCGGCCACCGCCGCGAGCAACAGCGCGAACGGACCATACCAGAGCGGAACCGTGGTCGCCATGACCGGCGGCTTGTAGAGAACGAAATCGCCGTAGCGCGCGACCAGGAATTGCTTGATCTGCTCTTCGCTCATGCCCGCCTTGAGCTTCTCGCGGATCTCTTTCTTCAAGTCCATAGCAAGCTCGGCACGCGAATCGGCAATGGTCTCGTTCTGGCAAACGAGGCAGCGCAATTGTTTCTCCAAGGCCACGGCACGTTTTTCCAGCGCCGGATCGGGAGCGGCCGGCACGGCCTCCTTGGCGATCGCGGAACCGGCGAGGAAGAGCGCCAACAGCAGCGCGAGCAGTTTAAGCATTTCCATTCAACTCCTTGACCAGCGGTAGGATCTTGTTACGCACGATTTCCGGGGTGACGGGCCCGATGCACTTGTAGCGGATCACGCCGGTCTTGTCGATCACATACGTTTCGGGAACCCCATAGACGCCGAAATTGATGCCGACGCGGCCGTCGTGGTCGTATGCGATCACGTTGTAGGGGTTACCCAGGCGCGCCAGATAGTTGATACCGTCGGCGCGCTCGTCCTTGTAGTTGAGCCCGATGACGGGCACCACGCCGCTGCTCGAAAGCGCCAAGACCGTGCTGTGCTCTTCGCGGCAGGAAACGCACCAAGAGGCCCACACATTGAGCAACCACACTTTGCCCAACATGTCTTTTTTCGAAAAAGTCTTGTCCGGATGCTCCAGTTCCGGCAGCGTGAACGCCGGCGCAGGCTTGTTGATCAGCGGCGAAGGCACCAAGCGCGGATCCAGCGTCAGACCAACGCCGAGCACCGCGATGAGCGCGGCAATGACCAGGAAGGCTGCGAGCGGGAGCAGAAAACGGGCGCGCAACATGATCAGCGCGCGGCGGCCGCGTTAAGACCCGCAGCCGCAGCCGCTTGCGCCGCCCCCGCTCGCGCCCTCACGCGATAGCGCCGGTCGAAGGCCGCGAGCAGGCCGCCGATGCCCATGAGCAGGCAGCCGCCCCAGATCCAGCTGACAAACGGCTTGTAATAGAGGCGCACGACCCAGGACGTCGGGCTTAGCGAGTCGCCCAGCGCAACATATATGTGGCGGAAAAAGCCCGCGTCGATCGCCGCTTCTGTCATCGGCATGTTCTGCACGGTATACAGCCGTTTTTCCGGATGCAGCGTCACCACGGGCGCGCCGCTGCGCGTCACTACGATGGTGCCGCGATCCGCGGTGTAATTCGGCCCGTTCACCTTGTCGATCGAGGCGAAGCGGAAGGTGTAGTCATGCAGGTGCGCGGTATCGCCGACATCCATACGCACGTCCGATTCGACTTCGTACCCCTTCACCAGCGCCACACCGACGATGAACATGGCCACCCCGAGGTGGGCGAGGATCATGCCGTAATAGCTGCGTGGCAGCTGCGCCAGTCGCGCGCCGACCTGTCCTTTGGGCACATGCGCGAACTGCGCCTTGAAGCTGACGAGGGAAGACGCCGCGATCCAGCTTGCGAGGAAAATGCCGAAGCCGACCATGCTGCTCCAATGGCCCATGAGCAGCGGCACAAGGATCGCAGCGGCGAAACTCACCGCCAGAGCCCAACGCAGGCGCAGCGCCAAGTCGGGCGCGCTGGCCTTCTTCCAGCGCGCGAGCGGCCCGATTCCCATAAGAAACAGCGCCGGCGCTATCAGCGGCACGAATACGGCATCGAAGTAAGGCGGTCCGACCGAAATCTTGCCCAAATTGAGCGCATCGAGCACCAGCGGATAGAGCGTGCCCAGCAGCACCGCGCCTGCGGCGACCAGCAGCAGCGCATTATTCGTGAGCAGCATCGACTCGCGCGACACCAGCGCAAAGCGACCGCCCAGGCCAACTTTGGAGGCGCGCCACGCGAACAGCGTAAACGACGCGCCCACCACCACCGCGAGGAAGGCGAGGATGAAAATACCGCGCTTCGGATCGACGGCAAAGGCGTGCACCGAGGTGAGCACGCCGGAGCGCACCAGGAACGTCCCGAGCAAACTCAGCGAAAACGCGAGGATCGCGAGGAACACGGTCCAGCTTCTGAACGCCCCGCGCTTTTCGGTCACGGCCAGCGAATGGACCAGTGCCGTTCCGACCAGCCAGGGCATGAACGAGGCATTCTCCACTGGATCCCAGAACCACCAGCCGCCCCAGCCCAGCACGTAGTAGGACCACGCGCTGCCAAGCGCGATGCCCAGCGTGAGAACGGACCATGCGACGGTGGTCCAGGGACGCATCCAGCGCGCCCAGGTGGCGTCGAGGCGGCCATCGATCAGCGCGGCCATGCAAAAGGCGAACGCCACAGAGAAGCCGACATAGCCCATATAGAGCATGGGCGGGTGAAACACCATGCCCGGGTCCTGCAGCAGCGGGTTGAGGTCGCGCCCATTCGCCGCCGCCGGCAGCAACCGTGTGAACGGATCAGAGGTGAGCAGCATGAACAGAAGGAATCCGATGGCGATCATCCCCATTACGCCGAGCACCCGGGCGACCATCTCCTCGGGAAGGCTGCGGCTGAAGATGCTCACCGCAAACATCCACAGGCCCAGCATCATGGTCCACAGCAGCAGCGAACCTTCGTGCCCGCCCCACACGGCGGCAACGCGATAGGCGAGCGGCAGTTCCGTGTTGGAATGTTCGGCCACATAGATCACCGAAAAATCGTTCGAGACGAAAGCATAGGTAAGGCAACCGAAGGCGAACACGATGAACAGGCACTGCGCCTGCGCCGCCGGCCGTGCCACCGCGATCCATGCGGCATTTCCGCGCGCCGCTCCGACAAGCGGGAGGATGCTTTGCACCAGTGCGATGCAAAGCGCGAGAACCAAAGCGAATTGTCCGAGTTCGGGAACCATTATTTTCCTTTCGGCATCACCAGCGACCGCGACGTGTTCGCGGCTTTTGCTTCGTTGATTGCATCGCGCGCCTCCGGCGGCATGTAGTTTGCATCGTGCTTGGCCAGCACCTCCGAGGCGTGGAACGTGCCGTCGGGTTCGAGTTTGCCCTCGGTCACCACGCCTTTGCCCTCTTTGAACAGGTCGGGCAATATGCCACGGTAGGACACCGGAATGCTCTTGGCGGTATCGGTCACCACGAACTTCACGGTCACGCCGTCCGCCTCGCGCTTGAGGCTGCCTTTTTCCACCAGGCCGCCGATGCGAAAACTCTTGCCGATCGGCGCCTCCTTGGCGAAGACCTGGCTCGGTGTGTAGAAGAACACCAGGTTTTTCTGGAAAGCGGAAAGCACCAGGGTGGCCGAGAGCGCCAACCCGGCGAAGCCGACCGCGACCAAAATGAGCCGCTTATGCCTCGCTTTCATGATTTCTCCTTCGCGCCGCGTAATACTTGGCCAAACGCTCGATCACGCCGCGTCGGCGCGTGATCAGCGTCACAATTTCGGCCACCAGAGCGGCCAAGGTGACAAGATAAGCCCCCCAGACGTAGAGGCCATAGCCGCCCATG
>CAZRMO010000030.1:0-36133 GCA_964601155.1 uncultured Enterobacteriaceae bacterium
GCGCGCCGCGCCTTGCATCCATCCCGTCCTGGCCGCAACGCATCACGTGTTTCATTGTGTTAGGGGCTCTTAGTCCGCATCCACCAGGGCGGCGGCGAAATCCTGTGCCAGGAACGGGCGCAGGTCGTCTATGCCTTCGCCGATGCCGATGAAGCGTATGGGCACCGGCCGCTCGCGGGCGATGGCGGCAATGACTCCGCCCTTGGCAGTGCCGTCGAGCTTGGTAACGACCAGTCCCGTCAGACCGAGCGCATCGTCGAAGGCCTTTACCTGGCTGAGCGCGTTCTGGCCGGTGTTGGCGTCCAGCACCAGCAACACCTCGTGCGGCGCGCTCGCGTCGGCCTTGGCGATAACCCGTTTGACCTTGCGAATCTCCTCCATCAGATGCAGCTGGGTCGGCAGCCTCCCGGCCGTGTCGGCGAGCACAATGTCGATCGAGCGCGCCCGCGCCGCCTGGATCGCGTCGAAAATCACCGCCGCCGGATCGCCGCCCTGCTGCGTGATCACGGCAACCTGGTTGCGTTCGCCCCAGACCACGAGCTGTTCGCGCGCGGCCGCACGGAAGGTGTCTCCGGCGGCGAGCAGCACGCTCTTGCCTTGCGCCTGGAAAAACTTAGCCAGCTTGCCGATGGAAGTGGTCTTGCCGGCGCCGTTGACCCCGGCCAGCATGATGATGAACGGATGGTGTCCCTCGGCCTGCAGCGGCTGCTCCAGCGGTGCGATCATCGCAGCGAGGACCTCGCGCAGCGCGGCCTTGAGCTCCGCGCTCTCGGTCAGGCCCTTTTTTCGCACCTGCTGGCGCAAACTCTCCAGCAGGAACTGCGTGGCCGCCACCCCGGTGTCGGCGCAAAGCAGCGCTGTTTCCAGCTCCTCGTACAGCGCGGCGTCGATCTTGCCGCCGCCGAAAAGGCCGCCGATCTGCACCCGGGTGCGCGCCAGCCCGGCCTTGAGGCGTTGACTCCAGGATGGTAGCGGTGTCGTTTCTTCGGATTTCTTGAGAAAACTGAACATAAGGCCTTGCGCGGCTGGCTGTAAAAACCGATAAGATACGGCGAGATTTTAGCAGAAGGGTGTGCATGGAAATCCGTATGTTTCGCAGCTTGTCTGAGCTGGCCGCGAACGCCACCGACGCGCAGGGCGCGGTGCCGCAGCGCAAGCTCGTCGACGGGCTGCGCGTGGTCGTGAAAACAGACCGTCGCGCCCTCGCTGCCGTGCACGTGTTCCGGTATCTCCCCGGCAGTGGCCAGAAGTAGCAACCAAGTCCGCATCATCGGTGGCCAATGGCGCAGCCGCCGCATCACGTTTCCGGATCATGAGGGCCTGCGGCCCAGCGCCGACCGCGTGCGCGAAACGCTGTTCAACTGGCTGGGCCAGGACTTGGACGGCCAGGTCTGTCTCGACTTATTCGCGGGCAGCGGCGCGCTCGGTTTCGAAGCGCTGTCGCGCGGCGCAGCCGGCATGGTCATGGTGGAACAGAGCCGCAGCGCGTGCGCTGCACTGCGGCGCAATGCCGAATTGCTGGGAGCGAAAAACCTGCAATTGCGCTGTGCGGATGCGCTAGAATTCGCCACTGCCGCGGCCGCAGACGCTGCGGCGCGCTTCGATATTGTGTTTCTCGATCCGCCGTTCGCATCGAGCCTGTTGGCGCAGGCATTGCCGCTGACGGTACCGCTGCTGCGGCCTGAAGCGCGGGTTTATATCGAGAGCGCTGCGGCTTTCACGCCGGCGGGCGGCTGGAAGGTACTCAGGCAAGGACGCGCCGGACAGGTGCACTACACTTTGGTGACATATGGCGACTAGGGCAGTCTATCCGGGAACATTCGATCCGCTCACGCGCGGCCACGAGGATTTGGTGCGGCGCGCCGCCCTGGTGTTCGAAGAAGTGGTTGTCGGTGTCGCCGACAGCCGCGGCAAGCAGCCTTTCTTCACCCTGGACGAGCGCGTGGCCATGGCGCGCGACGTGCTGAAAGTCTATACGAACGTGCGCGTCGAGAGCTTTCGCGGCCTGCTGATGAATTTCATCCGCGCCCAGAACGCGCGCGTCGTGCTGCGCGGATTGCGCGCCGTGTCCGACTTCGAATACGAGTTCCAGCTTGCAGGGATGAACCGCAAGCTTTATCCGGACGTCGAAACTTTGTTCCTGACGCCGGGCGAGCAGCATATGTTCGTTTCCGCCACGATGGTGCGCGAAATTGCGACGCTGGGCGGAGACGTGAGCAAATTCGTCCATCCGGAAGTGGAACGCTGCATCAACGAAAAAGTGCGGCAGATGGGCGGCTGACATGGCGTTGATGATCACCGACGAGTGCATCAACTGCGACGTGTGCGAGCCGGAATGCCCGAATGACGCGATTTCGCAGGGAGAGGAAATCTACGTCATCGATCCGGCCAAATGCACCGAGTGCGTGGGCCATTTTGACGAGCCACAATGCGTCGCGGTCTGCCCTGTGAACTGCATTCCGCACAATCCCGCCCATCCCGAGACCACGGAAGAGTTGCAGCAGAAATATCAGCGCTTGATGGCGCAGAAACAGCCCAGTTGAAAGACCGCTCCGGGCCGCTTGACCACGGTTATTTTTGGCAAGCGGGGCAATAGAAGGTGGAGCGCTGACCTTGGCGCAACTGGCGGATGGGCGTGCCGCAGACGCGGCAGGGCAGCCCGGCGCGTCCGTAGACGTAATACTGCTGCTGGAAATGACCCGATGTGCCGTCGCTGTGGAAGAAGTCGCGCAGACTGCTGCCGCCGGCCGCCAAGGCCTGTTTGAGCGTCGACTTGATCGCAGCTGCGAGCGCCTCATAGCGCGGGAGCGACAGCCGCCCTGCCGCGGCGCGCGGATTGATGCGGGCGTGGAACAGGCTTTCGTTGGCGTAAATGTTGCCGACGCCGACGACGATGCCTGCGTTCATCAAAACCAGCTTGATTGCCGTCTTGCGCGAACGCGTGGCCGCGTGCAGAAACTTGCCGGTGAACGCGTCCTCCAGCGGCTCGGCGCCCAGGCCGGCGAGCAGGGGGTGGCGCGCAATCTCGCCGCTTTCCCATAGCACGGCGCCGAAGCGGCGCGGGTCGCGCAGGCGCAGCAACCTTTTGCCCAGAAGCAGGTCGAAGTGCTCATGCGGCTGCGCTTTGGTCCGGGCATCCATGATGCGCAGGCTTCCCGACATGCCCAGATGGAGGATCAGCCAGCCGGCGTGCCCGTTTGCGCCACAGTCGATGAGGATGTATTTGCCGCGGCGTATTACGCCGGCGATGCGCCGACCGGTAACGCGAGCCGCCAGATCGAGCGGTATCGGCCAGCGCAGCCTGCGCTCCCTCACGCGGACGCCGGTGATGCGCTTGCCGGTCAGATAGGGTTCGATGCCGCGGCGCGTAATCTCGACTTCGGGCAGTTCGGGCATGGTTTGCGCAGACCGGTTATCCTTGTACTGGTGGAGAAATATACCTAATATGTACCCCCCACGCTGAGCTATTCACGCAACGATGACGTTTCTGCGCCCCTCCGCCTTTCCTCCCTTCATGCGTTGGACCCTATCCGCCGGCTTGGGTCTGATGCTGACCGCGTGCGCGCATCAGCCGCGGCAGCGCGCGGCGCCGGCCGCTATACCGGCGGTGATCGAGGGACAAGGCGGACACGGCGCGCCGAAACAGGCCGCCACACCCGCAACCGCGCCTGCCGCCGCGGCCGAACGGAATCTGCCCAAGCAGGAACTCACCGAGGAAGTGTTGTACGAGTACCTGCTTGCGGAAATTGCCGGCCAGCGCGGCGCTCTTGGCCTGTCGGCACAGGCCTTTGCGGACTTGGCCAAGCACACGCGCGATCCGCGCATTGCCAAGCGGGCGGTCCAAATCGCTTTGTACGCGCGCATGCCCAAGGCCGCGCTCGAGGCCGCCAGAATATGGTACGAGAGCGAACCGTCTTCGATGCAGGCCTTGCAGGCGCTTTCCAGCCTGCTGGTCGCCTCCAAACGCGAGGAGGAGGCGCTGCCTTATCTGCAAAAGCTGCTCGCGCACGACGCGAGCGGTAATGATTTCCTGCAATTGAACCGCCTGTTCGCCGGCAATCGGGACAAAGCGCTGACGCTCAAGTTGGTACAGCAATTGGCGCAGCCCTACCCTAAAGTGGCGCAAGCGCATTTCGCCATTGCCCAGGCAGCGGAAGGCGCCGGGAACAGCGAACTCGCACTGGCTGAAGTGCGCGAGGCATCCAGGCTCAAGCCGGATTGGGAGTTGCCAGTGCTCCTGGAGGCGCAGTTGTTGCAGCGACAGTCGGACACGCTGGCGCTGCAGCGCCTGGCCGCTTTCCTCGATCAGCATCCCAAGGCGCGGGAAGTGCGCATGAGTTATGCGCGCTTGCTCGTGGCCGAGCGTAAATACACCGAGGCGCGCGCGCAGTTCCAGACCCTGTCCAAGGATTTCCCGAACAATGCGGACGTGGTGTTTGCCGTCGGCGCGCTGTCGCTGCAGCTGCACGACTATGCGCAGGCGGAAGTGAACTTCAAGCATCTGCTCACGCTGGCCTACCACGACAAGAACACGGTGCGGCTGTACCTGGGTCAGATCGCCGAGGAGCAGAAAAATTACCCGGAGGCGCTGCGCTGGTATGACGAAGTCAACAGCGGTGAGTTGCATCTGCAGGCGCAGATACGCCACGCCCTGGTGCTCAACAAGCAAGGCAAGCTCGATGCCGCGCGAGCGTACCTGCAGAAGGTGCAGACCGACAGCGTCGAGGGGCGGGTGCAAGTCGTGCTGGCTGAGTCACAGATGCTGCGCGAAGCTAAGCGGCCGCAGGAGGCCTTCGACCTGATCGGGCAGGCACTGAAGAAAATGCCCGAGCAGCCGGACTTGCTGTACGACTACGCCATGGTGGCGGAGAAGCTCGGGCGCATGGACGTGCTTGAGGCCAGCCTCAAAACGCTGATACGACTGAGGCCCGACCACGCGCAGGCCTATAACGCGCTCGGCTATTCGCTTGCCGACCACAACGAGCGCCTGCCTGAGGCGCACAAGTTGATAGCGAAGGCCTTGCAGCTTGCGCCCGACGACCCGTTCATCATCGACAGCATGGGCTGGGTGCTCTATCGGATGGGCAAGAGCAAACAGGCGCTGGAATACCTGCGCAAGGCCTATAGCGCGCGCCCCGATCCGGAGATTGCGGCACACCTGGGCGAAGTGCTGTGGGCTGAGGGACGGCACGGCGAAGCAGAGAAGATCTGGCTGGAGGCGGCCAAGAAGACCCCGGACAACGAGGCCCTCAACAGCACCATCAAGCGCTTCAAGCCTTAAATCGTCTAGCCTGGAGGCAATCTAGGTGTCTCCGGCCGGGAAAAACCTTTATCCTACGAACAAGGGGGGGATGCATCCCCCCCTTGTAAATCCCCCCCGCAGATGCGATGTCACCGCCTATCGGCACCATTCCAGTACTGCCAACATCGGGTGGCTGCAAGCGTTTAACCGCGGATTCGAAATCTTCGCTATGCGTTGTGCATTCTTCTGGGTTTGTCTGTTGCTCGCGGGCTGCGCGGCGGTTCCGCAGAAGACGCTGCCGCCGGGACCTATCGGCGCAGCCTTCTATCTTTCGGGCCGCGTGTCGGTGAAACACGGGACCGAGGCGGCGAGCGGCAGAATTAGCTGGCAACATGAACCGGACAGCGACGATTTGCTGCTTTCGAATCCGTTTGGCCAGGGCGTGGCCCGTATCGTCCGGCGTGACGGTCTGGTGACGCTTACTACGTCGGATCAAAAGGTGTATCAGGCGAGGGACGTGGGGGACCTGACCGAGCAGGTGCTGGGCTGGCGCCTGCCGCTCGCGGGTTTGCCCGACTGGGTGCGCGGCCGCGCAGCCGCCGGCGTGCCGGCGCAAACACGGCTGGACAGTGCTCATCGCGTTGCAGAGTTGAGGCAATCAGGCTGGGTGGTGGAATTTCTCGGCTACGACAACGCCAGTGGATTGCCCTCACGGCTGAGTTTGTCGCGCGATGACACGCAGATCCGCATGGTTATCGACCAATGGCGGGCCGTACCGTGAGCGCCTGGCAGCGCGCCTGGCCCGCACCGGCGAAGCTGAACTTGTTTTTGCACGTCACCGGGCGGCGCGCCGACGGATATCACACCCTTCAGACGGCATTTCGGCTGATAGATTTGGCCGACATGCTGCGATTCAGCCCGCGCGCCGACGGCAAAGTCACGCTTGTGCGGCCGCTGGCGGGCGTATCGCCGGAGCAGGACCTTTGCCTGCGGGCCGCGGCCTTGCTCAAACAGGCGACGGGGCACCCGGGGGGCGTCGCTATCGAACTCGATAAGCGCATTCCCATCGGCGGCGGGCTGGGCGGCGGAAGCTCGGACGCCGCCACCACCCTCATTGCGCTCAATCACCTGTGGCAGTTGGGTCTGAAACGCGGCGAGTTGGAGCGACTGGGTCTTGAATTGGGCGCGGATGTGCCGGTATTCGTGTTTGGCGAGAACGCTTTTGCTGAAGGCGTAGGTGAGCAACTGACGCCATTGGCGCTGCCGCCAGCCTGGTATTTGGTGCTGGTGCCGCCGGTGCATGTGCCGACCGCCGCTGTTTTCGCCGCGCCCGAATTGACACGAGAGGCAAATCCGATCAAAATTACGGCCTTTTTCGACGGGCTGAAACGACGCGCTTTGCGTAACGATCTGGAGCCCGTGGTGAGCAAACGCTATCCTGAAGTGGCGCGCCATCTGGCTTGGATGAAGCAGCACGGCGAGGCGCGCATGAGCGGTTCCGGTGCCTGCGTGTATGCCGAATTCTCCACTGAATCCGCGGCGCGCGCGACCCATGCGCAGTTGCCAACGGCGATGCGCGGGCTGGTGGCGCGAGGCTTGGAGCGTCATCCGCTGCATGCGTTGAGCGAGTAGGAGGGTATTGAAAAAGGGGGCGTGCCCCCTTTTATATTCCCTAAGTCAGAGGCTGTTGAGATGGAAGTATTTTCGAAGCCTAGACATTTTCGGCTGTATCGATAGCTTTTTAACAGCCTTTTAGAGTTTTGGGGAGTCGCCAAGTGGTAAGGCACCGGATTTTGATTCCGGCATTCGCAGGTTCGATCCCTGCCTCCCCAGCCACCATCTAGAAATCAGTCTCCGAAGACTGGAAGCTAGACAGAAGGCGCCGCGGTTGCGGCTGAGATTACGACAGGCAACGATAGGAGCGCGGGAACCTGGTCTCTAGACACCAGGTTCCAGCATCTAGATGGCTTACGATCACCTGATGATTTTTGCCGGCAGCGCCAATCCGCAACTGGCGGCTGCTGTGGCGAAACGCCTCAATATCCCCGTGGGTAGCGCCAGCGTCGGCCGCTTCTCCGACGGCGAGGTGATGATCGAGTTGATGGACAACGTGCGCGGCCGGGATTGCTTCGTGCTGCAGTCCACTTGCATGCCCACCAACGACAATCTGATGGAAGTGCTGATCATGATCGATGCGCTCAAGCGCGCATCTGCCGCCCGGGTCACCGCTGCGCTCCCCTATTTCGGCTACGCACGCCAAGACCGCAGGCCGCGCTCGGCGCGCGTGGCGATCAGCGCCAAGGTGGTCGCCAACATGCTGGAAGCCGCGGGCGTGGACCGGGTGCTCACCATGGATCTGCACGCCGACCAGATCCAAGGTTTCTTCGACGTTCCCGTGGACAACATTTACGCCGCGCCGATCCTCTTGGGCGATCTGTGGAAACACGGCCACGACAACCTGCTGGTGGTTTCGCCCGATGTCGGCGGCGTGGTGCGCGCGCGCGCGCTGGCCAAGCGCCTGGAATCGGACCTGGCCATCATCGACAAGCGCCGCCCCAGGGCGAATGATGCCGAGGTGATGAATATCATCGGCGACGTCAAGGGCCGCACCTGCGTCATCATGGACGACATGGTCGACACTGCAGGCACGCTGGCCAAGGCGGCAGATGCGCTCAAAGGCGAGGGCGCGGTCAAGGTCCTCGCCTACTGCACCCACCCGGTGCTCTCCGGCGGGGCGGTGGGGCGCATCGCCAGTTCGGCGCTGGACGAGGTGGTCGTCACCGACTCCATTCCGCTACGCGAGGACGCGAAGAAGTGCAGCAAGATACGCGTGCTCTCGGTGGTCGACCTGCTCGCGGAAACGATATTGCGCATCAGCAACGAGGACTCGGTGAGTTCCTTGTTTAGCGAGTAAAGAACAAAGTACGAATACCCGTTTTTCAAACGGCGGTACCTGGTCGCGGGACCGCCATAACCAGGAGTGCAACATGCAAATCGAAGTCAACGCGCAAAAGCGCAGCAAGCAGGGCACCGGAGCGAGCCGCCGCCTGCGCCGGGAGGGCAAGACCCCCGGCATCGTCTACGGCGGCAAACAGCCGGCGGAGGTGATCGAGCTCGATCACAACGCGCTGTATCACCAGTTGCGTCAGGAAGCCTTCCACGCTTCCGTGCTGACGCTCAATCTGGAGGGCGTGAAGGAACAGGTGCTGTTGCGCGCGGTCAACATGCATCCATTCCGGCGCGAGGTCCAGCACATCGACTTCCAGCGCGTCGTGGCTGACGAAAAAATCCAAATGAAGGTTCCGCTGCACTTCACCAATGCCGAGCAATCGCCGGGAGTGAAGCTGTCTGGCGGTCTCGTCAGCCATGTCATGAGCGAGCTCCTGATCCGCTGCCTGCCGGCCGATCTGCCCGAGTACATCGAGGTCGACCTGAAAGAGATGGCGGTGGGCGACACCGTACACGTCAGGGACCTGCAACTTCCCAATGGTGTGGAAGCGATCCTGCATGGCGGCGAGAACCCGTCGGTAGCCGTGGTGCAGATTCCGCGCGCGATGGTGGCGGACGAGGCCGCGGACACGGCTGCCGCAGAAGCAGCCGCGGCGGTGTCGGCTGCCGCAGTTCCCACCAGCAAGCAGTCCGCCGAACCGGCTGCTGCCGAAAAGGGCGGGGACAAGGGCGAGAAGAAGTAAGCGCTTATTGCGATGCGATGGGGGGGCGCTCCCCTTGTGTTACCCGATGTCAGAGGCAGTTGCGGCAATCCCGAAGCAGCCTCCAAATAGTTTGTACGCTTCGACGACAGGCAGAGGCTTTGGCCTCTGCCTGTTTTTTTAAAGTGGCGCCAGCATGCCGATCAAACTCATCGTTGGCTTGGGCAACCCGGGCAAAAAGTACGAGAGCACGCGTCACAACGCCGGCTTCTGGCTGGTCGGCCGGCTGGCCGCGCAACATCGGCTCGCGTTGAGAAAGGAGCCCAGGTTCCATGCATTGGTGGCCAGGCTGGACACAGCGTCCGGACCGGCGTGGCTGCAGCTTCCCCAAACCTGGATGAACGAATCGGGCAGGGCGGTGGGGGCGATGGCGCAGTTCCACAAGATCGCGGCCGACGAAATCCTGGTTGTGCACGACGAACTCGACTTGCCGCCGGGAGGCGCGAAAATCAAGCAGGGCGGCGGGCACGCGGGCCATAACGGCCTGCGCGACATCATCGCCACGTTGGGCACGCCCGAGTTCTGGCGCCTGCGCGTCGGCATCGGGCATCCGCGCGATATCGCTGCGAGCGAGCAGGAGGTGGTCGATTTCGTGCTCCACGCGCCGCGCAAGGAAGAGCAGGCTTTGATCGATGCGGTAATCGACCGAGGCATCGCGGTGTTCGACCTGATACTCGCTGACAACATGGCGGCGGCAATGCACAAACTGCACACCAAACCCAAGCCTCAGGCTCCGGGCATTCCGGGCTGAGCAGCGCGAAGTGAGCAAGAGGACCGAGCGCCCCTTGTCCCCTAAGGGGACTTTCTTCCGGGCGCATTTCCCCCAAATTAGATTAGGGTTTCACACATGTCTCTAAAATGCGGTATCGTCGGATTGCCGAACGTCGGCAAGTCGACGCTGTTCAATGCGCTCACCAAGGCGGCGATCGCCGCGGAGAACTATCCTTTCTGCACCATCGAGCCCAACGTCGGCATCGTCGAGGTACCCGATGCGCGGCTGGCGCAATTGGCCGCCATCGCCAAGCCGCAAAAAACCATCCCCGCAGTGGTCGAATTCGTCGATATCGCCGGCCTGGTTGCGGGCGCATCCAAGGGCGAGGGTTTGGGAAACAAGTTCCTCGCCAACATCCGTGAAACCGACGCGATCGCGCATGTGGTCCGCTGTTTCGTCGACGACAACGTGGTGCACGTCGCCGGCAAGATCGACCCCTTGAGCGACATCGAGACCATCAATACCGAACTCGCGCTTGCCGACCTGGCGACGGTGGAAAAGACCATGGCGCGCTACGCCAAGGTCGCGAAATCGGGCGACAAGGAGGCGCAACGCATCGTGGCGGTTCTGGAAAAGGTGCTGCCGGTGCTCAACCAGGCCAAGCCTGTGCGCAGCCTGGGCTTGTCGCGCGAGGAGCAACAGGTGCTGCAGCCGCTGTGCCTGATGACGGCCAAGCCGGCGATGTATGTCGCCAACGTCGACGAAAACGGCTTCAACAACAACCCGCTGCTCGCGCGCGTGGAGGAATACGCCAAGACCGAGGGTGCGCCGGTGGTGGCGATCTGCGCCGCCATAGAGGCGCAGATGGCGGACCTGAGCGATGAGGACAAGACGATTTTTCTCGCCGACATGGGCCTGGACGAGCCGGGCCTGGACCGCCTGATCCGCGCCGGTTACGCCTTGCTCGGACTGCAGACCTATTTCACCGCCGGACCCAAGGAAGTGCGTGCCTGGACGGTGCAGGTGGGCGCGACCGCGCCGCAGGCCGCCGGGGTGATCCACACTGACTTTGAGCACGGCTTCATCCGTGCCGAGGTGATCTCATACGCCGATTTCATCGCCTGCAAGGGCGAGCAAGGCGCCAAGGAAGCCGGCAAGATGCGCCTCGAGGGTAAGGACTACGTGGTGCGCGACGGCGACGTCATGCATTTCCGTTTTAACGTCTGACGGTCCGCTGCGACCGCGCCGCTCGACTGCCCTCCGGCCTCGAGCGCACCCGGCGCGCGCTTGGCCGGGCTAGATGCCGCCGAGGCACAGGTACTTGATAACAAGAAAGTCCTCGATGCCGTACTTTGAACCCTCTCGCCCGATGCCCGATTCCTTGACGCCGCCGAACGGCGCGACTTCGGTGGAAATGAGGCCGGTGTTGATGCCGACGATGCCGTATTCCAGCGCTTCGGCCACGCGCCAGATGCGGCCTATGTCGCGGCCGTAGAAGTAGGCGGCGAGACCGAATTCGGTGTCGTTTGCGAGGCGGATCGCCTCGGCCTCGTCCTTGAAGCGGAACAGCGGCGCCACCGGGCCGAAAGTTTCCTCCCGCGTCACCTGCATGCTCGGGGTGACGTTGGCGAGGACTGTGGGCTCGAAGAACAGCCCCCCAAGTGCGTGGCGTTTGCCGCCGGTGAGGACCTTTGCCCCTTTAGCGAGGGCATCGGCGATGTGCTCCTCGACCTTGGCCACAGCGTCCGCGTTGATCAGCGGGCCGGTGGTCACGCCTGCCTGCCTGCCGTCGCCGACCTGTAGCGCGTTGACTTTCGCCGCCAGCTTGGCGGCGAAAGCGTCGTAAACCTTGTCCTGCACCAGGACGCGGTTGGCGCAGACGCAGGTCTGGCCGTTGTTGCGGTACTTGGAGATCATCGCGCCCTCCACCGCAGCGTCCAGGTCGGCGTCATCGAACACAATGAACGGCGCATTGCCGCCCAGTTCCATCGAGGTCTTTTTCACCGTGCCCGCGCATTGCGCCATCAGCTTCTTGCCGATTTCGGTGGAGCCGGTGAAAGTGAGCTTGCGCACCAGGGGATTGGTGCTCATCTCGCCGCCGATCGCGCCGGCCGAACCGGTCACTACCGAGAGCACGCCCTTGGGCACGCCCGCGCGCTCGGCGAGCTCCGCCATGGCGAGGGCCGAATAGGGTGTGGCGCTGGCGGGTTTAACCACCATGGTGCAGCCGGAGGCGAGCGCCGGACCGGCCTTGCGCGTGATCATGGCGGAGGGAAAGTTCCACGGCGTGATCGCGACGCACACGCCGATCGGCTCTTTCAGCACCACGATGCGCTTGTCCGCCTGGTGCTGCGGAATGGTGTCGCCGTAGATGCGCTTGCCTTCCTCGGCGAACCACTCGATGAAGGACGCGGCATAGGCGATTTCGCCGCGCGACTCGGCGAGCGGTTTGCCCTGCTCGGCGGTCATGAGTTGCGCCAGGTCTTCCTGGTTTGCCATCATCAAGTCAAACCAGCGGCGCAGGATTACCGAGCGCTCCTTGGCGGTCCTGGCGCGCCAGGCTGGAAAAGCCGCATTGGCGGCTTCTATCGCCCGGCGCGTCTCCGCCACGCCCATTTTGGGCACCGTGCCAAGCTGCGCGCCATCGGCAGGATTGTTCACCGTCAGGGTCGATTTGTCGTCCGCGTCCAGCCAGGCGCCGTCGACGTAGCACTGCTGGCGGACGAGTTTTGGGTCCTTCAATTCGAGTTGCGTCATGCGGGCGTCTTTGGGGGCGTTCATAGGGTTCTCCACGTGAAAGGTAAAAGCGCGCCCGAGCGGGCGGTGGATGAAATAATTTTAGCGCAAAAACCCCCGCCCGGCGGCGGCCGCACCCGCAAAACCGGCGCGGCGCCCCGGCGCGATCAATCAGTACGTCCCTGGATAGGAACCGCCGTCGATGAGGAAATTCTGACCGGTGACATAGCTGGCTTGCGCGCTGCACAGGTAGGCGCAGGCGTCGCCGAACTCGGCCGGGTCGCCGAAGCGGCCCGCGGGGCATTGGGCCATGCGCGCTTTGCGTATCACTTCGATGTCGACGCCGCCGGCCTTGGCCTGGGCGGCCAAAGTGGTGCGGATGCGGTCGGTGTCGAACGAGCCCGGCAGCAGGTTGTTGATGGTGACGTTGTGCGCCACGGTCTTGCGCGCGATGCCGGCGACGAAGCCGGTGAGCCCGGAGCGCGCGCCGTTGGAAAGGCCGAGCACCTCGATCGGCGCCTTCACCGAGCTGGAGGTGATGTTGACGATGCGACCGAACTTGCGCGCGATCATGCCGTCCACCGTGGCCTTGATCAGCTCGATCGGGGTGAGCATGTTGGCGTCCAGCGCCGCGATCCAGGTGTCCCGGGTCCAGTTGCGGAAATCCCCCGGCGGCGGCCCGCCGGCGTTGTTGACGAGGATATCCGGATTGGGGCAGGCGGCGAGCACCATGGCGCGGCCGGCCTCGGTGGTGATGTCGCCGGCGACCGTGATGACTTTCACCCCTGTTGCAGCGCGGATTTCGTCGGCGGTTTTCTCCAACGCCTCCTTGCCGCGGGCGGTGATGACGAGGTTCACCCCCTCGCGTGCCAGCGAAAAGGCGCAGCCCCGCCCCAGACCCTTGCTCGATGCGCATACGATCGCCGTCCTGCCTTTGATGCCGAAATCCATGTTCGTCTCCTTATTGCCGGTTACCTAGTGATGGGGTATTGCGCTCCGGTTCGCATTGTAACCAGCATGACAGTGTCCAGCATCCCTGCCGCCCCTGCGATTTGCAGAATTCGTCGGCCCGGAGCGGCCAATGCGCGGAATCGCCGTTCATCGGAGGTCGCATGCGCAAGTGCGATGTTAAAATCCTCAATTTGCCACGGCAATCGAGGCGGCGATCATGGCGGGACATTCCAAGTGGGCCAATATAAAGCATAAAAAAGCGGTCACGGATGCCAAGAAGGGCAAGGTTTTCACCCGCCTGATTCGGGAGATCACGGTGGCCGCGCGCATGGGCGGCGCCGACCCCAACATGAACCCGCGCCTGCGCCTGGCGATGGAAAAGGCGCGCGACGTGAACATGTCCAAGGACAACATCGAAAATGCCGCCAAGCGCGGCGCCGGCGCGCTCGATGGCGCCAACTACGAGGAGGTGCGCTACGAAGGCTACGGTATCGGCGGCGCGGCGGTGATGGTCGACTGTCTCACCGACAACCGCACGCGCACCGTGGCCGAGGTGCGCCACGCCTTCGTCAAGAACGGCGGCAACCTCGGCACCGACGGTTCGGTGGGTTTCATGTTCAAGCACTGCGGCCAATTCGTATTCGCCCCCGGCACCAGCGAGGACAAGGTAATGGAAGCGGCGCTGGAGGCGGGTGCCGAGGACGTGCTCGCCAACGAAGACGGCTCGGTCGAGGTGATCTGCGCTTTTGGCGATTTTTCGGTGGTGAAGCAGGGCCTGGAGAAGGCGGGCCTCAAACCTGAGCTGGCCGAAATCACGATGAAGCCGCTGAGCGAAACCGAGATCAGCGGCGACGATGCGCTGCGCATGCAAAAGCTGCTCGATGCGCTGGAGGCGCTCGACGACGTGCAGGACGTTTATACCACCGCGATGATCGACGAATAGGCTGGCCGCACAAGGCTATAATCCGCCGATGGCGGACGCCACAATAACCATACTAGGCATCGATCCCGGCCTGCGCGTAACTGGATTCGGCGTTATCCGCAGGAACGGCGGCAAACTCGCCTATGTCACCAGCGGTTGCATCAAGGCGCCGGAAACGGATCTGCCCGGCAGGCTCAAGACCATACTGGAGGGTCTGCGCGACGTGATCCAGCAACATCAGCCGCAGCAGGTGGCGGTCGAAAAGGTGTTCGTCAACGTCAATCCGCAGTCGACGCTGCTCCTCGGCCAGGCGCGCGGGACGGCCATTTGCGCCGCCGTGCTGGAGAGTCTGCCGGTGGCAGAATATACTGCGCTGCAGGTAAAGCAGGCGGTGGTGGGCAACGGGCACGCGAAAAAAGACCAGGTGCAGGAGATGGTGCGGCGCTTGCTCGGCCTGGCGGGAAATCCCGGCGCGGATGCGGCCGACGCGCTTGCCTGTGCCATCTGTCACGCGCACGGCGGGCAGGGGCTGGGCGCAATCGCGACAGCGGGCTATCGCGTGAAGAAGGGGCGGCTCATATGATAGGACGCTTGAGCGGCATGCTGCTGGAAAAGACGCCGCCGCGGGTCACCTTGGAAGTGCAGGGCGTGGGCTACGAAATCGACGTGCCCATGAGCACTTTTTACAACCTGCCGAACGTGGGCGAGCGGGTGACCTTTTACACCCATCTAGTCGTGCGCGAGGACGCACATTTGCTGTTCGGTTTTGCCAGCGAGTTCGAGCGCAAGGCGTTTCGCCAGTTGCTGAAAATCAGCGGTGTCGGTGCGCGCACCGCCTTGTCCCTGCTGTCCGGCATGAGCGTTGCCGATCTGGCGCAGGCAGTGGCGGAGCAGGAAGCCGGGCGGCTGACCAAGGTTCCCGGCATCGGCAAGAAGACTGCGGAGCGCCTGCTGCTCGAGTTGAAAGACAAACTTGGCGCCGAACTCACGATCGGCACGGCCGTCAACCGGGCCGCGCCCGTCTCGGACGACGTGCTCAATGCGCTGCTCGCGCTCGGCTACAACGAGAAAGAGGCGCGCTATGCGCTGAAGCAATTGCCCGAAGGCCTGAGCGTATCCGATGGAATCCGCCAGGCGCTCAAGTCGCTGGCCAGGGGCTGAACGTGACCCAGCAGTACCACCGATTTGTCCGCCTCTTTTACCAGATACGGGCGACTGCTTTCGCCGCGTTGTTTATCGCCATCGGCTTGCAGATTTGGGGGCGGAACTACGGCTTGATCGCGTGGGCGCTGCTCGCGCTGCAGTTCCTCGTCTATCCGCACTTGCTGTTTTGGCGCGCGCGCACAGCACCGGACTCGCTCAAAGCCGAGCATGCCAATCTGCTGCTCGACTGCCTGCTGCTCGGGATCTGGATAGCAGCGCTGGGGTTCCCCACCTGGATCGCCTTACCTGTCTTCCTGGGGACCGCGCTCAATAACGCGATCAACCGCGGCTGGCGCGGGGCCCTGGGCGCGTTGCTCGCGTTCTCTTTCGGCGCGCTTGCGTGGGGTCTTGTCGCCGGATTCAAGGTGTCGCCGCAGACCGATCCTGCGGCCGCCGCGCTGTGCCTGATAGGCTTGTTCGCCTACGTGATCGGCCTTGGCAATATCGCGTTCACGCAGAGTCGCAAGTTGCGCGACATGCGCGAGACGCTGCGCCAGAGCGAAGAGCACTACCGCATCATCACCGAGAATGCGGGGGACCTGATCGCGATGGTGGACGCCGAAGGGCGCTGGGTGTACGCGAGCCCCTCCTATCGGCGCCTGCTCCCCGAGGCGGGGCTGGAAATCGGCGCCGATGCCCTGGCTCACCTGCGTCCGGAGGAACGGGACGCAACCCGCGCGCTGCTGCAGAAGGCGGTCCAATCGGGGGAGCCGCAGAAGTTTCTCTACGGTCTGACTGCTGCGGATGGCCTGGCGCACGAGTTCCAGGCCACCGCCAAATCTTTTTCGCACGCGGGCGCCGCGCGGGTCGTGATCGTTTCGACCGATATCACCGAGTTGCGCCAGCGCGACAAGAAGCTCGCCGTTCAGGCCGACGTATTCGAGAACATGGCCGAGGCAATGATGATCGTCGGCGCCGACGGAACAATAATTTCGGTCAATCGGGCATTCACGACGCTCACGGGGTACGGCGAGGAGGACGTGTGTGGGAAGCCGGAGAACGAGTTTCACACCGCACTTCAGCCGCCTGAGTTTTACGACGATATCCGCGACACATTGAAGCGTCAGGGTTACTGGACCGGCACCTCCTGGTGCCGGCGCAAAGACGCCAGCATATACCGCGAGTGGCGGAGCATTTCGGCGATTCGCGATACGGCGGGCCACACTACGCATTACGTCGTTTTTTTTGCGGACGCCTCACAGTCAACGCACCCGGATCGCCCGCTCGCGCGCTGAAACGAACCATGAGCGGGAAACGCATGATCGCAAGAATGGCGCCGTGTCCGCGGTTAAAATAGCGCATGGCCATCGAAATCGACCGACTGATCGCCGCCGATCCCGCCTCGCCGCAGGAAGAGGCGCTCGAGCGTGCGCTGCGGCCCAAGGCTTTGTCCGAGTATGTAGGCCAGGAAAAAATCCGCGGCCAGCTCGCGATATTCATCGAGGCGGCGCGCGCGCGCAAAGAGTCACTCGATCACGTGCTGCTGTTCGGCCCGCCGGGGCTGGGAAAAACGACCCTGGCGCACATCATCGCGCGCGAAATGGGGGTCAACCTGCGCCATACCTCGGGACCGGTGCTGGAGCGTCCTGGTGATCTTGCCGCACTGCTTACCAATCTCGAACCGAACGACGTGCTGTTCATCGACGAGATCCACCGCCTGTCGCCGGTGGTGGAGGAAATCCTGTATCCGGCACTGGAAGATTTTCAGCTCGACATCATGATCGGCGAGGGCCCGGCGGCGCGCTCGGTCAAGCTTGACCTGCCGCCGTTCACATTGGTCGGCGCCACCACCCGCGCCGGCATGCTCACCAACCCCTTGCGCGACCGCTTCGGCATTGTCGCGCGGCTCGAGTTCTACAGCGCGCCCGAGCTGCAGCAGATCGTGAGCCGCTCGGCCGGGCTGCTCAAGGTCGAGGTCGCCGCCGAAGGCTCGCTCGAAATCGCGCGGCGCTCGCGCGGCACGCCGCGCATCGCCAACCGGCTGCTGCGGCGGGTGCGCGACTATGCCGAGGTCAGGGCGAGAAGCGGCGTGAGCCGCGAGGTCGCCGACGCGGCGTTGCGCATGCTCGACGTGGACGTGCTCGGGCTGGACCTGATGGACCGCAAGCTGCTGCTGGCCGTGATCGAGAAATTTGCGGGCGGACCGGTAGGCGTGGATAACCTCGCGCACGCGATCGGCGAAGAGCGCGACACCATCGAGGATGTGATCGAACCTTTCCTGATCATGCAGGGTTATTTGCAGCGCACGCCGCGCGGGCGCGTCGCCACGGTATCGGCTTATCGCCATTTTGGCCTGGCGCTGCCGAACACTGGCACCGACGGCGATTTGTGGAGTGGTCCGGGTGAATCCTGAGACCGGGGCGGCGCAACGCTTTTGCTGGCCGGTGCGCGTCTACTATGAGGACACCGATACCGGCGGTGTCGTCTATTACGCCAACTACCTGAAGTTCTTCGAGCGCGCGCGCACCGAATGGCTGCGCAGTTGCGGCCTGAATCAGGATAAACTGGCGCAGGAAGAAGGTCTGATTTTCGTGGTGCGGCGGGCGCTGCTCGATTTTCTCCGCCCGGCGCGCCTCGACGACCTGCTCGAGGTCACGGTTGAACCGCTGAAGCTTGCGCGTGTCTACGTTGATCTGATCCAGGAAGCGCGTTGCGGCACGCAGGTGCTGGCGCGCGCCGAGGTTCGGGTGGCCTGCCTGAGCCGGCGGAATTTCAGGCCGGCCACCATGCCGCAATTTTTGAGAGATATCCCCATTCCGGGGGCTTAGAAAAAAAGGGGGGCAACCCCCTTTTTCAGTTTGCTACGCGAGCCGATGACAAAATGAATATAAGCGAGGATATGTCGATAGTTTCTCTGGTCACCAACGCCAGCGTGCCGGTGCAGCTGGTGATGGCGCTGCTGCTGATGGTCTCGTTCATGAGCTGGCTGTTCATTTTCCGCAAGCTGTTTGCGATCCGGCAGGCGAGGATCCAGACGGAGAAGTTCGAGCGCGACTTCTGGAGCGGCGGCGACCTCAACGGCTTGTACCAGAGTGCGGCGAACGATCGCCACCGCGCCGGCGCGCTCGAGCGCATATTCGAGGCGGGCTTCCGCGAATTCGCCAAGCTGCGCGCGCAGCGCGGCGGCGACCCGAGCATTCCTGTGGAGGGTGCACGCCGCGCCATGCGCGCCACCTATCAGCGCGAGATGGACAACCTGGAGCGCCACCTGTCCTTTCTCGCCTCGGTCGGCTCGGTCAGTCCCTACGTCGGCCTGTTCGGCACGGTGTGGGGCATCATGAATTCGTTTCGCGCTCTTGCCAATGTCAGCCAGGCGACGCTCGCGCACGTTGCGCCCGGCATCGCCGAGGCGCTGGTTTCCACCGCCATCGGCCTGTTCGCGGCGATTCCCGCGGTACTTGCCTATAACCGATACACGCACGACATCGACCGCCTCGCGATCCGCTTCGAGAGTTTCATCGAGGAGTTTTCCAACATCCTGCAGCGCCAGTCCGGCGCAGGCAAATAGGGACGCGGGCGATGCCACGCCAGCGCCGTGCCATGAGCGATATCAACGTCGTGCCCTATATCGACGTGATGCTGGTGCTGCTGGTGATATTCATGATCACCGCGCCGCTGGTGAACCCGGGAGTGGTTGATCTGCCTACTTTGGGCAAATCCGCGCATCCGCCCGAGTTTCCGCTGGAGGTGGTGATCAAGGCCGACGCATCGCTGCTGTTGCGCGAGCGCAGCAAGACCGGCTCGAGCGAACACGCGGTGTCAACCGCCGAACTGGTGGCTGCGTTACAGGAAAAGCAAAAAACGCATCCGGATCAGCCGGTGGTGATCGCGGCGGACAAGAGCGTGCGCTATGAAGAGGTTCTCAAGGTAATGGACGAGTTGCAAAAGCAGCATGTGCGCAAAGTCGGCCTGCTGGTGAAGCCTGCGGCACGATGAGCGCGGCGGCCGGCGCTTTTGCCTACGAGGAACCCGGCAAGGTACCCTCAGTGGTTCTCGCGGTGCTGGTGCACTTGCTGCTGGGGGTGTTCCTGTTTTTCGGCGTGCACTGGCAAAGCCATGAGCCGGAGGCGGTGGCGGTCGAATTGTGGAATACGCTGCCTGCGCCCAAGGCAGAAGTCAAACCCGTGCCTATACCTAAGCCCCAGCCGAAGCCCCAACCCGTACCGAAGCCCCAGCCGATACCGCAACCCGAGCCCAAAGTCGAAGTCAAGCCGGAACCCAAGCCCGAACCCAAGGTGGTCGAGCCGAAGAAGCCGGACATCGCGCTGGAGAAGAAGAAGGAAATCAAGAAGGAAGTGCCAAAAAAAGAGGAGCCGAAGCCCGAGCCGAAGCCCGAGCCGAAGCCTAAGCCTAAGCCGAAACCTAAACCCAAACCTAAACCCAAACCGAAGCCGGAGCCAAAACTCAATCTCGATCTCAGAAAGGAAATTCAGGCCCAGGCGAAGAGCGAGTCGGCGGTACTCAATCAGCAACTGGAAAAGGACACAATTCTGGATCAGATGCGGCGCGACGCGGCAGCCGCGGCCGCAAGCGCGGACGCGGCATACATCGCCAAGCTCAAAGGCAAGATCAAGAGCAACGTCGTGTTGCCGCCGGATGTACCGGGCGACGCGGAGGCGATTTTCGATGTGGTGCAATTGCCTGACGGCGAAGTCATCTCGGTCACGCTGCGCAAGTCCAGCGGCTACCAGGCATACGATGCGGCGGTGCGGCGGGCGATATTCAAGTCCTCCCCCCTGCCCAAACCTGACCGGCCGGACCAGTTCCGGCGGGATCTGGAAATCCATTTTAAGCCGCTGGACTGAATCCGGCTGCCGACACTACGGGTATAATCTCCCGAACCTTTTCCCAGGGTCCCGCATGCGAATTGTGTACCGCTTCTTCTTACTGCTGCTAGCGTTTGTCTGCTCCAGCGCGCAGGCGCAACTGTCCATCCAAATCATCGGCGGCGGCGCCAATCAGATCCCTATCGGGGTGCTGCGCTTCGCCGGCGAACAGGTGTTGTCGCAAAACATCAGCGATATCGTGGAAGCCGATCTGCAAAGGAGCGGACGCTTCCGCACGCTTTTCGTCGGCAACGTGAACCCGCTGCCGACCGAGGCGGCACAGGTCAACTTCGACGACTGGAAAACCCGCGGCGCCGACGCCTTGGTCATCGGCAGCGTGGTGCGCCTGGCCGACGGGCGCTTCGAGGCGAGTTTCCGCCTGCTCGACGTGCCCGGGCAAACCCAGATCGCCGGAGTCGCTTTTACCCTGACCGCGCAGCAGGTGCGCGCGACCGCACACCGCATCGCCGACGTAATCTATGAAAAACTGACCGGCGACCGCGGCGTGTTTTCCACGCGCATCGCTTATGTGGTTAAACAGGGGCGCCGCTACGAGCTGCAGATCGCCGATGCCGACGGCTACGACGCGCAGACCGCGCTCGCCTCGTACGAGCCGATCATCTCCCCGGCCTGGTCGCCTGACGGCACCCGCCTAGCCTACGTGTCATTCGAGAACAAGAAGCCCGTCGTGTATGTGCATTCACTGGTTTCCGGTCAGCGCCACGTGGTGGCGAATTTCAAAGGCTCCAACAGCGCGCCCGCCTGGTCACCCGACGGCAAGCAGTTGGCGGTGGTCTTGTCCAAGCAAGGCGGTTCGCAGATTTACCTCATCGGCGCAGACGGCAGTAACCTGCGCCGCATCACCCAATCCGACTCCATCAACACGGAACCTTTTTTCGCGCCGGATGGTCAAACCATCTATTTCACGTCCGACCGCGGCGGTAGCCCGCAGATTTATCGTATGAGTGTGAACGGGGGGGGTGTTACGCGCGTGACCTTCGACGGCAACTATAACGTGTCGCCGCGCATCTCTCCCGACGGCAAGACTATGGCCTATATTGCGCGCGAAAACGGGCGTTTTCAGTTGAAAGTGCTCGACCTGGCGAGCGGGCAGGCACAGGGGCTTACCGGCGGAGAAAACGACGAATCGCCCAGTTTTGCGCCCAACGGCAAAATGATCCTGTATGCCACGCAGAGCAACGGCCGCGGCTCGCTGGCGGCCGTTTCGATCGATGGCAGGGTGAAGGAGAGCCTGTCGATTCAGGCGGCCGACGTGCGTGAGCCCGCGTGGGGCCCGTTTGTTAACAACAATTAATCGGCGGTTTGATAATCATCGAAACGGCTCCTGAGTCAGGGATGTGTCAGGGGATGTATCCCTGATGTTGGAATGACGATAAATAACCAGAAGGAGAAGGGTATGAAAAGATTGCTTGTTATCGTAGCGGCGGCCATGCTTGCGGGTTGCGCCAGCACACCCCCGGCGGGGTCCCAGGCCGGGGTCGAGGATCGTACCCCAAGCGCAAATTCCCAGCAGGGTGGTTCCGCAGTCACGCCGGTCGCGCCTAGGGCCGAGCAACAGGCGAACCCGCTCAAAGATCCGAACAACATCCTGTCCAAGCGCAGCATTTACTACGACTTTGACAAGTACAACATCAAGGACCAGTACAAACCACTGGTGCAGGCCCATGCCGATTATCTAGCGAAGCACCCCGGCGCGAAAATGCTGGTTCAGGGCAACACCGACGAGCGCGGCAGCCGCGAATACAACATCGCGCTGGGACAGAGGCGCGCCGATGGCGTAAAGAAAATGCTGGAACTGATGGGCGCACCGGACAGCCAGATCGAGGCGGTAAGTCTGGGCGAGGAAAAACCGCGCTGCACCGAGCAGACCGAGGCCTGCTACGCCCAGAACCGGCGCAGTGACATGCTCTACAACGGCGAGTATTGATAGATGAAGCTGCGCGCCCTGCTGCTGCTGGTTCTTTGTCTGGTCGCCGGCGTTGCGCGCGCAGGCATCTTCGACGACGAGCAGGCGCGGCAGGCGGTCGCCAATCTGCGGGACCAGGTAGAAGCGAATCAGAAAGCGACGGAGGCGCGGCTGACCCGGCTCGAAGCGATGGCGCAGAACCGCACCTTTGATTTCGCCAAGCAGCTCGATGAGTTCAAGCAGGAACTGGCGCGCATGCGCGGTCAGATCGAGGTGCAGGGCCACCAAATCGATACGCTGGACCGGCGGCAGAAGGACCTGTACACGGACCTGGACGCGCGCCTGCGCAAGCTAGAGGCGAGCGCGAAGGCGCAGGAGAAACCGGCGGCAGACGCGCCCGATCCGGTTCTTGAAGGCAAGACCTACGAGGCGGCGCTGAACCAGTTCAAACTTGGCAACTATCAGGCGTCGGTGGCCGGGTTTCAGAGTTTTCTCACCAACTATCCCGACAGCCAGCAGGTATCGAGCGCGCAGTACTGGATCGGCAATGCGTACTATGCCCTGCGCGATTACAAGATGGCGATTGCCGCGCAGCAAAAAGTTCTCGCTTCCTGGCCCGACAGTACGAAGGCCCCGGATGCGCTGCTCAATATTGCCAGCTGCCAGGCCGAGATGGGCGCAACGCGGACAGCGCGCGAAACCCTGCATACGCTGCTGAAAAAATATCCCGGCACGCCTGCGGCGGAACAGGCCAAGCAGCGTCTCGCGGGCAAACGTTAGCCGGGAATCCCATGGGCCCGTTTCGACGTAGCTGAAACGGGCCTTCGGTTTCGAACCATGCGCAAAGCCGTCGTTCTTCTTTCGGGCGGGCTCGATTCGGCCACCGTGCTCGCGCTGGCCGTAGGTCAGGGTTACGCCTGCTACGCGCTGTCGGTCGATTACGGCCAGCGCCACCGGGTCGAACTCGATGCCGCCATGCGCGTAGCGCGCGCACTGGGCGCGGTGGAGCAGAAAACCATAAGCTTGGATCTCACCGCTTTCGGCGGCTCGGCGCTGACGGACGGCAATATTGCTGTGCCGACCGGGGGTGTGCAGAAAGACGCCATTCCCGTCACCTACGTTCCGGCGCGCAATACCATCATGCTCTCCCTCGGACTCGCCTGGGCGGAGGTACTCGAGGCCCAAGACCTGTTCTTCGGCGCCAACGCGGTCGATTATTCGGGCTACCCAGACTGCCGGCCCGAGTACATGCGCGCCTTCGAGCGCATGGCCAATCTCGCCACCAAGGCCGCGGTGCAGGGTCAAGAACTCACGCTGCACACGCCCATTATCGCCATGAGCAAAGCGCAGATCATCGAACAGGGCGTGAAGCTGGGCGTGGACTATGGCCTCACCGTCTCCTGCTATCAGGCCGATGCGCAAGGGCGTGCCTGCGGGGTGTGCGATTCCTGCCGTCTGCGCCGCGCGGGTTTCGAGACTGCCGGCGTGGCCGATCCGACGCTTTATTATCCGACGCCGGAGTGAACGGCGCCTCGCCCCCGCGTGGCGACGCAGGGGCGCATAGGTCAGAGTTATTCGGACGCTAAAAAATTTTACTTGCGCGACGTAAGTCCCAGACTAGAATCGCGGATTCTCACGGGAGGGGAGGCCCATGAACGACGTCAATCCGGCGACCATTGCGACCACTGTGGCCTGGGGCGGTTTCGCCCTCGCATTCATTTTCGGTGCGGTAGCGAATAAAACCAACTTCTGCACCATGGGCGCGGTGTCCGACATGGTCAATATGGGCGATTGGGGGCGCATGCGCATGTGGCTGCTTGCCATCGCCGTCGCCATCATCGGCTCGAACGCATTGCAACTCGCCGGCGTTGTCGATCTGTCCAAGTCGATCTATCCCGGCCAGAATTTCATCTGGTTGTCCTACATCGTCGGCGGCCTTACCTTCGGCGTAGGCATGACGCTCGGTTCCGGCTGCGCCAGCAAGACCCTGATCCGCATCGGCGGCGGCAGTCTCAAATCGCTGGTGGTGTTCGTGTTTCTCGGCATCGCCGCCTACGTTACGCTGAAGGGCCTGTTCGGGGCTTTCCGCGTGGCGGTGCTCGACCCGGTGACGATTCACTTGTCGACCGGGCAGGACCTGCCTTCCCTGCTGGCCAAGGAATTCGGCGCAGACAGGAAGACCATGGACATGCTCGCGAGTGCAATCGTGGCGGGTCTGCTGCTCCTGTTCGTATTCAAGGACCGCGAATTCCGCCGCAACTTTGACGGCATCCTCGGCGGGGTGACCGTGGGGCTGGTGGTGATTGGCGGCTGGTATGTGAGCGGCAAGCTCGGATATCTGGCCGAGGACCCGAACACCCTGCAGGAAGCCTTCGTTGCCACCAATAGCGGCCGCCTGGAATCGCTCTCCTTCGTCGCGCCGCAGGCCTACCTGCTGGAATTGCTCATGTTCTGGACCGACACCAGCAGAATCGTCACCTTCGGCATAGCCTCGGCCCTCGGCGTCGTCGCGGGCTCGGCTGCGTATGCGTTGGCTAGCGGGAAGTTCCATTGGGAAAGCTTCCGCGATCCCCAGGACACAGCCAACCACATGTTAGGCGGCGTGTTGATGGGCTTTGGCGGTGTCACCGGCATGGGTTGTACCATTGGTCAGGGCATCAGCGGTTTTTCGACGCTGGCGCTGGGCTCGATGCTCACCTTTGTATCCATCGTCGCCGGCGCGGCCTTGACGATGAAATGGCAATACGCGCGCATGCTGCGGGAAGAATGAGACTTTTCGCCCCCTCGCGCAGTTATTTACCGCCAAAACTGGGGCGAATTCAGTGCCGCTGAGCCCGGATTTCATTGACACAAGTACCCCCGGCAAATTAAAATCGCGCCTCTTTTCGGGTCGTTAGCTCAGCCGGTAGAGCAGCGGACTTTTAATCCGTTGGTCGCCAGTTCGAACCTGGCACGACCTACCAAAATCACCTCTGGCCCGGCACTGCCCGGGCCGGTTCCATCGCAGGGGCGTTGCGTATCCATAGCCGGCTGCGCGCGTGCCCGACCGATTTCAGAAAAGGGGCACTGGTTCAATCACCGCATCGCACGGCAAGATTTGCCACCAGGTTCCGGATGGATATTAAAAGGCGCTTTTCTGCGCCTTTTAATTTGATATTTGTTGCTATAGAGTGCCTCATCAGGAGGTCGAGATGACGCATTTTCAGTCGTGGTTCCTTCGGCATTCTCGATGATCACGGCATCATCGCGGAGAATGAGCGGCAGCGCGATCGGTGCGTGTATCGGCGTTGGGCAGCCCCAGCCTTTGCTGGCGGTACTGCGGGATGCGGTAGGACAGCGGCGCAGGTGCGCAAAATGAGCAAGGGCATGCGCCGTGAGTCCCAGGGGAAGAACGCCCGATATTTCCGGCAGGGATTGCGCTTGCAGCATTTGCGCATCATGGCGGCCCTGGCAGAACTTGGCTTGGTGAGCAAGGTGGCCGACGCGCTGTACGTGACCCAGTCGGCGATTTCTAAGCAGATCGCCGAGATTGAAAATGCCCTGAACGCGCCCGTGATCTACAGGGAGCGCAACCGCCTATTTTTGACGGATGTCGGCAGGCGCCTTGCGGTACACGCGCAGGCGGTGATCCAGCAACTCAGCCGTGCCGAGTTGGAACTGGAGGCCATTCGCTTGGGCATCCGTGGTCACATCCGTGTGGGCACGGTTACCTCTCTGGCGCCCACGCTGTTACCCGAGGTGATCTGGACGTTCAGGCAAGCGGCGTCCAAGGTGTCCATTTCCGTGACAGAAGGGCACTTCGTCGCACTGCGGCCTTTGCTGGAGCGGGGCGAGATAGACGTGCTGCTGGCGCGGGTCTGGCAGCAGCAGGAGCTGCCAGGCATCCGGCAAATCCGTTTATCATCCGAGCCCATCGTCGTAGTGAGTGGGCGCAATCATCCCCTGGTAAAAAGGCGAGGCCTGACTTGGCGGGATGCGCTACGCTGGCCGTGGATACTGCCTGACGCGCATTCGGTGGCGCATCGAGCGATCGAGGCATTTTTCGCTCAGTCTGGCCATGGGTTGCCTTCTGATGTCATCGAGTCGCAGTCCCTGATGTTGAACCTGGCGCTGATGCAAAGAATGCCCTGCTTGGGCATCTTCCCGGAGGCATTGGCATTCGCCCATGCGGCCCGCGGCGACTTGGCCGTACTGGGCTTGCGCATGGATCATGTGCTGTCCGAGGCGTGGTGCTTCTGGCGCGAAGAGCAAACCGGGACCAACGCGGCCTTGCGGCCATTCCTGGACTGCATTCAATCAGTCAGTCGACGATCTTGAAGAGTATTCCGAATGGTTATGGTCTTGGCCTGATTTTTCATTTTATCTATTGTCCGATTTCTCCTACATTACATTTCAAACTAGGCTGCCTGGCTCTGATGGCCACGACCTGACGGTCCAAAATAAATATTGAGGAGGGGACAGGCCGTTGACCAACGACGACCTTTTGACAGGCTTGCCCGCTGTCGCGCTGCTTGAAGGATTCAAGCGGGGCGAGTGGTCGCCCGTCGACGCGTTGGAGGCCGGCATCGCGCGCATTGGCCGGTACAACCATTTGATCAATGCCGTAGCGGCGACGTGTTTCGACCGCGCCCGCACTGAAGCGCGCGATTCGGAGCAACGTTATAGCGACGGTCAACCGATCGGGCCACTGGACGGCTTGACCCTGGGTGTCAAGGATTTGCAACCGACGGCTGGCCTGCTGACTACGTCGGGTTCGCCGACGCTGCGGGACTACGTTCCTGACACGGATCTGCCCATGGTTGCCGCGTTGCGTGCAGCCGGCGCGATCGTGGTAGGCAAGACCAATGTGCCTGAGCACGGCGCGGGCGGCAACAGCCGCAACGCGGTCTGGGGAGCGACAGGCAATCCCTTCAATCCCAACTTGATCGCTGGCGGCTCCTCGGGTGGATCGGCAGCGGCGTTGGCGGCCGACTTCTTCAGCCTGTGCACGGGCTCGGATACCGGTGGTTCCTTGCGCTTGCCGGCCGCTGTCTGCGGTGTCGTGGGCTTTCGTCCATCGCCCGGTTTGGTGCCGCATCCGACGCGCCCGTTGGGCTGGTCGGCAATATCCGTACTGGGCCCCATGGCCCGCAACATGGACGACTTGGTGCTGATGCTGCGCTCGTGCATCGGTTTCAGCACCGATGACCCCTTGAACGCTGATCATCGCCCCGACGCGTTTGCACTGGCTGATGTGCCGCCCCTGTCTGAACTGCGGATTGGCTGTAGCGAGGATTTTGGCGGATGCCCGGTCGACCCACAGATTCGTGCCCTGTTCCGCCAGCGCGTGGCCCGGTTGGCCTCTCAGGCCAAGGAGTGCCGGCCCGTTGAATTGAATCTGGGCGAGATGGACCGTTGCTTCGACGTTTTGCGGGCTGAGAGTTTTGTGGCGGCGTTTGGCGCGTCGTACGCCCGCGACCTCGGCGAGTTGAACGAGGACGTTCGGGTTAATGTCGCCTTGGGCCTGGACATGTCGTTGGCAGACCGGGCCTGGGCGCACCTGGAGCAAACGCGCATCCTGCGCGCCTACAAAGCGGTGGCGACCGGGATGGATGCCATCATCCTGCCCACCGTGCCAGTTTCACCGTTCCCGTGGACGCAAAGTTTCCCCGCGTCGATCGACGGATCCGCGATGGATGTCTATTACCGCTGGCTGGCGTTGACCTACCGGCCCACGCTGACCGCGAGCCCAGTCTTGACTTTGCCTTGTGGCGTCGACGCCCAGGGCATGCCGTTCGGTCTCCAGTTGCTGGGGCATGGCTCCGGCGATGCGGCGTTGCTGCGCGTGGGCAAAGCGCTGGAGACGTTCTTCGAATCCGACCCCGAAACGCGGCGGCCCCGCCCGGATCTGGACGCATTGAGCCCATCGGCCGTGCCCTTGAAATCAATCGTGACACATCCCCCCGCGCCTGCGGCAGACGCCAACGCGGCGCATGTCCTGACGGCCGTTTAGGTGCCCCCATGTGGATCGTCCTGATCGCATTTGCTGTCATGCTACTGAGCGGCACCGCCTTCGCCTATCTGATGGGCTCAGTGTCGATCCTGTCGTTTGTCATGGCTGGCAAAGCGGTCTATCTCTCGATCCTGCCGCAGCGCATCTTTGCGCAGCTCGACGTCTACGCATTTATGGCGATGCCGCTGTTCATACTTACCGCCGAAATAATGACGCGCGCTGGTGTGACACGGGCGCTCATCGATTTTTCCATGGCTGTCGTGGGGCGCTTCAAAGGCGGACTGGGCTACGTGAATATTCTCACCAGCGTGTTCTTTGCCGGCATTTCCGGCTCGGCCGTGGCCGACGCCGCGGCCTTGTCGCGCACCTTCGTCCCGGCAATGGTCGATCGGGGGTACGACAGGCATTACGCCGGCGCGATAACAGTCGCTTCATCGATGATCGGCCCCATCATCCCGCCGAGCATCATCATGATCATCTACGGTGGCTTGGTGGGAACCTCGGTGGCCGCCCTGTTCGTCGCAGGCGTGGTGCCCGGATTGTTGCTGGCTGCCAGCCTGATGCTGTTCAACGCCTGGATGGCGCGTCGGCACGACCACCCGGGTGGCCAAGGCATGGTCTTGCCGCGCTTTTGGCCCAGCCTCAAGCTGGCGGCCCCGGCCTTGATGTTGCCCGTGGTGATTCTGGGCAGTCTGGTGTTTGGCTGGGCTACGCCTACGGAAGGTTCCGCGATAGCGGTCGTCATGGCTATGTTGGTTGGGGCGCTATACGGCCGTTTGACGCTGCGCCTGTTTCTTGAGGCGGTAGAAGCCACCGCGCAACTCACAGGCATCATCTTCATTATCTTGTGTGCCATCTCAGTGCTCGGCTACCTTGCCGGGCAAATGGGCTGGTCCGAAACATTGTCGCATTGGGTGTCCAGTCTGGGGCTGACCGGCACGCGCTACCTGTTGTTCTTGATGCTGGTGTTTCTGATTGCCGGCATGTTCATGGACACGCCTGTGGCCCTGACTTTGCTTGTCCCGCTGTTTGCACCGCAGGCGTTGGCGCTAGGCATCAATCCGGTGCACCTCGGCCTGGTGTTGTCCTTCAACCTGTGCATCGGCTTGATCACACCACCGCTGGGAAAGTGCTTGGTTGTAGCGTCAGCGCTGACCTCAGCTAATTACTGGCGCCTGGCCGTCGCGACCTTGCCCTTCGTGGCAGTGTTGATCGGCCTGTTGTTGCTTCTGGTGCTGGTGCCCGACATCACGCTGTTCTTGCCCCGGTTGGTGGGCCTGCATGTTGATTGAAACCACTCGAAAGGAGACGACCATGAAACTCTTTAAAACAACCCTCCTGGCTGCCATGGTCCTGTACGGTTCCTGGGCGGGCGCCCAAGTCAAAATTGCCCTGGACACGCCGCCGGACCTGAACAGATCCGGCTCGTACGTATGGGCGCATACGTTTGGCCAGTACTTGTCGGCCAATGGCATGGCGGTGCGCGAATTGCCGCGTGGTTCTGTGGGCGGTGAGGCTGAAGTATTCGACCAGGTCTCGACCGGCCTGCTCGAGGTTTCCCTGTCCGATGTCAAGTCCGTGGGTAAAGTGAACCCGTTCATCTACGGGGTACGACTGCCTTACATCTTTGATGATGTGGCGCACATGGACCGAGCACTGGCTAAAGGCAAGGTGTTTGCCAAGATCAACGAGCAGTTGGCTGCGACCAACACTATGCTGCTGGCACTGGCACCCCTTGGTCCGCAGTCCGGCATCATCACCACCAAACAATCGGTACGCACCCCGGCGGACATGGCGAAGTTGCGCATGCGCGCGCTCGATGACGCCCAGATTGCCCTCTACAAGGCGTGGGGCAGTACCGGTGTCATCGTGCCATGGAAAGAGGTGCCGGCCGCATTGCAAACAGGCGTCATTGACGGTTACCTGAATACCGCGCTGGTGCCGGTGCTGTTCGGTCAGACCGATATCGTCAAGCACTTCACCGATGCGGGCGTGATCATCGCCCAACGTGCAGTGCTCGCGTCCAAACGTTGGTACCAGGGGCTGACGGCCAAGCAGCGCAGTGTGGTCGATGCCGCAGTCGTCAAAGCCAACAAGGCCAACCGCGCCTGGGTGGCCCAGAAAGCCGAGTCCTCGCTGCGGGACCTGGAGAAGGCTGGTGTTTCGGTCATCCGTTTGAGCCGTGAGGAGCGTGCGCCCTTCCGCAAGCTGTCCCGGTCGTCCTACAATTCCGGCGTGCTGCCAGTCGCGGACGTCAAGTACTGGGTCGACTTATCCGAGTCGACGCGCTGATGCCTGCCCCGCTCGGGGCATGGCGGCCCGTGGCGGGCCGTTCCCGAACCTTCTGACATCATGATGAAGCAGGCTCTGCTTGCGCTGAGTTTCGCACTGCATCGGTTGGCGCGCTACACCGCCGTGGGGTGCATCGTGATCATGCTGGTGACGATGCTGATACAGATCTTCGCCCGCTACGGCTTCAACGAGCCGCCCGTGTGGACTGAGGAGGTGGCGCGCTACATGATGGTATGGGGCGGCTTGCTGGGCGCGACGCTCTCGTTCAAGAACCGCGCGGACGCCGTGCCGCTCGAGAATGTCCTACCATCGCGCATGGTCTGGCTGGCGCAGGCGGTGCAAAGCTTGGCCGTGGTCGCTTTTCTGGGGCCAGTGTTGTATTACTGCTTCTTCGGCGCGCGCGGCGTTTGGGGCGAAGGCTACATTGGACGCTCGATGCGGCTGACGGCCGATACCCTAGGCATGTCCATGGCGTGGGTGGCGCTGGCGGTGCCCATCAGCGCAGCCATCATCCTGATCCATTTGCTCGCCCGCTGGGTCGCGCACGAGAGTGCCGCGCCGGCCGCCGACGACTAGTGGCAATGCGGCAAAACCGCAGTTAGAGTAGCGCGAAATGGTTGAATATGCCGACTTTCTCATTATCGGCGGCGGCATCGCTGCAGCCTCTGCCGGGTACTGGCTGTCGCCGCATGGCCGCGTGATCCTGTTGGAGCGCGAGCCGCAGCCCGGTTATCACTCCACCGGGCGCTCGGCTGCAGTGTATATGGAAAGCTATGGCACGTCCCAGGTGCGCGCGCTCACCATGGCCAGCCGTGCGTTCCTGCAGGCGCCGCCCGCGGGTTTTTGCGAACATCCCTTGTTTTCGCAGCGCGGCGCGCTGACGGTCGCCGCGCAGGACCAGGATGTGCTTTTGGCCGAGCGTTGGAACTTCCTGCGCGCGACCTCGCCGCATACGCGCCTGCTTAGCAGCGCGGAAGCATGCGCGCTGGTGCCCGTCCTGCGCGCAGACAGGGTGCTCGGCGCGGTGTTCGAGGCCGACGTCGCCGATCTGGATGTGCACGCGATCCACCAGGGGTACCTGCACGGCCTGCAGCGCTGCGGCGGCGCCGTGGTGTGCGCGGCCGAAGTTACCGCGCTCAGACGTTCCGAAGGCATGTGGCAGGCGCAGGCAGGCGGAGCAAGGTATGCAGCGCCAGTGGTGCTCAATGCCGCCGGGGCCTGGGCCGACGCGGTGGCGGCGCTTGCCGGTGTCAACCCGATCGGGCTTGAGCCGCGGCGGCGCTCGGCGTTCATCTTTGCGCCGCCCGCAGGGATGGCGAGCGCACACTGGCCGATCGCCCTGGGTATCGACGAAGACTGGTACTTCAAACCCGATGCCGGCATGCTGCTCGGCTCGCCCGCGAACGCCGATCCGGTTCCAGCGCAGGACGTGCAGCCGGAGGAGATGGACATCGCGCTGGGCATACACCGCATCGAAGCGATGACGACCATGAGCATCCGCCGGCCGACGCGCACCTGGGCCGGACTGCGCTCGTTCGTCGCCGACGGCGATTTGATCGGCGGATTCGACCCCGATGCGCCGGGCTTCTTCTGGGTCGCTGCGCAGGGAGGCTATGGCATCCAGACCTCGCCCGCCATGGGCGAAGCCTGCGCCGCGCTCGCGCGCGGCCTGCAGCTGCCCACGCGCATCGCGGCCTGCGGGTTGAACGCGCAGATGCTCAGTCCGGCGCGACTGTCCTCTCCCAGGCTGTCCGCAGCTGTCGGTACCGCTGCGATTACGCCGAGACGCTAGTCGTTGATGGCGGGACGTGGAAAGAGACAGAAGTCAAATTTCAAATATCAGAATATCTTAGTGCTGCCTGCTTGGAAGCTCGCCAATTGGTTCGCTGCCGTGTCAACAGCGGTCACGTATCGGATATAATCCCACCCTCGTGTGGTCATGGTGTTTTGGCGTGCTTTTAGCGCACCAGAATCCAGGAAACGGCAGTAATCCGCGGCTAGCGGCAACAATTCGTCGTCGCCATTTTCTGCTCAAGTTGTTGATTGATCTATAATCCGTCTCCAGGGGGCGTTAGCTCAGTTGGTAGAGCAGCTGACTCTTAATCAGTTGGTCCGGAGTTCGAGCCTCCGACGCCCTACCACAATGACCAAGGGTTAGCTTCGGCTAGCCCTTGGTCATTGCGACAGCTGTGGCGCGTTTCTCGCCCCCCCAACCATTCCGCTTTTTTAGCGTTTGCTGCTGCCATGGCGTTGAAGCCACCGCGGCGGAACCCTTCCGCGGCTTTGTGCTAGCCTTCGACGCTGGCCGCAAGCCCGGGCCTTGCAGATACGGGAACGCGGGCTGGCTGAAATCGGCCCCGGGATTTGGACGCCTCCAATCCGAGGCGATTTCCCCGCGACGGAGGAAAAATGCTGATCGGCCCGCGATCGCAGGATCGACCTTTCCATTTCGGACCCTTTCCGCTCGAGGTCTTGCCGCGCGACGATGCCGTGCTGGAACGGGAGCGTCTGTCGCCGGCGCTATCGATTCCTCCGCGGGAAGCTTCCGCAGATCTGCTTGCGCGCGCGGCGGGCCGCTATCGTGAAATCTTCGCGCGCTTTATCGAGGGCGGGGTGGCGCCTGCGTGCGCGCCGCTACCCGAGGCACTCGAGCCGCGCGTGGTGGACATCAAAGGCTGTGCTTATTTCCTGGACGCGAGCCAGGTGGGCATTTGTCGCATCCCGGACTCAGCCTGGCTCCCCGGCTCGCGTCAGCCAGGGCATGATTTTGCCGTCGTCATTCTGGTTGAATACGCGCGCCTGCCGGAGCCGGACAACCTCGCCCATGGCTGGACCAGGGACGCGCTCGGCGCGGTCGCCGACATGCGCGCGGCCGAAATCGTCGCCGTGCTTGGAGGGCATATCCGCTGCATGGGATTTGCCGCGCGGGGGCATTTCGCGGGATACGCTACGCTCGACCTGGAAAAACTGGCGGTGCTCTCCGGCCTCGCAGTGCGTACCGGACAGGCAATCGAGAATCCGTATCTGGGGCGGCGGTTCTCACTGGCGGCCGTTTCCTCCGACTACGAATTGGTCGCCGACCGGCCGCTGCATGCCGCCGCACTCGATACCAAGGGGCTGCGCTACTGGTGGGGAATCAGCGGGGCGCAGTCGGGACGGGAACGCGGGCGCCAGTCGAAGCGCGCTTCTCACCTGAGCCGCTATCCGATGGAGACCGTCAAACGCGTGGATCGTCCGACGACGCTGATCCTGGACGAGGAGGTGCCGCGCGTGCCCAAGCGCGCCGCGTTTTTTCAGCGGGCGTTGCACGGTGACCTGGGCGAAAAGACAAAGCGGGAGCGCACGCGGTTCGCTTTTAAAACGCCGTTTTCCTACAGCCTGCTGCAGTCGATCCGCGCACTGGTTCCGTTCCAGGATGGCGAGCTGAGCGCTAGCGAGGGCGGTGGCCTCGGCGATCCAGTGGCCAATGCGCGCGCGCTCAAGTCTCTGTCGTATTTCCTCGGGTCCGATCTGACGGGAATCTGCGAAATTCCCCGCTATGCGTGGTATTCGCACCAGGAGGACGGAACCGAGATCGAGCCCTATCACCGCTATGCCATCGTGATGCTGATCGACCAAGGCTACGATACGATGGAGGGGGCCAGCGGCGACGACTGGATATCCGGCGCGCAATCCATGCGCGGCTATCTGCGCGGGGCCGAGATCGCCGGCGTCATGGCGGAATTTCTGCGCGGCAAGGGCTTCCCCGCGCGCGCGCAGACCAATGCCGATAGCGATGTGCTGCAGCTCCCGCTGGTCCTTTGGTCCGGACTCGGAGAGTTGAGTCGCATCGGCGAACTGGTGCTCAATCCCTTCGTCGGGCCCAGGTTCAAGTCGGTCGTCTTGACTACGGACCTCCCCCTGGAGGTGGACCAGCCGATCGATTTCGGCCTGCAGTATTTCTGCGACCACTGCCGCAAATGCGCCAGAGAGTGTCCCTGCAGCGCGATTCCGTTTGGCGACAAAGTGATGTTCAACGGCTACGAGATATGGAAGCCGGACGTGGAGCGCTGCGCGCGTTACCGCGTGACCAATCCGAAAGGTTCGGCCTGCGGCCGTTGCATGAAGACCTGCCCCATCAACAAGGTGGTGGACGCGGACGGCGGGTGGTTGACGCGCGCCGCGAGCTGGCTAGGCATCAACGCGCAGTGGCTCAAGCCGCTGCTGGTGCCGATCGCGGCCTGGTTGGACGATCGCCTCGGCAACGGCATGCGCAATCCGGTCAAGAAATGGTGGTTCGACCACGAATGGGTCGATGGCAGGGCGGTGACGCCGAAAGGCACCAACCGGCGCGACATCGATGCGCACAAGAAAATCGACGCAGCAAATCATCCCATTGCCTACTACCACGCAAACATGATGCCGCCGCCGGATCAAGCCGGCACGGTCGAAGTCGATCGCAAGGCCGCGCTCGCCGCAGCAGCGCTGATCGAAACGCCGGAGCAGGCGCGCCGGAGGGTCGCAAGCGGCGGCGCCGTTCCGCCGCATTACGTCCCGACACGGACAGTCGGAGAGACGAGGAAAGCCGGGGAGATGACGGTGGCGAGCCCATACAAGTGATGGGGCTGTTTCCCGGCCGGCGCGCCTCTTTGCGTCGCTGAATTGACCGCATTTTGTCCCGGTTGTCCCGCTGTTTGATCTAGGTCAACACACCTCCGCACTCGCGGGAAGATACTTCCATTGTCCTGTTGGTGGAATATGCGTTGAATGGTATCAGTGTGAATCATCGGTCCAGGGAATCAGCGTATTTGCTCGCGTCCGGCGCGAGCCCGAGGAGCTGCCCCGGATTGAACTGATCGAGCCGAAAGCAGGTCGAATAAATACCGTCAGCAGCGCTGACGGGGCGGCGGAACCCACCAAATTACTCCACATCCGATGACAAGCCGGCAAAGGCGGGCCGATATGAAGGCGAATGCAATGTCCAATTTCAAAATCGTGGCAAGAGAGGATTTCTCCGATGTCACTTACCTGCTTGAGGTGAGCCATCCGCTGATGGCCAAGGCCGCGAAGCCGGGGCAGTTCGTGATCGTCATGCTGAACGAGCACGGCGAGCGCATCCCGCTCACCATCGCGGACTTCGACCGCAAGAAAGGGACCATCACGCTGGTGATCCAGGCCGTGGGCAAGACGACGCGGCAGATGCAGCAGGAATGCAAGGTCGGCACGTCCCTTTACGGCATGGTCGGGCCGATGGGCGTGCCCAGCCCGATCAGCCACGCGAAGAAGGTGGTATGCGTGGGCGGGGGCCTAGGCGTGGCTCCGATCTTTCCGCAGGCACGCGGATTCAAGGAGGCCGGCGCGTACGTGATCGGCGTCCTCGGATTCCGCAATAAAGATCTGGTTTTCTGGGAGGACAAGTTCCGCTCCTGCTGCGATGAGCTCATTTTATGCACCAACGACGGCTCGGCCGGGATGAAAGGATTTGTCACCGACGGCATCAAGGTCGCGCTGGCGGGGCATTCAGATATCGAGGAGGTGGTCGCGATCGGACCGCCGGTGATGATGAAGGCCTGTGCCGAGGCTACGCGCGCGGCCAAGATCAAGACCATGGTGAGCGTCAACCCGATCATGGTCGACGGCA
>CAZRMO010000031.1:0-35874 GCA_964601155.1 uncultured Enterobacteriaceae bacterium
TACACGCTGGGCGCCTCGGTGGTGCACGACCAGACCGGCGCGACCGGCACGGTCACCCATGCGGCGCTGGCGGCCTACTTCGATAAAGCGAGCGTCGATTTCGGCATGACCGCAACCACGGCCGCAGGCACTTGGGGCGTCAGCGCTACCGACGTCCGCATGAGTTCGGATGGCTCGTTCTTTGCGGTTCCGTCACCGACCGGCACGGTCATATCTTCCGGGACAACGGTGACGCCGTCCAGCGCTTATCACGACATGACCGTCACGCTTAGCCCCGCCAGCGGCACAGCCAGCAGCGGCTGGGGCAACATCGAGGGGCAGTTGATGGGCATCGGTCTGGGGGGGGCGGGCGTTACGTTCGACCTGAACAGCAACACGTCCTGCACGTCTGGTCCCTGTCCCAGCGTAAGCGCAAGCGGCGCGCTCGCCTTCAGCAACGCCCTGCCCTACAGCACGCTGACTCCGCATCAGGTCCTGGCTTACGCGAGCGGCATGAATCCTGCGGGCCAGATCGACCCTTCCGAAAACCACCGGATCAACGGCGGCTTTGTTTCTCCCTACCGCACGCAGAACGTAAACGGATTTCCGGTCGCTTTCGACGGCGAGCTGCCGATAGGGGAAACGCAAGCGCAAGGCTCCGGATGCACGATCAACTGTACTAATGTCAATCAAATTCCAGTGCGCTACGCGGTCGCCGGCGCCAGCGGCCCGCCCTCCATCGGCACCGCAACCCTGCTCGAGTCGGGCCACGACGTGACCACCGGCATTCGCTGGGGCCGCTACGGCGGCGGCACCGTCGGCGTCACCGACCGCATCGGCGGGACGTCCTTGGGCACTGTCGATTTGACGCAGCAGAACACGCATTTCATCATGAGCACGGTTCAGTCCGGGCCGACGGTGCTGCCGATAACGGGGACCTTCAACTATACGTTCGTAGGTGGTACCACCCCGACCGACAGCAATGGCAACGTGGGCACGCCGCTGACCGCGGCCAATGCGAGCCTCACCGCCAACTTCACCGCGCAGACGGTCGACGCCACGCTCAGCAATATCAAGGTCGGCGGCAACACCTGGGACGCAAGCGCAACGGGCATACCGATTGTCGGCAATGTCTTCCAGGCCGAGAAAAAGCTGGGCGGCGGCGGCAATTTGAGCGTGACCAGCAGTCTCGGCACCAACACTTCGGGCTCGCTGGGTGGCGCCTTCACCGGTGCGACGGGTAAAGGCGTGGGGATGCTGTATTCGCTCAACAGCGGTGGCAACGTCGCGACCAATCCGGCCGCAGTCACGGTTTCCGGGGTCGCCGCATTCAAACGCTAGCCATTTAAAGGAAATAGCCGTTCGCGCTTTGTCGCGAACGGCTTTTTTGATCGCAAGCGCGCCCCGCGAGCGCTGCATCCCGCGCGACCTTTCGGCGCGTAGAATTGAGCCCATGGAATTTTCCGACGCGTGGAGCCGGGCGCTGACAGCGGTAGCCCGGACAGATCCCGCCGGGTACGGCCCATGGCGCGCGTGAGCGCATCCGGCACGAACGCCGACGGACTGCCGCTGCCGCAGCGCTACTGGGCGATCGCCGTCGTCGCGCTCGGCATCACCATGGCGGTGCTCGATAGCTCCATTGCCAACGTTGCGCTGCCCACCATCGCCAAGGATCTGAACGCCGCGCCAGCCGATTCCATCTGGGTGGTGAACGCCTATCAGCTGATCATCACCATCCTCATGCTGCCGCTCGCCTCGCTCGGCGAGATCGTCGGCTATCGCCGCGTCTATCGCGTCGGACTGGTCGTGTTCGTCCTGTCCTCGCTCGGCTGCGCGCTGTCGAGTTCGCTCCTCATGCTGAGCGCGGCGCGGGTGCTGCAGGGCATAGGCGCCGCGGGAATGCTGAGCGTCAACAGCGCGCTCGTGCGTTTCATCTATCCGCAGCGGATGCTCGGCCGTGCCATCGGCATCAACGCATTCGTCGTGGCGGTCTCGGCAGCCGTCGGACCGACCGTCGCCGCCGCCATCCTGTCGATCGCCTCCTGGCCCTGGCTGTTCGCGGTCAACGTGCCGATCGGAGTGGTGACCATGATCGTCGCGCGCACGCTGCCGCGCACGCCGCGCTCGGGCCGGCGCTTCGACGCGCTCAGCGCCCTGTTGAACGCGTTGTTCTTCGGCCTGCTGATCATCGCAATCGACAGCATCGGTCACGGCGGGCACCCGGTGTACGCGGGGCTCGGCTTTATCGGGGCTGCGCTTTCGGGCGTGGCACTGGTGAAGCGCCAGCTCCCGCAGACTTCGCCGTTGCTGCCGGTCGATTTGCTGCGCATCCCGATGTTCGCGCTTTCGATCGCGACCTCCATCTGCTCGTTTGCGGCGCAGATGCTCGCTTACGTCTCGATCCCTTTTTATCTCCAGGACACGCTCGCACGCAGCGACGTGGCGACCGGTCTGCTGATGACGCCCTGGCCGCTGGCGACGGCAGTGCTGGCGCCCATTGCCGGGAGGCTCGCCGACCGCCATTCCGCCGGTATCCTCGGTGCGCTAGGCCTCGTCATTTTTGCCGCCGGCCTCTTGCTGCTCGCGCTGCTGCCGGCGGCCCCTGGCAATGCCGACATCATCTGGCGCATGGCGCTGTGCGGCGCGGGTTTCGGCTTGTTCCAGTCCCCCAACAACCGCGCCATCATCAGCTCGGCGCCGCGCGAGCGCAGCGGCGGAGCGAGCGGCATGCTGGGGACCGCGCGGCTCCTCGGGCAGACCGTCGGCGCGGCTCTGGTGGCGCTGATGTTCAGCCTCATGGGAGGGCGTGCGACCGTCTGGGCGCTCGGGCTGGCGGCGTGCATCGCGCTGCTTGCCGCCGCGGTGAGTTCCACCCGGCTCATGGACTCCTCCCGCACGAGCGGCTAGACAGCCCCCCGGCCTGGGATACTCTCGCTTATACCTTGGTAAATCTGCGCAAACGAGTGTTGGAGGCGGGAGTCGGAATCGAACCGGCGTACACGGCTTTGCAGGCCGCTGCATAACCACTCTGCCATCCCGCCGTTTTGAGCGCGCGCCGGCCAGGCGCCACGGCAATCTGAACTTGAAAAGGAGAGAACGCGCCGCGCTAGTCGCGGCTTGCGCCGCAGGCGTTTACGCTTTCCCTTCGAATCTTGGAGCGGCAGAAGAGTCTCGAACTCTCGACCTCAACCTTGGCAAGGTTGCGCTCTACCAACTGAGCTACTGCCGCATAAGGATGCGAATTATACCGGGCTTTGGCCTGCCCGATCAACCATGTTTTAGCACTGTAGGCATGGCCATCTTGAGGTAATAGAACATGGACCACAGCGTGAGCCCGGCCGCCAGCAGGATCAGCCAGGTGCCCCACTGCTGCGGCAGGAACGCGCCGATCGCATTGTGGTAGAGCAGCATCGGGATAGCGACCATTTGCGACACCGTCTTGATCTTGCCGGCGAGGGACACGGCGACGCTCTTCGCCGCACCGAGTTGAGCCATCCATTCGCGCAGCGCCGAAATGGTGATTTCCCTGCCGATGATGATTACGGCGATGACCGCGTTCAGGCGGCCGAGATCGACCAGCACGATCAGCGCCGCCGCCACCATCAGCTTGTCTGCGACCGGGTCGAGAAAAGCGCCGAAAGCGGATACCTGGTTCAACTTGCGCGCGAGATAACCGTCGAGCAGGTCGGTGAGCGCGGCAACCGCGAACAGGACGGTGGCAATCAGGTTCTCGTGCGGCAACGTAAGCAAACTAGGCGGAAAGTAATACACCCCCACGAACAGCGGGATCATCACGATGCGCATCCAAGTGAGCGCGTTGGGGACGTTGAAACGCATGTGCGGCTATCCAAATAAGTGCGTGTTTCCTCGCTCGTCAACGGCGCCGGGTAGCGTTCAGCCCCGCAGCCCGAAAGCGCCTATCCAGCCACCAAGATACCTCAATCGACCGATTCTTAGTGCAGTTCCCGGTAAATTTTTTCCGCCAGCTCGCGGCTGATGCCGTGCACTTGGGCCAGATCGTCGATGCTCGCGCCTATCACCCCCCTCAACCCGCCGAAACGCGACAGGAGCTCCTTGCGCCGCTTGGCGCCGATGCCGCTGATGCCCTCGAGCGACGAAGTCACGCGCGCCTTGCCGCGGCGCGCGCGGTGGCCGGTGATGGCGAAGCGGTGCGCCTCGTCGCGAATCGCCTGGATCAGGTGCAGACCCGGATTGTCGCGCGCAAGCTGAATGCTGCTGCTCGCATCGGCGCAGATCAGTTGCTCGAGTCCCGCTTTGCGCTCCTCGCCTTTGGCCACGCCGAAGAGAAAAATGTCGTTCATGCCCAGTTCGGCCAGCACTTCTCTCGCCACCTTCACCTGGCCCTTGCCGCCATCGATCAGGACCAGATCCGGCACGGCGCCCTCCCCGCGCGAAATCTTCTCGTAGCGCCGCTGCAGCACCGAGCGCATGGCGGCATAATCATCGCCCGCCTGGATGCCGGTGATGTTGTAGCGGCGGTATTCGGAATTGCGCATATCGAACCGGTCGTAGACCACGCAGGAGGCCACCGTCGCCTCCCCTTGGGTATGGCTGATGTCAAAGCACTCGACGCGCTGCACCGTATCCGGCAATCCCAGGGCTTCGCGCAAGGCGGCGAGCCTGGCTTCCTGGTTGCTCGCATGGGACAGGCGCTGCCCGAGCGCAAGCTGCGCGTTCATTCGCGCCATCTCGAGCCAGGCGCGGCGCTGCCCCTGTGGCCGCGTCACCAGTTGTACAGGGTGTGCCGCCTGCTCCGCCAGTACAATTTCGAGCTCCTGCGCGTCGAACTCCGCTCCGAGCACGATGACCGGCGGCAGCTGCCGGTTGAGGTAATGCTGCGCGAGGAAAGCCTGCAGCACTTCGGCCGCGGTGCGGTCTTCGGCGTTGTGCGGGAAGAAGCTCTTGTCGCCCAGATGGCGTCCCTGGCGCACCATCACCAGGTTGACGCAGGCCACACCGCCCGCCTCGGCGCAGGCGATCACATCGGCATCGCCGCCGGTGCTGCTCTCCGCGTACTGCTTCTGCTGTGTGGTCGCAAGCGCCTGAATCTGGTCGCGGTAGAACGCAGCCTGCTCGTAGTGCTGCAGTTCGGCCGCCTGCTGCATTTTTTCCCCCAGGGTTTGCAGCACGTCGTCTTCCCGCCCCTGCAGGAACAGCTCGGCGTTGTGCGCGTCCACGGCATAGCTGTCCCGATCGACCAGGCCCACGCAGGGAGCAGAACAGCGCCGGATCTGATGCAGCAGACAAGGCCGCGTGCGGTTCTGAAACACCGAGTCCTCGCAAGTGCGCAGGCGGAATATCTTTTGCAGCAGGGCAATGCTCTCGCGCACCGCACCGGCATGCGGAAACGGCCCGAAATAGTGATTTTCGCCGTCGAGCGCGCCGCGGTGGAAGCCCAGGCGCGGGTAGGTATGGCCGCTCAGCATCAGATAGGGGTAGGACTTGTCGTCGCGAAACAGGATGTTGTAGCGTGGCGCGAGCGACTTGATCAGGTTGTTTTCCAGGATCAGCGCCTCAGCCTCCGAGCGCGTCACCGTGGTTTCGACCGCAGCCACCTGCGATAGCATCAGCGCGATGCGCGGACTCTGCGCGGTCTTCTGAAAATACGAACCCACGCGTTTTTTCAGGTCACGCGCTTTTCCCACGTAGAGCACGTCGCTCCTGGCGTTGAGCATGCGGTACACACCGGGCAAATGCGGCAGACTGCCGACCAGTGCGTGCGCGTCGAACGCCGGCGCGGAGTCGGCTGGCGCTGTCACCGCGACCCCAACTCGGCAACGATGTCGCGAAACACCGCCTGAAACATGGCTTCTGTGAGCCTCCTGGTCTGCGTATTGTAGCGGCTGCAGTGGTAGCTATCGTAGAGCAGGAAGCCCTCTGGCGCGTGCGGACCGGGTGGCAGCCGGTGCACCGCGTGATGCGCGAACTTGAAGCCCGCGCGCTTGAGCTCGCAGGCCATCAGCACCGCCTGGTGGGCGACGCTGCCCAGAGCCAGGATTACGCGCGGCGGCCGCTGGCGCAATTCGGCCGCGAGATAACGGTTGCAACTGCGGATCTCCTGCGGCAGCGGCTTGTTTTGCGGAGGCAAACACTTGACCGCGTTGCTGATGCGGCAGTTTTTCAATACCAGGGGATCGTCCGCTGCCTCCGATACGGCGCGGTTGGCGAAACCGAACTGATGCAGGCTGCGGTACAGCAGGATGCCCGCATGATCGCCGGTGAAAGGCCGTCCGGTACGGTTGGCGCCGTGCATGCCCGGCGCAAGCCCCACCACCAGCAATTGCGCCGCCGGATCGCCGAACGCGGGCACCGGCCGTGCATGGTAGTGCGGATGGTCGTGCCGCACCTGATCGAGAAAACCGGCGAGCCGCGGGCAGTCGCGGCAATCGAGCTTGAAACTATCGGACATAAAATGCAGCGCGTTCGGGCGTTCGCGGCTCAGGTGAACGCGGCGACGAAGCGGTCCAGCGCCGCCTTGGCCACGGCGAAGCGGGCATTTGACCGCAGTGCGTCCAGTCCTGATGGCAAGCGCGCGCCGCGCATGACCTCGGCGCGCCGCCGGTTCATTGCGCCGGCCGTCAGTCCGGCGAGGAATTCCGCTGCCGATGCAGGTGCGTTGCACAGCAGCGCCATATCGCAGCCGGCGGCCAGCGCGGCATGCGCACGTTCCACCAGGCCGCCGGCGACGCTTGCGGCCTCCATCGACAGGTCGTCGCTGAAAATCATGCCTTCGAACTGCATTTGGGTGCGCAGTATTTCGCGCAGCCATTTGGACGAAAATCCGGCCGGATGCGCGTCGACACTGGGATAGATCACATGCGCGGGCATCACCGCCGACAGCCCCCTATTGATCAGCCCCTGGTACGGCACCAGATCCGCTGCCTCGATTTCGGCGTAGCTGCGCTCGTCGACCGGCACCGCAAGATGGGAATCGGCGCGTACATGGCCGTGCCCGGGAAAATGTTTGCCTACGCTCGCCATGCCGGCTTCGCGCAGGCCCGCGATCAGGGCCGCCGCCAGTTGCGCAATGGCCGCGGGATCGGAATGGAAAGCGCGGTCGCCGATCACGCCGCTTGCGCCGAAATCCACGTCCAGCACCGGGGTGAAGCTGAAGTCGACGCCGCAGGCCAGGAGCTCGCTTGCCAGCACATAGGCGATCTCGCGCGCCGCGTCGAGCGCTGCCGCGCGGTCGCGGTCCCAGGCCTCGCCCAGTCGCCGCATCGGCGGTATGCGCGAAAACCCTTCCTGGAAGCGCTGCACTCGGCCGCCCTCATGGTCGACTGCGATGAGCAACTCGGGTCGGCGCAGGCAACGGATCGCGGCGGTCAATTCGCACAGCTGCTGCGGCGAGCGGTAATTGCGCGCAAACAGGATCACGCCGCCGACCAGGGGATGGCGCAGCAAGGCGCCTTCGGCAGCGCTCAATTCCGTCCCCGCCAGGTCTAGCATCACCGGACCCAAGTCTGCATTCCCACGGTCTTCATTCATGATCTTTCCCTTCGAGGACAACGAAAGCGCAGGCCATCTCGACTTCGTCGCTCAGGCTCAAGTGCGCCCGGCTGATGCCGCGTTGTTCGAGCAGCGCGGCGAGCGGCTCGGAGAACTTCAGATAGGGCCTGCCCGAACGTTCATTGGCGACGCTGACATTGTGCCAATTGACCGGAAAACGGATACCGGTGCCCATGGCTTTCGAAAACGCTTCCTTGGCCGCAAAACGCTTGGCCAGGTAATGTGCCGGTTTCACGTGCGCGCGGAAGCGCCGGTATTCGTCCTCCACCAGGACGCGCCGGGCGAAGCGCTCGCCAAAGCGCGCCAGCGCGCGCTCGATACGGCGCACATCGATCAGATCGGTACCGGTGCCCAGGATCACGCGCGCCGCGCTTCGGTCATCAGACGTTTCATTTCGCGCACCGCCGCCTCCCAACCGGCAAAAACCGCATATGCCACTATCGCGTGGCCGATGTTGAGTTCGGCAATATCCGAGATGGCGGCGACCGGCGCTACATTGTCGTAGTTCAGGCCATGGCCCGCGTTTACCTTCAGGCCGACGCGCTTGCCGTATTCGACCGCCTGGCGGATGCGGTCGAACTCGAGCTGTTGTTCTGCCCCGGCCGCGTCGGCGTAATGGCCGGTGTGAAGCTCGATCACCGGCGCGCCCGCTGCCTTGGCCGCGTCGATCTGGGCATTGTCGGCGTCGATGAACAGCGACACGCGAATGCCGGAATCGCCGAGCAGTTTGCAGGCATCGCGCACGCGCTCGAACTGGCTCGCCACGTCCAGCCCGCCCTCGGTGGTCAACTCCATGCGCCGCTCCGGCACCAGACAGACGTCGTGCGGGCGGATGCGCAGCGCGATCTGCAGCATCTCGGGCGTCACCGCCGACTCCAGATTCATGCGCTTTTTCAGCTGCGCGCGCAGCACCTCGACGTCGCGGTCCTGGATATGACGCCGGTCCTCGCGCAAATGCAAAGTGATGGCGTCGGCGCCGGCGTCCTCGGCCAGCAAGGCGGCACGCACCGGGTCCGGATAATTCGTTCCGCGCGCCTGGCGCAGCGTGGCCACATGGTCGATATTTACGCCGAGTTCGATCACAGCTGTCTTAGCTCCTCGAATATGCGCCGGCTGTTGAGCGGCTTTTGCTCCAAACGATGGCTGATGAGCAGGCGCATCAGCGCCTTTGCCTGCTGCAGCGTCGACGGATCGGAGTAGTCATCGTGGGCGATGTCCAGCAGCGTCTGTCCCGAGAGCACCAGTCCGGCCTGCGCGGCGCCGTTCACCGCGACCGGTCCGCGCTCGGGCTCGTAGGCGTAAAGCTTGCCTGGCTCTATCCCCGCGCCGCTCGCCCCCTCCAGCGCCAGCGCGTAGCCCAGTTCGCGCAGCAGAGCCTTCTCGAATCGGCGCAACACCGCACCGGGTTCGCGTTCTGCGGCCAGGCGCGCGAGCGCCGCCTGATAATCCAGGAACAGTTGCTCGTGCGCGTCTTCGCGCGGCAGCAGCTTCAACAGCAGCTCGTTGAGATAGAAACCGCACAGCAGCGCCCTGCCCTGCAGGCGTTGCTGCCCGCCCTGCCATTCCGCGCGCAGCAGCAGTCGCAACTCGCCGTGTCCGGACCAGGATAATGCAAGAGGCTGGAATGCCATGATGCTGCCGCGCAGAGCCGAGCGCGGGCGCTTGGCGCCGCGCGCCACCATGGCGACGCGTCCATGTGCGCGGGTGAAGGCTTCCACCACCAGGCTGGTTTCGCGGAACGCGTAGGTATGCAGGACGTAGCCTGGCTGGTTGTCCTGCCGGGCGCGCGCGCTCATGGTTCGAAACCCAGGTTCTTCAGCGTGCGCTCGTCGTCGGCCCAGCCATGCTTGACCTTGACCCAGATTTGCAGGAACACCTTGCCGCCGAACAGCTTCTCCATGTCGCGCCGCGCGTCGGTTCCGATCAGCTTCAGCTTGTCTCCGCCCTTGCCGATGACCATCGCCTTGTGGCTGGCCTTGTCGACGATGATGGCCACGTGGATGCGACGCAGCCTGCCTTCGGTCTCAAATTTTTCGATCACCGTAGTGGCGCGGTAAGGCAATTCGTCGCCAAGTTGGCGAAATAGCTTTTCGCGTACCAGTTCCGCCGCGAGAAAGCGTTCGCTGCGGTCGGTGATTTCGCCCCCGGGGTAAATCGCCGGCTGTTGCGGCAGGTGCGCGCGCAGGGCCCGCAGCAGCTCCGGCGTCTGCTCCCCGCTCTTGGCGCTGAGGGGCACGATGTCCGTAAAGGCGTGCTCAGCCTGCAATTGCGCCAGCAGAGGCAGCAGGGCCTTCTTGTCCGGCAGGCGGTCGATCTTGTTCAACGCGAGTATCGCGGGGCGTCCGGCCGGCAGCAGGTCGAAAACCTGGCTGTCTTCCCGACTGATGCGCCCGGCCTCGATCACCACCAGGATAAGGTCCACGTCCTGCAGCGCATGGGTAACGCTGCGGTTCATCAGACGGTTCAGCGCACTGACGTTTTTTGTTTGAAAGCCGGGCGTGTCGACAAATAGGTACTGCGTGTCTGCGTTAGTGAGTATGCCGGTGAGGCGATGGCGCGTGGTCTGCGCCTTGCGCGAGGTGATGCTGACCTTTTCGCCGACCAAGTGATTCAGCAGCGTCGATTTGCCCACATTGGGCCGACCGATGATGGCGATCGTGCCGCAGCGAAAGTCGGCGGCTTTCACTTGGGCGTCTGCGCAAATGCAAGCTGTGCGGCTTCCTGCTCGGCGATGCGCCGGCTGGCGCCGAAGCCAGTGGTGCAGATCTGCAATTGCGGGATCTGGCACTCGACCTGAAACATCTGTTTATGCGCTGCCCCTTTGGTCGCGACCACGACATACTGCGGCAGCGGGATCTTGCGCGCCTGCAGCAGTTCCTGCAGCAGGGTCTTGGGATCCTTCCCCATGGTACGCGGATCCAGATGTTCGAGCAGGGACGCATACAGGCCGCGGATCACGTCATGCGCCGCCGTGAAACCGCCGTCGAGGAAGACTGCGCCAATAAGGGCTTCCACCCCATCGGCCAGGATCGACGGACGGCGAAAACCGCCGCTCTTGAGTTCGCCCTCGCCCAGGCGCAGATACGTTCCCAGTTCCAGTTCGTCCGCCAGTTCGGCCAGGGTCTCCTGTCGCACCAGGTTGGCACGCAGACGCGACAGTTCGCCCTCCTTCAACTCGCCGAATCGCCGGTACAATTCATCCGCGATGCAGCAATTGAGGACGCTGTCGCCGAGAAACTCGATGCGCTCGTTATGCGCGCCGCTGTGGCTGCGATGGGTCAGCGCCTGCTGCAGCAGAGACGCCTGCGCGAAGCTGTAGCCGAGTTTTCTCTGTAGCGGCCCGTAGTCCATCGCGCCTGCGTAAAGGTGCTACTGGCCGGCTGCGCCGCCGCCCGGGGAACTGCTGGCGGCAAAGTCGATCAGCAGCGACACGTTGGCAAACAAAGGGATTTTCTTGGTGTAGGCGAACGAGATGACGGCGTTGCCGCCGTCCTGGCTTATGTCCAGATCCCCCGGCGCCACATCGGTGATACTGTCGATATCGGCCTGGCGCGCAAATGCACTGCGTATCTCCCTGGGACTGCCGGTTCCATCGCTTGCGGCGACCTCCCTAATGGCTTTTTTCGCGGTCATGTAATCAGAATAGGCCGGTGCGATTTTCATGGCGCCTACGGCGACCAGAGCCAGTACCACGCCGATAAGGAAAATCAGCAGGAAACTCATGCCACGTTGTTTATTCCGCATGATTGCGTCGCTCCCTAAGTGAGATGGCCGAAGCGCCCCAGTTGACTGAAATTGAACCAGATGAAAAACGCCTTGCCGATGATATTGGCTTCGGGCACAAAACCCCAGACCCGGCTGTCACTGCTATTGTCCCGATTGTCGCCCATCATAAAGTAATGCCCCGGCGGAACCGTACACGTCACGCCGTCATTATTGTAAATGCAATCCTGCCGGTCCGGAAACTGTTTTACATAGGTAGTAGCAGCCGGCTCGCTCGGATCGAGCAGGATCGAGTGCTTGACCTTGCCCAGTGTCTCCGTATATTCCTTGAGGTATTCGATCCTGTCTTTGAGCAGATAGTCGCCCGCATAATGCTCGGGCACCGCGTGCCCGTTGATGGTAAGGCGCTTGCCCTCGTAGGCTATTTTGTCTCCGGGCAGGCCGACCACCCGCTTGATGTAATCCACCGACGGATCGTCTGGGTAGCGGAAGACCATCACGTCGCCGCGCTGGGGTTCATGGATGCTGATGATCTTTGTATTGAGCACCGGCAGGCGGATGCCGTAGGTGTATTTGTTGACCAGGATGTAATCGCCCACCAGCAGTGTCGGGATCATCGAACCGGAAGGGATCTTGAACGGTTCCACCACGAATGAACGCACCAGAAACACGATCAGGATCACCGGGAAGAAACTCTTCGGATATTCGATCCACCAAGGCTCCTTCGCCCCGGCGGCACGGTGCCTGCCGAAATAAACGGCATCCAGAGCCGTGACGATGCCGGTGACCACCAGCAGACTGAACAGCAGCAGTGCGAAATTCATCCGGTTTCCTTAATCGACCCGCAGGATGGCGAGGAAGGCCTCCTGCGGGATTTCCACGTTGCCCACTTGCTTCATGCGCTTCTTCCCCGCTTTCTGCTTCTCCAGCAGCTTCTTCTTGCGCGTGATGTCGCCACCGTAGCATTTGGCCAGCACGTTCTTGCGCAGCGCCTTGACCGTTTCGCGCGCGATGATGTTGGCGCCGATCGCCGCCTGCACCGCTACGTCGAACATCTGCCGCGGTATCAGAGTGCGCATGCGCGACACCAGTTCGCGCCCGCGGTAGCGGCTGCTGTCCCGGTGCACCATCAGCGACAGTGCGTCCACGCGCTCGCCGTTGATCAGGATATCGAGCCTCACCACGTCGGAAGCGCGGTATTCCTTGAATTCGTAGTCGAGCGACGCGTAGCCGCGGCTCGCCGATTTGAGCTTGTCGAAGAAGTCCATCACCACTTCGGACAGCGGCAGTTCGTAGGTCAGCATCACGTGTCGGCCGGTGTACTGCATGTTTGTTTGCATCCCGCGCTTTTGCGTGCAAAGCGTCATGATCGCGCCCACGTACTCCTGCGGCACGAAGATGGTAGTGGTGATGACGGGCTCGCGTATCTCTTCGATCCGCGAAACATCGGGCATTTTGGCCGGATTCTCCACCCGCTCGAGCGTACCGTCGCGCAGTAGCACTTCGTACACCACCGTCGGCGCCGTCGTGATCAGGTTCTGATCGTACTCGCGCTCCAGGCGTTCCTGCACGATGTCCATGTGGAGCAAACCGAGAAAGCCGCAGCGAAAGCCGAAGCCGAGCGCCTGCGACACTTCCGGTTCGTATTGCAGCGAGGCATCGTTCAGTTTCAGCTTGTTCAAGGCATCGCGCAGCACGTCGTACTGGTTGGCCTCGACCGGGTACAACCCGGCGAATACCTGCGGCTTGATGACTTTGAAACCGGGCAGCGCCGCTGCCGCCGGACGCTCGGCGAGGGTGACCGTGTCGCCCACCTTGGCCGCCTGCAGTTCCTTTATGCCGGAAATGATGAATCCCACCTCGCCCGCCGACAGGCGCTCGCGCGCCTTGGACTTAGGCGTGAACACGCCGACCTGCTCGCACAGGTGCACAGTGCCGGAGGACATGAGCAGGATCCTGTCCTTCGGGTTGAGCGTGCCGTCCATCACGCGCACCAGCATCACCACACCGACGTAGTTGTCGAACCAGGAGTCGATGATCAGCGCCTTGAGCGGCGCCTCGGGATCGCCCTTGGGCGGCGGCACGCGCACAATGACCGACTCGAGGATGTCCTGCACACCCTCGCCGGTCTTGGCGCTGACGCGCAGCGCATCCTTGGCATCGATACCGATCACGTCTTCTATTTCGCGTATCGCCGCTTCCGGGTCGGCCGAAGGCAGGTCAATCTTGTTCAGCACCGGCACGACTTCGACGCCCTGCTCGACCGCGGTATAGCAGTTGGCTACCGTCTGCGCTTCCACGCCCTGCGAAGCGTCCACCACCAGCACAGCACCCTCGCAGGCGGCGAGCGAGCGCGACACTTCATAGGAAAAGTCGACGTGCCCCGGGGTGTCGATCAGATTCAGGTTATAGACGTTTCCATCGCGCGCCTTATACTGCAAGGTGGCCGTCTGCGCCTTGATGGTGATACCGCGCTCTCGCTCCAGGTCCATGGAATCAAGGACCTGCGCTTCCATCTCGCGTTCCGACAGTCCGCCGCACAACTGTATGAATCGATCGGCAAGCGTCGATTTGCCATGATCTATGTGGGCGATTATGGAAAAATTGCGGATGTGCTGCATCATGAAAAAGGGTGCCGGCATGGCACCCTTTGAAGAATAACGTTCGGTATTTTAACGGATTTTAGCCAAATAAGCACGGACTTTAGCGCTATCCAGATGATAGTGGCACAGTTCGGTATCGGCGTGCAGCAATACCGGCACCAGCATGCCGAAACGCTGCTCCAGGGCGGCATCGCTGTCGACGTCGACCACATCCACGGCTACGCCGGACTCGTCGAGCAGCGGCGCCAGCGCGGCGAGCATCTCATCGCACAGGTGGCAGTAGCTGCGGCCATATAGCGTAAGCCGCACCCTCGCCTCCTCGTCCCCAGATCGCATCAGCAGCGTCTTCACTAATCGTTCAGGCCCTTGATGGGGACGAAACGCTGGTTTTCGCCGCGACGCACCTGCAAGGTGACGGTCGTCGCTTTGTCGATGGTGTCCAGCGCCTTGTTGAACTGCGCCACGCTTCTGGCTTCGGTATTGACACCCTTGTGGATGAGCGCGAGGATGATGTCGCCCTCGCGAATGTCCTCGCGGGACTGGCCGCGCACCTCGTCCACCACCAAGCCGTTCGCGATACCGAGTTCCCTGCGCTGCTCAGCCGGCAATTCCGACAGCACCAGCCCGAGCCGGTTGGCCGCCGCCTCGACGGGCTTCGCGCGCTTGCTTTCGCGGCTTGCGATCGTATCCGCCGGAATCTCGCCCACGGTCACGCTCAGCTCCTTGATCGTCCCGCCGCGCCACACCTCCAGACTCACCTTGCTGCCGGGATGGGTAGCGCTGACGATGCGCGGCAGTTCGGCCGAGCTGGTGACATTCTTGCCGTCGAACTTGATGATGATGTCGCTCACCTCGACGCCCGCCTTCTCCGCCGGCCCACCCTTCTGTACGGCGTTGACCAGGGCGCCCTGGGGCTGCGCTAGGCCGAAGGAGTCGGCCAGTTCCTTGGTCACTTCCTGAATCACCACGCCGATGCGGCCACGGCTGACATGGCCGCTGCTGCGCAACTGGTTCTGCACATCCATCGCAATATCGATAGGGATGGCGAACGATAGCCCCATGTAGCCGCCGGTACGGCTGTATATCTGCGAGTTCATGCCGACCACCTCGCCGCGCAGATTGAATAGCGGCCCCCCCGAGTTGCCCGGGTTTACCGCGGCATCGGTCTGGATGAAAGGTACGAGGTTCTCCTGCGGCAACGAACGCGCCTTGCCGCTGACTATGCCGGCGGTGACGGTGTTGTCGAAGCCGAATGGCGAGCCGATCGCGAGCACCCATTCACCCACCTTGAGCTTGTTCGGGTCACCCAGCTTGACTACCGGCAGGCCGTTGGCGTCGATTTTGATCAGCGCCACATCCGTGCGCCTGTCCGCGCCGATGACCTTGGCCTTGAATTCGCGTTTGTCGGTGAGGCGCACGGTGATCTCGTCGGCACCGGCGACGACATGCGCGTTGGTCAGAATGTAGCCATTGGGGTCGATGATGAAGCCCGACCCCAGCGAGCGGGTCGAAAACTCCCGCCGACCCTGATCGGGCGGTATGAAGCGGTGGAAGAAATCAAAAAGCGGGTCATTTTTATCCAGATTCGGGATCTGCGACTCAGTGCGTACCGTTTGCGCAGTGCTGATATTGACCACTGCCGGTCCCTCTTGCTCCACCAATGGGGTGAAATCGGGCAGTCCGCGCGCCTGGGCATAAGCCGCCAGCGGAAGCAGCATTAGCAGCCACAGCAGCAGTATTTTTCGCATCGAATCGTCCCCTTGTCGCATTCTTACGAAGTATTATAAAAAAATTCCAGCGCCGGAAAAGGGGATCCGCGGAAGCCGCAGACCATGATAGGTCACGGCTTGTGGTACTCCACCGATTCGGCAAGCTGCTTCACGCTTTCTGCGGGCGCCTCCCCAACCACCGTCACCAGATGGCCTGCGACCTGCCGGCTGTAGATATTGATCGCGCCGCGGCGCGACAGCCCGGGCGGCGGCATCGAGGTCCTCATGGGCTCGATGAACACCGATACCGCTGCCAGCCCGTCGGAATAGATCACATGCCCGACTTTGGTGGATCCGCCTTGGGTGCGCATCATCTCGGCCATTTTATGGAAACCCGGCAACTCCGGTTTGATGGTCCAGCCCAATGCCTCCAGATTGGTTGCCGTGCCTCCCGAATTTACGACGTGCCAGGCGCGGGAACTGGCCAGAAAACTGGGCGCGAGTTGATGGGGGTCAATCTTGGCGCCGATGCGAATCTGGGTAAATTCGAATCCCTGTATCGGCTCGTTCTTGGCGTCTAATGTCTCGGACCTGAGCAACATCCCGGTATCGGCGTCGACCCAGAATCTGTGGCCATAGCGCAGCTTGTCCTTGGGCTGGAGCACAATCAATTGGCATTCATGACCGGCGACGCGCTTGATGCCGCCCTTGCTAACCTCATAGTGCTCGCTGATGTCTTCCAGGTTTTTCGGCAGAAATGCCGGAAACACCTTATGGCTCGCCTGCTTGTCGACTTTGATCGTCTTGCTGTCCGGCAGGTAGCACTTCACTTCGCCGTCGCTGCGTACGATCTCGCGCGGGCGCCCGTCCAGCGTCTCCAGCAACTCGCGTATTCCGTGACGCCCCACGCTATGCACAATGCGCGACGTTTCGGCGTCGTCCCCGCTGCGATAGACGAATGTCCCGGTATAACTAAGCGTCTGTGTTGCCGTATGGATGCGCTGCAGCCATGACAGCGCGTCGTTATCGGCCCGTGCCGCATGCGCCGACAGGGCGAGCAGCAGCACAGCCAGAAATTTCATTATTGTGCGCCGCTCCGCTCGTCGGCTACGGTGAGCACATAGGGAGCAACGCCCTGCATCGCATTACTGGGGGAATAGCGCTGGTGGGCGAGCAGATAATCATTGATCACATCGCTGGCAGGCATTGCTACCTCGGCGCTAGCCGGTTGTGCAAGCGCGGCGACTTCGGGCGCGGAAACGGTGGCAACCTGCACCGCAGCCGGCCGCGTGCCGGACAAAGCCATCCAGCCAACGAAAGCGGCCGCAGCCACGCTCGCCGCCAGCGACAACGCGCCCCAGCGCAGCTTTTCCACCTTGCTGCGGCTCTGCGGCGCAAGCACTGTGGGCTCGACATCGAGCCGGTCGCGGATCCTGGCGCACAGATCGGCACCGTGCACGCCGCGCAGCGCGTCTCCAATCACATGGTAGCAGTCCCAATTGCGACTCAGCTCTGGATCGCGTTTGAGTTGCGGCAGCAGCGCGTCGGCCTGCTGGCCGTCCAGTTCGCTATCCATCCAGGCGGACAAAGTCTCGTTCATAGCTTCACCATCTCTTGTCTTTGGATAAATCGAGCAGCGGCCGCAGTTCTTCCGCAATCGCTTCGCGTGCACGGAAGATACGCGAGCGCACCGTGCCTATCGGGCAGTCCATAATCCGCGCGATGTCCTCGTAGCTCATGCCCTCGATCTCGCGCAGCACGATCGCCGCCCTCAGTTCTTCAGGCAGCCGATCCATGCTTTGGTTCACACTATGTGCAATCTGCTTGCTCATCAGCAGATTCTCTGGCGTATTGAAATCGCGCAGTTGCTCGCTTTCGTCGAAAGTTTCCGCCTCCTGCGAATCGTAGTTCGTGGTGGTGGGAACCCGCCGGCCCATCGATGCAAGATAGTTCTTGGCGGTATTGATGCCGATCCGGTACAACCAGGTGTAGAACGCACTGTCTCCGCGAAACGAAGGCAATGCACGGTAGGCCTTGACAAACGCCTCCTGCGTCACATCCTCGACTTCACCCGCGTCGCGGACGAAACGCGACAGCAGACGTCCGAGCTTGCGCTGATACTTGCTGACCAGCAGTTCGAAAGCGTGTTTGTCGCCCTGTTGCGCACGCTCGACCAATTGCTGGTCAATGTCGCGCTCACTCATTCGCCGCCCTTCCCTGAAGCCCTGAGGCTGTTCTTCGTTCGTTGCGCCCGCGTGGACTTCAGTATACCGCAACTGCCCGGACGCCCGCGGAAGCGCCGCGCCCGGGACAAAGTCCAGTTCAAGCACTTCGATTGGCGTCACCCTGTTACCGGTGAAATTCAATCCTTGCCTCGCGCACGTGGGACGACCCTTGTCAGACCGTCACCCCCGCGGAAAGTTCACGCCCGCGCAACACGCCAGCGCAGCCACGTGCGTAGCCGGCGCAATTGCTCCGCCGTCGCAGCGTCCGGCAGCAGCACCAGAGAGCGGTAGCGCCGGCCGTTTATGCCCAGAATGAGCACGATCAGCCAACTGGACACGTAGCTGTCCGGCAGGATATCTGCCTCGCGCCACCGCCCGCGGCCATCCTCGCAGCGGGCACCGCCGGTTGCATTGATTTCCAGTGTGTGCAAGGCGGATGGGCTGCGCTGCAAGGCTTGCGCGATGTGCCAGACCCATGCCAGGGCTATGCCTAGGGCAACCGGCGCCAGTGCCAGGCGCGGCAGGCTGATCCAGGCGCAGGCAAGCGCCGTTCCGGCGATGACCGTCAATGCCAGAGCGAGAATGCGGGAGGGTCTAAGGGAAACGGTTAAGGTCTGGTTCAAACCCGGCCGAACACCAGGGTGCCGTTGGTGCCGCCGAAACCGAACGAATTCGACAGCGCCACGTCGATTTTCATCTGCCGCGCTGAGTTCGGCACATAGTCCAGGTCGCATTGCGGATCCTGGTTGACTATATTGATCGTGGGCGGCGCGACCTGGTGATGTACTGCCAAGGCCGAAAATACGGCTTCCACCCCGCCCGCAGCGCCGAGGAGGTGCCCGGTCATCGACTTGGTCGAACTAACAACTGCCTTTTTCGCGTGTGCGCCCAGGCTGCGCTTCACGGCGACAGTCTCTGCGAGATCGCCCAAGGGGGTCGAAGTGCCGTGGGCATTGATGTAATCCACCTGATCGGGGTTCACGTGTGCGTTGCGCAACGCGCTGTCCATACAGCGTGCCGCGCCCTCGCCGTCCTCGCGCGGTGCAGTCATGTGAAACGCGTCGCCGCTCATGCCGTAGCCGCTCAGTTCGGCGTAGATTTTTGCGCCGCGCGCCTTGGCATGCTCGTACTCCTCCAGAACCAACACGCCCGCCCCTTCGCCCAGCACGAAGCCGTCGCGGTCGCGGTCCCAGGGACGGCTGGCGCCGGCCGGATCGTCGTTGCGGGTCGAAAGCGCGCGCGCCTGGGCAAAGCCGCCCATGGCGAGTTCAGTGACGACCGCTTCGGCGCCGCCGGCGATCATCACATCGCAATCGCCATACTCGACCAGGCGTCCGGATTCGCCGATGCAGTGCGTCGCCGTGGTACATGCCGTCACCATCGCAAGGTTCGGCCCCTTCAGGCCGTACTTGATCGACAGGTCGCCCGAAATCATGTTGATGATGGTGCTGGGTATAAAAAACGGCGAGATCTTGCGCGGACCGCCGGCGAGCAATTCACGCTGGGTATGCTCGATCATCGGCAGACCGCCCATGCCCGATCCGATGTTGACGCCGATGCGCTCGGCGTTCTCGGGGGTGACCTGGATGCCACTGTCCTGGATCGCCTGTATGCCCGCCGCCATGCCGAAATGGATGAAGGTATCCATATGGCGCGCTTCCTTGCGATCCAGGTACCTGGCAAGATCGAAATCTTTCACCTCGCCCGCTATCTGACAGGGCAGGCGCGATGCGTCGAAACGGCTGACCCGGGCAATACCGGATCTGCCGGCAAGGATGCTGGCCCAGGCTTCGGCAATGGTATTACCCACCGGCGAGATGATGCCTAATCCGGTGATGACGACTCTGCGGCGCGACAAGCTGCCTCCGACAAAACGCGCGCTGGGCGCGGGAAATCAGCCTTTCTTGGCGTGGCTGTTGACGTAATCTATTGCCTGCTGGACGGTGGTGATTTTTTCGGCGTCCTCGTCCGGAATTTCAGTCTCGAATTCCTCTTCCAGTGCCATGACCAGTTCCACCGTATCGAGCGAATCCGCGCCCAGGTCATCGATGAAGGAGGATTCATTCTTTATTTCCGCCTCGTTTACGCCCAACTGCTCGGCGACGATCTTCTTGACACGCTGTTCAACGTTTTCCATTTGGTTCTCCTTCCCTCGTATTTTGCTTCGACAACGACCGCGCATTCTACCAAAATTCACCAGTCGGCGTTTGAATAATCGGCACTCAGGACATGTACATCCCGCCGTTGACATGCAGCGTCGCGCCAGTGACGTAGCCGGCCTGTGGAGAGGCCAGGAACACCACCGCCGCGGCGACGTCCTCGGCCGTGCCCAGCCGTGCGAGTGGGATCTGGCCGAGTATCGCCTGCCGCTGCTGTTCGTTCAATGCGCGCGTCATATCGGTGTCGATGAAGCCCGGCGCGACGCAGTTTACGGTAATGTTGCGGCTGGCGATCTCCTGCGCCAGCGCGCGCGAAAGGCCGGCGATGCCGGCCTTGGCCGCAGCATAATTGACCTGCCCGGCATTGCCCGAACTGCCCACCACGGAAGTGATGTTGATGATGCGGCCGCTGCGCGCTTTCATCATCCCGCGCAACACGGCGCGCGACAGGCGGAACACCGACTTGAGATCGGTGTCGATCACCGCGTCCCACTCGGCATCCTTCATGCGCATGGCGAGGTTGTCCTGGGTGATCCCCGCGTTGTTGACCAGGATACCGATCGCGCCGAATTCCTTCTCAATCCCGGCTATCAGGGCGTCGATGGCGGGCCCGTCGTTCACCTCGAGCACCGCTCCCTTCCCGGCGACCTTGGCCGCGGCAAGAAAATCGCCAATCGCCCCGGCGCCGGCCGCTGATGTAGCGGTGCCGATCACCTTTGCGCCTTGTGCGCCCAGGCCTAAGGCGATCGCCTTGCCTATGCCGCGCGTGGCGCCCGTCACCAGCGCTACCTGTCCTTGCAGCATGATCATGCCCCCTTCAATTGCCCGATGCCCTGCTCGATGCTGGCCCGGTCCGCCAAGGCGAGCGATTCAAGGCTGCCGTCGATGCGTTTGCTCATACCCGCCAACACCTTGCCCGGTCCGCATTCGGCTACATGCGTGACACCCCGGGCCGCAAAAGCGCGGATCGTTTCTACCCAGCGCACCGGATTGAACGCCTGGCGCACCAGCGCATCCTTGATTTGCGCCGCATCGGCGTAGCTCGCCACGTCCACATTGTTGATTACCGGTATGCGCGGCACGCTGAATGCTACGCTCTGCAGGTATTGCTGCAGGCGCTCCGCGGCAGGCTGCATCAGCGCCGAATGAAAAGGCGCGCTCACCGGCAGCGGCAGCGCGCGCTTGGCGCCCCTCGCCTTGGCCGCATCGCAGGCGCGCTTGACCGCAGCGGCATGGCCGGCGATCACCACCTGGCCGGGCGAATTGAAATTTACCGCCTGCACCACCTCGCCTTGCGCCGCCTCGGCGCAGGCTGCGCGCACCGCGTCTTCGTCCAGGCCCATTACCGCTGCCATTGCACCCTGCCCCTGCGGCACCGCCTCCTGCATTGCCTGGGCGCGAAAACGCACCAGCGGCAGCGCATCGCGAAACGACAAAACTCCCGCAGCCACCAATGCGGTGTATTCGCCCAGGCTGTGACCGGCCACCAATGCCGGCTCGGCGCCACCCAGGCTGATCCATGCGCGATAGGCCGCGTAGCCGGCGGTGAGCATGACTGGCTGGGTATTGACCGTCTGGTTCAACTGTTCGGCCGGACCTTCTGCCATCAGCTTTGCGAGATCCTGCCCAAGCGCGTCGGACGCTTCGGCCAGGACATCGCGCACGGCCGCAATATCGCCGTAGGCCTGCATCATGCCGACCGACTGCGAGCCTTGCCCGGGAAATACCATTGCGAGTTTCATAGCTTCCGAATCACAGAAATGTTTTCAAATAAAGAATTGCGAGCCGTTACATCTGCACCAAGGCGGCGCCCCAGGTAAAGCCGCCGCCGACGCCCTGCAACATGACCTTGTGCCCTGGTTTGATGCGACCGTCGCGAATCGCCAAATCCAGCGCCAGCGGCACCGAAGCGGCCGACGTATTGCCGTGCATATCGACCGTCACGATCAGCTTTTCCGCCGGCAAATGCAGCCGCTTGGCCGTCGACTCCAGAATGCGCAGATTCGCCTGGTGCGGAATAAGCCAATCGACGTCCGTAACCTGCTGGCCGCATTTCGCCAGTGTCTCGCGCGCCACCTCGTCGAGCACGCGCACCGCGAATTTGAACACCGCCGGCCCATCCATGCGCAGGAACGGATCGCCGGTCACTTGGCCACCGTGAACGTTACCCGGAACGGACAGGATGCCGGAGTGACTGCCATCGGCGTGCAGCGCGCTCGCCATGATGCCGGGTGCGTCATCCGCCTTGAGTACTACCGCGCCCGCGCCGTCGCCGAACAACACGCAGGTACCACGGTCGTTCCAGTCGAGGATGCGCGAGAACACTTCCGCGCCGACGATCAGTGCACAGCGGTGCTGGCCCGAGCGGATGAACAGGTCGGCAGTGGCCAGCGCGTAGACGAAACCGCTGCACACCGCCTGCATGTCGAACGCCGGACAGCCCTTGATACCGAGCTTGGCCTGCAGCAGGCATGCGGTACTCGGGAAAATGTAGTCCGGCGTCGAGGTGGCAACGATAATGAGATCGATATCCTGCGCGGCGATGCCCGCGCTGGCGATCGCGGCCTTGCTCGCCTCCAGGGCGAGGCTGCTCGAACTCTCACCTGCTTCCGCGATATGCCGCTGGCGGATGCCGGTGCGCGTACGGATCCATTCGTCGGAGGTATCCATGCGCCGCGCCAAGTCGTCGTTGGTGACGACATTGTGCGGCAGATAGCTGCCGCTGCCGATAATTCTGGAATAGATCATGCCGTTGCCATCGAGTTATGTTCCGCCGCCAGGCGTTGGGAAATGCGCTGCAGCACCCCTTCGCGCACTTCGTCGAATGCGCGCTCGATCGCCTTCTCGAAGCCGAACGCATCGGCCGAACCGTGGCTTTTCACCACGATGCCCTTCAGGCCGAGCAGGGTGGCGCCGTTATAGCGTGCCGGATCGACCCTGTGTCTGAACGCGGACAGCACGGGCATGGCGAGTATGCCGCAAAGATAGGTGAACCAATTACGCTTGAATTCATCAGAGAGGAAGCTGCGCAGCATTTTGGCCACGCCTTCGACCGATTTGAGCGCGACATTGCCGACGAAACCGTCGCATACCACCACATCGGTGGTGCCTTTGAAGATGTCGTCGCCTTCGACGTTGCCGTAAAAATTGAGGCCGCTCGCGCGCAGCAACTCGGCGGCCTGCTTCACCACTTCGTTGCCCTTGATCTCTTCCTCGCCGATATTGAGCAAGCCGATGCTGGGGCGCTCCTTGTGCTGCATGGCCGAGACCAGCATGGCTCCCATGATGGCGAACTGCAGCAAATGCTCGGGAGTGCAATTGACGTTGGCGCCCAGGTCGAGCACATACACCTCGCCGTTCATGGTCGGCAGGATGCCGGCGATCGCCGGACGGTCTATCCCCGGCAGGGTCTTGAGCACGAAGCGCGAAATCGCCATCAGTGCACCCGTGTTTCCGGCGCTGACGCAGGCGTGCGCTTCGCCGCTTTTCACCAGATCAACGGCGACACGCATGGATGAATCCTTCTTGCCGCGAATGGCCAGCGAGGGCGCCTCGTCCATACCCACGGTTTGGGTGGCGTTGTGCAGGCGCAGATTCGGACCCAAGATCGCGTGACGCGCACGCAATTCGGCTTCGATCGTTTGCTGCAGACCGACCAGAATGATATTGCTCTGCGGATGCGATTTCTGAAAGCTGAGGGCGGCCGAAATCGTCACGCCGGGGCCGTGATCGCCTCCCATGCAATCGATGGCTACCGTGGTGTCCATTTTATTTGCTCGCGGCGATCGGGTCGAAAATCGACACGGCCCGCCGCCGCTTGATCGGACGCACTACCCGTTCGCGCTGCGCTAGGCGCGCTTACTCGCCTTTGGACTTGACGATCTTCTTGCCACGATAATAGCCGCTGGGGCTGATATGGTGGCGCAGATGCACTTCGCCCGTGGTCGGTTCAACTGCCAGAGGCGGATTGGTGAGAAAGTCGTGCGCCCGATGCATTCCGCGCTTCGACGGCGACTTCTTGTTCTGTTGGACTGCCATATGTATATACTCCTTACTTGTTCAATCTCTTCAGCGCGCCGAGTGCCTGAAAGGCCGAGGGCTCAGCGCCCCTTTCCGCTCCTGCTGCTACACGGCATTGCGCATGCTTGGGTGCCATGGGCAATGCCAATATGACCTCTTCTTCCACCAACGCCGCGACGCTCATTTCGCGCCCGGCCACCACACGATCCACGTCATCCTCCGCGGCAAGGACTTCAGCCTCGCTCGCCGCGAGTTCCAACCGCACTTCCAGCCGCAGCGGAAAGTCGATATCGCCGAGACAACGCTGGCACTCCAGGCGCACACTGCCATCAACGGCCAGCCTGACGCCCGGCTTGCCGCGCTCGTTGATTTCACCCACAAGGACAAAATCGAGAACCGAACTCGAACAACCCGATCGAGCGAGCCGCGGCAGGGATTCTATGCCCAGCCGGCCCTTTAGCGCTCCCGCGGAACGGGCAAACGCCAGACCGTCGATGACCGCCGGTTGCAACATAGGCGCGCATGATATTATTTTTGACCACTACTGTCAAAGGAAAAACAAAATTTTCAATACCTTGCCTAAGATTTGGCGGCCATGAATACGACTGCTCAAATCGTACTTGCCTCGACCTCGCGGTACCGGCGCGAACTGCTCGCCCGGCTGGGGATCCCGTTTGAAGTCGCTTCGCCGCACGTGGACGAGACGCCGCTGCCAAATGAGGCGCCGCAGGATACTGCGCGGCGGCTGGCCGAAGCCAAGGCGCGGGCAGTGGCTGCGCGCTACCCCCAGGCTATCGTCATCGGATCGGACCAGGTGGCGGTGTTGGAGGACATGCCACTGGGCAAACCCGGGGACCATGCCACCGCGCTACGCCAGCTCAAGGCGATGCGCGGCAAAGAAGTGGTGTTCCACACCGCATTGTGTCTGTGCAATGCGGCCAGCGGCCAGGCGCAAACGCGAATCGTGCCGTTTTACGTGCGCTTTCGCGATTACAGCGATACACAGATCGAACGCTATCTCCAGCGCGAACAACCGTACGACTGCGCCGGTAGTGCCCGCTGCGAAGGCCTGGGCATCGCGCTCATTGCCCAAATGCGCGGCGACGATCCCAATGCCTTGATCGGACTGCCGCTGATCGCGCTGACGGAAATGCTCGCCACGCAGGGCGTGAGCGTTCTGTGACCGGCGCTCCGACCATGGCCGCCGGTACGCTGTATCTCATTCCGACCACGCTGGGTGAATGCGTGCTCGACGCGGTGATTCCGCAGGACGTGCAGCAGCGCGTGCGCACGCTGGCTTACTTCGTCGCCGAGAACCCAAAAACCGCGCGTGCCTACCTGAAACAGACGGGCACGATGAAACCGCTGCAGGAACTGCACATCGCGACCCTGAACGAGCATACGCCGGACGCGGACATCGCCGGCCTGGCCGCGCCCTTACGCAGCGGGCACGACCTGGGCGTGATGTCCGAGGCGGGCTGCCCCGGCATCGCCGACCCCGGCGCGAAGCTGGTGCTGTATGCACATCGGCACCGCATCCCGGTGGTGCCCCTGGTCGGCCCCTCCTCCATACTGCTCGCGCTCATGGCCTCCGGGCTGAATGGCCAGCGTTTCGCATTCCACGGCTATCTCCCCGTGCCGGATACCGAGCGGATCAAAGCGCTGCGCGAACTCGAGCAACAGTCGCGGCGGCTGAACCAGACCCAGATTTTCATCGAGACGCCTTATCGCAACAGAAAACTGGTGCAAAGCATTCTTGAACATTGCGCCCGGGATACCCTGCTGTGCATTGCGACCGAGGTCAGTCTGGCGGGCGAGGACATCCGCACCATGGCGGTGGCGGAATGGAAAAAAAATCCGCCGCAACTCGAACGCAGGCCGTCCCTGTTCTTGCTCCAGGCCGCTTGACCTGGAGCGCAAGAACCTGCTGCTAGCGCAGCCGGATGTTTTCGCGGGTAGCGAAATCGAAGAAGCTTCTCGCCGCCGCGGCGCCGAAACGCTTGGCGATGCGCTCGACCGGATTGGACTTCTCGGTATAGTCGACGATGTTCTTGGCCTTGATCACATCGCGCGCCACCGATTCGACGCTGCCGTAGCCGTCGGCCAGGCCCAGTTCCACCGCCTTCCGCCCGGTCCAGATCAGGCCGCTGAACAACTCCGGATCGTCCTTCAGGCGCGTGCCGCGGCCTTGCTTCACCACATCGATAAATTGCTGGTGAATGTCGTTGAGCATGCTGAGCGCATACGCCGTCTGCTTCGGGTTCTCCGGAGAAAATGGGTCCATGAATCCCTTGTTTTCGCCTGCAGTGAGCAGGCGCCGCTCTACTCCCAGCTTTTGCATGGTGCCGGTGTAGCCGAAGCCGTCCATAAGGACGCCGATAGAACCTACCAGGCTCGCCTTGTTGACGTAGATCTTGTCGGCCGCGACCGCGACGAAATAGCCGCCCGAGGCGCAGATGTCCTCGACCACCACATACAACGGTATCTTCGGGTAGACACCGCGCAGACGTCGCATTTCGTCATTGATGATCGCCGCTTGCACCGGACTGCCGCCGGGCGAGTCGATGCGCAGGATCACCCCTTTCGTGTTCTTGTCCTTGAATGCGCTTTGCAGCGCGCCGCCTATCTTGTCGGCATTTGCGTCGCCATTGGCGTCGATCACCCCGTCCAGATCAACCAAGGCGGTGTGCTTGCCTTCGGTGATGAGCTCGCTGCTGCCGCTCCAGTCGAACGCCAGGAGAAGCAGGAACGTGAGATAAGCGAAAATCAGGAGTTTGAAGAAGATACCCCACCTGCGTCTCCTGGTCTGCTCCTTCAGCGCGGAAAAGGCCAGCTTCTCCAGCGTCTCGCGCTCCCAGTTTTTTTCCTCTTGCGCCATGGCCTCAACCCTTCCTCAGATAAACCTTTCCGTCGGCCTCGAACACATTCAGCCGGCTCAGTGCCGCGCCGCGGCAGGGCCCACCGCGACAGGCACCGCTCTCCGGCGCATACAGCGCACCGTGCGTCGAGCATATCAAGTACAAACCATCGGCATCGAAAAACTTCCCCGGCGTCCAGTCGAGTTCCATCGCTATGTGGGCGCAGCGGTTGAGATAAGCGTAGACTTGGCCGCCGTGGCGGATAGCAAAGGCGGGTAGCGCCTCTCCCTTGCTTTCGATGTCGAAGCGCACCCCGTCGCCGCCGTCGGCGAGATCGCTGCCGTCGCAGATCAGTTGCGCGCCAAGCCCGGCGAGAACCGTAACGGTTTCGTTCACGCCTTCGCCGGGCCCGCTCCGGTCCTCGCTCGGCTTCAGGCGTTCTTTGCCAGCCATGGCGCCAGTTCCTGCGGCGTATCGATGCATGCGAGCGGATTGAGTACGGTCAGACTATCCCTGGAATGCGCGCCGTAGCTCACCGCCAAGGCCGGCACGCCCGCGCTCAGTGCCATCTGCAGATCGTGCGCCGTATCGCCTATCATCAGCGTCGCCTCCGCCTCGACCGACAACTCCTGCATCAGTTCCTGCAGCATCGCCGGATGCGGCTTGGAATGGGTCTCGTCGGCGCAGCGCGAGGAAGCGAAATACGGCTGCAGTTCTGTCGCCTCGAGCACCCGGTCCAGGCCGACGCGGCTCTTGCCCGTGGCCACCGCCAACAGGTAGCCCCTTTCCTTCAGCCCGACGAGCATTTCGCGCATCCCCGGAAACAATTCCATGTCGGGATCGCGTGCCAGAAAGTGATGGCGATAGCGCTGCGCCAGCTTGCCGTAGTCGCCCGGCGGCAACTCAGGCACAGCGTAGGCCAGCGCGTCCTTCAGCCCCAGGCCGATGACATGGGCGGCGCGTTCGCGTTCCGGCACCGGCAGTCCCAGATCGCTGCAGCTTTCCTGGATGCTGGCGATGATGGCGCCGGCCGAATCCATCAGCGTCCCGTCCCAGTCGAAAACCAGCAGTTCAAAGCGTCTTGGCATGTTGTATCCGTCTAATTCATTTAAATGGGGTTCGCGACCGGCAAGTACAAGCCCCTCTGGGAGCGCGTTAAGTCTTCCGCCGCTCGTGTTCCAGGGAGAGCATGAAATTTTCGAGCTCCGGCGGCAGCGGAGCTTCGAGCTTCAAGGTGTCGCCGCTCAGCGGATGCACAAAGGCGAGCTTCCATGCGTGCAGGAACATGCGTTTCATACCCTGCTTGGCCAGGCGCTTGTTCAATTCGAAATCGCCGTACTTGTCGTCGCCCACGATCGGAAAGCCCAGATGCGCGAGGTGCACGCGGATCTGATGCGTGCGACCGGTTTTCAGCTGCGCTTGCAGCAGGCTGTAGTCGCCGCAGCGCCGCTCGAGCTCGAACACGGTGTGCGATTCGCGCCCTTCGTCGTCCACGCTCACACGGCGCTCGCCCGCGCCCGTGACGTAGCGCTGCAGCTTGAGTTTGACGTGCTGCTTGCCCGCGGGCCAGCGGCCTCGCACCAGCACCAGATAGCGCTTGTCCATCTGACCGGAGCGGATCAGCTCATGCATCGCCGTCAATACCGAGCGTTTCTTGGCGAGCAGCAGCAATCCCGAGGTATCGCGATCCAGGCGGTGCACCAGCTCGAGGAATTTCGCCTCCGGGCGCGCGGCGCGCAACTGTTCGATCACGCCGTGGCTGATGCCACTGCCGCCGTGCACCGCCAAGCCGGCAGGTTTATTGGCGGCGATCAGCCCCAGGTCCTCGTACAGCAAGGGCAAGTTCACTTTCGGCGCTTTGGGCGCCGCCGCCTTGGCCCCCAGCCGCAGCGGCGGCACGCGCACCCGGTCGCCTTCAAGCAGCCGGTAAGTCGCGTCCACGCGTCCACTGTTGACCCGAACTTCTCCGCCTCTGAGAATGCGGTAGATATGGCTCTTGGGCACACCTTTGCACAGTCTTAGCAGGAAATTGTCGACGCGCTGACCGGCGGTCTCCGAGTCGATTTCCACCTGCCTCACCGAAACTTTACTTAAATCCTTCATTTTGCTTATAATGTTGCCACTGGCTCAGTCGCGGGACAGGGTTTGTAGTGTCGATATGACAATTTCAGACCTGAACACGTCCCCGGTTTTGCGGCCCGGAAGGCCGTAACCCTGGGTAATGCGGTTAATATCGCTCACCGGAAGTAGCGAGAGTGTAATTGATTTGGCGCGCTGCAAGCAGCGGCAGATTACGACCTCCGGTTTTGTTGCCGGAGAAAAGTTCGACAGACCCAACCGATTCCCCTTCCACTCCCCTTAACCAAGACTGGAATGCATCGCTAAGCCCCTGAACATTTAGGCCCAGGTTTGTCCTGCCCGAGATTTGTCCTGCCCATGCGCGCGCGGGAGCAACATTCATGAAGCGCATGCTGTTTAATGCGACACAGGCCGAAGAACTCCGTGTCGCCATAGTCGATGGTCAAAAACTGATTGACCTCGACATTGAATCGGCCTCGAAAGAGCAACGCAAGAGCAATATTTACAAAGGCGTCATCACCCGCGTCGAACCCAGCCTCGAGGCTGCGTTCATCGACTACGGCACCGACCGTCACGGTTTTCTCCCGTTCAAGGAAGTCGCCCGCGCCTATTTCAAGGCCGGCGTCGATGTCGGCCGCGCGCGCATCCAGGATGCGCTCAAGGAAGGCCAGGAACTGATCGTCCAGGTGGAAAAGGACGAACGCGGCAACAAAGGCGCCGCGCTCACCACGTTCATCAGCCTCGCCGGACGCTACCTGGTGCTGATGCCGAACAACCCGCGCGGTGGCGGCGTGTCACGCCGCGTCGAGGGCGAGGACCGCGAAGAACTGCGCGACACCATGGACCAGCTCCCCGTCCCTCAGGGAATGAGCGTGATCGCGCGCACCGCCGGCATCGGCCGCTCGGTGGAAGAGCTCGACTGGGACCTGAAGTACCTGCTGCAGTTGTGGCACGCGATCGAGGAAGCGTCCAGCAGCCAAAAGGGCGCTTTCCTGATTTACCAGGAAGGCAGCCTGGTCATCCGCGCCATCCGCGACTATTTCCATCCGGAGATCGGCGAAATCCTGATCGATACGGACTCCATCTACGAACAGGCGCAGCAGTTCATGGCGCACGTTATGCCGGACAACGTCAACCGGGTCAAACGCTACCGCGACGACGTCCCTCTGTTTTCGCGCTTTCAGATCGAGCACCAGATCGAAACCGCCTACTCGCGCCAAGTGAACCTGCCGGCAGGCGGGGCCGTGGTCATCGACCACACCGAGGCGCTGGTCTCGGTCGATGTCAACTCGGCGCGCTCCACGCGCGGCAGCGATATCGAGGAAACGGCGTTCCGCACCAATCTCGAGGCAGCGGAAGAAATTGCGCGCCAGTTGCGGCTGCGCGACCTGGGCGGCCTGATCGTGATCGACTTCATCGACATGGAGTCGCAGCGCAACCAGCGTGACGTCGAGACCCGGCTGCGCGAATCGCTGCATTTCGATCGCGCGCGCGTGCAAATGGGCAAGATCTCGCGTTTCGGCCTGATGGAGCTGTCGCGCCAGCGACTGCGCCCCTCGCTGGGCGAAGGCAGCACCATCACCTGTCCACGCTGCAACGGCATCGGCCATATTCGCGGCATCGAGTCCGCCGCGCTGCATATTCTGCGCATCATCCAGGAAGAGGCGATGAAGGAAAATACCGCCGCCGTGCATGCTCAGGTGCCGGTGGACGTGGCCACCTTCCTGTTGAACGAGAAGCGCAACGACATCCACGGCGTCGAGGCCCGTCTCAAGGTCAACGTGGTGCTGATTCCGAACATCCATCTGGAAACGCCGCATTACCAGGTTTCGCGCCTGCGCCACGACGACCTGAATCAGGCGGAGCCGCTGGCCGCCAGCTATAACCTGGTGCAGATGCCGACCGAGGAAGAGGCCAATCCGCTGACCAGCGCAGAACCGAAGGTGGAGCGGCAGCAGGCCGCGGTACAGGGCATCCCCCTGGGCGCGCCCGCGCCGGTATCGCTGGCGAAATCTGCCGACACCGAAGTCCAAGCCAAGCCCGGCATCATCTCCCGCATCATGGGCTGGTTCAAAGGTGAAGCACCAAAATCCGCAGCCGAACCAAGCAGCGGTATACGCCCATCGCGCCGCGAACCCCAGCACGAGCGCGGTGAGCGCAGCGAACGCAGCGGACGCGGTGGACGCGGCGGGCGCGGCGGGCGCGATCGCCAGGAGCGCGGCGGGCGTGAAGGCCGGTCGGCGCAAGGCGAAACCAACCGAGCCGAACCACGCCAAGCACGTGAACCGCGCGAGCCGCGCCAGGGACGCGGTCGCGGCGAGCGCCCCGAAGGGGAAGCGCGACCGGAAAGAGAAGCGCGCGCCGAGCGTCCGCGGCGCGAACCGCGCGAACCGCGCGAGCCGCGCGCCCCACGGCCGCAGGCTCAAGCCGAACCGCAGACTGGCGCCGAAACCAAGCCGCAGGGCGAGCAACGCCCTGAAGGCAGTGAAACCACCGGGCGCAGCCGTGGCCGACGCGGGCGCGGCGGTAGAGGGGAACGCGGCGAGCGTGGGGAGCGCGGCGAACGCGCCCCGCGTGCCGAGCGCAGCGAACGCGTGGAATCAGCCGAAAACGTGCGCGCGGAACAAGCCGAACATGCGGCGCGGGCAGAGCGCGCCGAACGTGGCAGCGAGGTCGAAGCCGAAATGGCGGCGCCCGTGCAGCACGCGATGCCGGAGGAAAATGTCTCGGCTTCCGCGCCAACCGAGGCGGTTGACACCTTGGCAACCGAAATGCCGGCCCCCGTCGTCGTTCCGGAACGCACATCCGTGCCCGAGCCGGCATTGGCATTCGTACCCGAACCGGCAGTAGCGCCGCCGGCAGTGCATGCGGAGCCTGCGCCGATACCGACTCCGATAACGACTCCTGTCCGTTCCGAACCGGCACCAGTACCCGTTCCCGAGATCGAGGTGGAAAAAGCGCTGCAGGAAAGCGGGTTGGTGATGATCCAGACCGATCCGACCAAGGCGAAGCCAGCCGAGCCGGTGGCCGAGCCCGTGGTCGTGCCGCCACGACCGCGTCCGCGGCGCGCGCCGCCACCCGATACCGGGCCGCTGCAGATCGTCGAAACGCGCAAGGACGCCTGAGGGTCTGTAACAACACGAGGGGATAGCTCCCCTCGTGCCCCCCAATGAATGGATCCGTAACAAAGTCGCTTTTGTTACGGACTCTGCCCCCGCAATTGCTTCGGCGCGCACCGCGCCTGCCTCTCGTCTGAAACGAGCGACATCACGCTGCTCCTACTCGCGCAGCAGTGGCAGCCGCGCGCATTCCTGCGCTGGCGCCGGCACCCGGCAATGCTGTAAGCTGTGCGCCCCGAATTGCAAACGCGACCAAGTCCAGCGTCTCATATGACCCAATCCGCAGCCCCCAGCCCCGACGAAGCCCTGCTCGCCGGCATTACCGTGATCGACTTCACCCGAGTGCTTGCCGGACCGTATGCCACGCGCATGCTCGCGGATCTGGGCGCTCGCGTCATCAAGATCGAGCGCCCAGGCGAAGGCGATGAAATCCGCCATACCGTGCTCCAGCTCGACCCCACACGCACCGATCAGAGCAGCTACTTCGCGCGCCTGAACGCGGGCAAGCAAAGCATAGCGATCGATCTCGCCCATGCGCAGGCGCGCGACGTCGTGCTCGATCTGGTGCGCAGAGCAGACGTCGTCGTGGAAAATTTCTCCCCCGGCGTGATGGCGCGCTACGGCCTGGACGAGGCCTCGCTACGCGCATTACGCCCCGACCTCGTCTACTGTTCCATCTCCGGTTTCGGACAGACCGGGCCGCTGAGTTCGATGCAGGCCTACGCCCACCTGATCAATGCGATCTCGGGCATGATGGACCTGGACCGCGGCGGCGAATCCCAGCCGCGCGTGGCCTATCTGCAGGCGGCCGACGTGCTGGCCGGCGCACACGCTTTCGGTGCCATCTGCGCCGCGCTGGTGCGCCGCGGCCGCAGCGGCCGCGGCGCGTACCTGGACGTGTCGATGCTCGAGTGCCTGGTGGCGGCCGACGACATTACCTACGGCGCGCTGCTGAACGGCGGCGAAGTGCAGCGCGAGCCGCGCATCGGCATGGTGGTACACCCTATCGGGGAGCGCTATCTGGCGATGCAAAGCGCCGGTGCGCCGCACCTGTGGTCGCGCCTGGTGGCATTGATCGGCCGTCCCGAATTGGAAACGGATGCGCGCTTTGCCACGCCGATGGCGCGGCGTGCCAACTGGCAGGCCTTGCTGCAGATTCTGCACGAATGGCTCGGCGATTTCGACAGTGTCGACCAGGCGGTCGCGACACTCGCCGCCGCGCGCATTCCCGCGGTGCCCATGCTTTCGCCCGAGGAAGTCATCGAACATCCGCAGATGGCGGCGCGCTCGGCGTTTCCAGAAATCGAACACCAGGGCCGCGGCCGCATACGCGTGACCGCGCTCCCGTTCCACGTCGACGGCCGCCCGGTCGCACCCGGCGGCGCCGCGCCGTATCGCGTGGGTCAGCACACGCGCGAAGTGCTGACGGAATTCGGCTACGACGCCGAACGCATCAAGGCGCTGCAGTCGCTGCAGGTAGTCGAAATACCGGACAGCTGACGGCGCGTTTAGCGATGGCCACCGCGGCTGCGCACCAGCTGATACGGCCGCAGCAGGTAGAGCACCGACGCGAAGCCGCTCCAGATGTGCACCAGTCGCGTGAACGGAAACAGCAGGAAGATCGTCAGCCCGATGGTCAGGTGCAGCTTGAACACGATCGACGCGTCGGCGACGAGATTCGCCGCGCCTCCGCGGAACGTCCAGATGTGCTGCGCCCAGGCCATGAATTTGAGCATCTCCGAGCCGTCCAGGTGCTGGGCCGAGATCGGAATCGTGCTCAGACCGATGAGGACCTGAACGAGGAACAGCGCGAGCACCAGAATGTCGGTGGGTTTGCTGTTCGAACGGATGCGCGGGTCGCCCAGGCGCCGCAGAAGCAGCAACAGCAGTCCAATCGCAAGGATGGTTCCGAAAATGCCGCCCGCCACCATCGCCGTCATCTGCTTCTCGCTTGCGGTCACGCCGAGCTCGTGCCACACCGCGAGAGGCGTGAGCAGCCCGCCGAGATGGCCGAAGAATATGCCGAGGATGCCGATGTGGAACAGGTTCGACCCCCAGCGGAGCTGCCCGTGGCGCAGCAGCTGGGAGGAGTCGCTCTTCCAGGTGTACTGCTCGCGGTCGAAGCGGATCAGGCTGCCGAGGAAAAACACGGTCAGACAGATGTACGGGTAATACCCGAACAGGAACTGGTTCAAATAGCTTTCGATGTCCATGCGTAGCTCCGAATTCAGGGTTCAGGGGTTCTTGGGAACGAAGCGGATGAATTGCGGCCGCGACTGCTGCGCACCGTGTGCCGCCGCCGCATTGGAACCAAGCGGTGGTCCGAACTCGACCGGAGCTTCGTCCCACTCCTCGTCCAGCGACTGCAAGGCCTGCGCCTTGGCCGCGCCCTTGGGCGCTGCCAGCGGCGCCGCGCCGTGCAGGTCGAGCACGGCAGCGATCACGGCCGCATACGGGCTGCGGCCGGCGATCAGGCGCTCGCCGATGGCGCGCAGGATGTGAATGCAGTCTTCCAGCAGGTCGTGCACCTCGGCCGCCGGCCGGCTGGCGAGATACTCCAGCACTGCCGGCAGATAATCGGGCAGTTCGTGCGCCGCGAGGACGTAGCCCGAGCGCCGGTACAGCGCGTTCAAGTCCACCATCGCCTGGCCGCGGTCGCGCGAGTCGCCGTGCACGTGCTCGAACAGGTGCAGCGAAGTCGCACGCCCGGAGTCGAACTGCGCCACGTAGCGCTCCTGCAGATCGAGCAGGTCTTCGCGCTTCAGCCCGGCCAGCAGGTCGGCTAGCGCGTCCCGGGTCGCGCGCCGTAGCGCGGCTTCCTTCTCCAGTCGCCGGGCGATTTCGGGCAGCGCGTCCACCAGTTCCGCCGAGGGGTAGCTGAGCAGTACGGCAAGTAGCTTGAGGGATTTCATAGCGTCATCCTTTATGTGTCATTCCGAGCGAAGCGAGGAATCTGCTTTTCACACAGAGCAAAACAGCAGATTCCTCGTCCTTCGGCCTCGGAATGACAATTGATTGAGAGCGTCGCAGGTTTCATCAGGACACCGCCTTGATCGGAATGGTCTTGCGCTTCTTGCCGCCGAACAGGCTCGCCTCGGACTGCCCGTCGGAGCAGCCGTTGCCGAAGGAAAAGCCGCAGCCACCGCGCAGGTCGTAGGCATTTTCCGCGTACTCACGGTGCGCGGTCGGGATGACGAAACGGTCCTCGTAATTGGCGATCGCCATGTAGCGGTACATATCCTCGACTTCGGCCGCGGACAGCCCAACCTGCTTCAGCACATCCAGGTTCTCGCGCTGGTCCACATGCCGGTCGCGCATGTAGGCACGCATCGCGAGCATGCGCTCCAACGCCGCAACGACCGGAGCCTCGTCGCCCGCGGTGAGCAGGTTGGCCAGGTATTGCAGCGGAATGCGCAGACTGCGCACGTCTGGCAGTTGCCCGAAAGCGCCGATCTGTCCGGCATTTGCCGCCGCGGTGATCGGCGACAAGGGCGGGACGTACCAGACCATCGGCAGCGTGCGATATTCCGGATGCAGCGGCAGCGCCACCTTCCACTCCATCGCCATCTTGTAGACGGGCGACTCCTGCGCCGCCTTGATCCAGGCCTGCGGCACGCCGTCGGCGCGCGCCTGCGCCTGCACCTCGGCAGCGTGCGGGTCGAGAAACACCCCGAGCTGCGCCTTGTACAAATCCTTTTCATTCTCTACGCTCGCCGCTTCCAGGATGCGGTCGGCGTCGTAGAGCATCACCCCGAGGTAGCGGATGCGCCCGACGCAGGTCTCCGAGCACACCGTGGGCTGCCCCGCTTCGATGCGCGGATAGCAGAAGATGCATTTCTCCGCCTTGCCCGTGGACCAGTTGTAATAGAT
>CAZRMO010000032.1:0-4792 GCA_964601155.1 uncultured Enterobacteriaceae bacterium
ACAAGGGGGGATGCATCCCCCCTTGTTCGTCGGATATGGGTTTTCCCCCACCGAAGGCACTTTGCTCGGTTCCGGCTAGTCCGGTTTACGTTTTAGAATGGCGAGCCATTCAATTGGGAGGCGTGATGAACAAGATTGTAGATTATTATTTTTCGCCGATTTCACCCTGGACGTACCTCGGTCATGCGCGCTTCACCGACATCGCGAAGCGACATGGCGCTGTCGTCAACGTCAAGCCGGCCGATTTCGGCAAGGTGTTTCCGGTTTCCGGCGGCCTGCCGGTGGCGAAGCGCGCGCCGCAGCGCCAGGCCTACCGCATGGTCGAACTCAAGCGCTTCCGCGATTACCTCAAGCTGCCGCTCAATCTGCAGCCGAAGTTCTTTCCGGTGTCGGCCGACCCGGCGGCGCAATTCATCGTCGCTGCTGGCCGCGCCGGCGGCAGCGATGCAGCGATGCGGCTCGCGGGCGCGATGTTGCGCGCCTGCTGGGCGGAGGAGCGCAACATCGCTGATGCAGAAACCCTTGCCGCGATCTGCACCGAGCAGGGCATGAATGCCGCCGCGCTTGCGGCCGCGGCGCAATCGGACGAGGTGATAGCCGAGTACGCGGGCTGGACGCAGGAGGCCATTGCGCGCAATGTGTTCGGCGCGCCCAGCTATGTCGTCGACGGCGAGATCTTCTGGGGGCAGGACCGGCTCGAGTTCGTCGAGCGCGCGCTCGCCGCCAAGTAGCGAGTTGTCAGAAGCGGCCGCCGAGTTCGTAAAAGACGATCTTGGCCAGTTCCAGCAGCACGTTGCGCGCGGCGCCCTGGTCTTTCCACCATGCCTGCGGAAAAGGATCGTAGCTCGTCGCGATCATGCGGATGTCTGCCGTCGGCAGGGCATCGGAGAAGATCATCCTCGCGCGGCGCAGGTGGTAGGGCGAAGTCACCACCAGCAGCCTGGGCCTGCCTTTGGCGAACAGGGCGCGCGCGGCCTGCGCCTCGGCCGCGGTACTGACCAGGTTTTTGCCCAGCAGCTCGATCGCGCTCGCCGGAACGCCTTTTTTCAGCAGCACCTCGCGCTCGACGTCTTCCTCGCGCGGATACGGGATGCCCGCTTCGTCCAGCAGCCGGTATTGACGCTCGCGCACCGGCGCGCTGATGTAAATTTTTGGCGCGAAACCCCTGCGGTAGAGATCGGCCGCCTGGAACGGGCGCGTGAAACTGCCGCCGAGCACCAGGATCGCGTCGGCTTTCTGCGGCTGGTCGGCAACGCTGAGCCAGTCCGCGGCATAGAAAAAGCCGGCGCCGGCGCAGATTGCAGCCGTAAGCAACACGGCGAGCAGAAACAGCCCGCATTTCTTGGCACAATGCATAATGGCAACCTGCTTCCCATAGGAGACTGCGCCAGTTTGCGCACGAGCTGTAGAAATGACAAGAACTAAAGGTTGGTTCAGCCGGCGCGGCGCCAGCGTCGAGGTGAGCGAGGAAGACGGCGTGCGCTCGCTGCATCTTGGCGGGGACGCCATCCAGAGTTCGATCCGCCTCGACCGCCCGGACGAGCTGGCGCTCGACTATACGCGCACCATGATGGCTTTCCTGCTGTTCCAGCCGCTGCCGCGCGAGGTGTTGATGATAGGTTTGGGCGGCGGCTCCATGGCGCGCTATATCCACCAGCGCTTGCCGGAGACGCGCACCACGGTAGTCGAAATCAACGCCAAGGTAATGGCGGCGGCACGCAGCATGTTTCATTTTCCCGCCGATGACGCGCGCTTGAAAGTGGACATCGCCGACGGCGCGGATTACGTGCGCGAGCATGCAGACTCGGCCGACGTGCTGCTGGTCGACGGCTTCGACGACGGCAAACAGCCCGCGGCGCTGTGCACGCAGGCGTTCTATGACGCGGCCTATGCCGCGCTGCGTACCGGGGGCGTGATGGTGGTTAACTTCATGGCGGAAGAAAGGAAGCTCGACGTTTTCCTGCAGCGCATCGAGAAAAGCTTCGACGAGCGCGCGATTCGCCTCTATGCGGCCGACCGGGTCAACCTCATCGCCTTCGCCTTCAAGTGCCACCCGCCCGAGCTTACCTGGGCGGAGCTGAAACGGCGCGCGCGGCAGCTCGGGAAAACCCACGACCTGCCGCTGGAGGAGTTCGTCATCGGGCTGAAGGAGCTCAACCCGCATACGCAGGCGAAACTCAGGCTGCGCTCGGCCGCGGCCGATTGATTCGCCGGGGGGCCGGCAGCTTGCGCCCTCAGAGCGCCAGCGCTTGCTTGATGCTGCGCACCAGCTCGGCCGGGCTTTTGGCTATGTCCTGCCGCAGCGCGTCCTGCGGGTGTTCAAGGATGGCGAACTGCGAATCGAGCAGCTTAGGGTTCATATAGTGGCCTTGGCGCGCCTCCAGGCGCGCGCGAATCAGCGCAATGTCGCCATCGAGAAACACGAAGCGCACCGCGGCGCATCCATGGACGAGGCGGTCGCGATAGACCTGTTTCAACGCGGAACAGGCGAGTACCAGCCTCTTGCCCTGCCGCTCGCTGTCGAGCAGGAAAGCATTGAGGCGCGCCAGCCAGGGCCAGCGGTCGTCGTCGGTGAGCGGCACGCCGCTTTTCATTTTGGCGACGTTCTCCGCGGGGTGGAAATCGTCGGCGTCGTGAAACGCCCAGCCGCAGTCTTTTGCCAGCAGCGTCCCGACCTTGGTCTTGCCGCAGCCGGTCACGCCCATCAGGATGACGGCCATGGTGTTAGTCATACCGAGCGCTGCGCCTTGTCCTTCTCGTTCTGCGCCTTGATTAGCGCGCGCGCTTGCTCCCATTCGGCATCGCCCCAGCCCAGCATGTGGCTGAAGCCGCCGCCATTGGCCTGCCAGCCGGCGCCGTCGAGAGCGATGGTCTGGCCGCTGAGCCATTCGCAGCCGTCGGCCATGAGAAAGCAGGCGAGATTCTGCAACTCGGGCATGCGGCCAAAGCGGCCCATGGGATTTGCCTTGGAAGCGTCGCGATCTTTGCCGTCCTTGCCCGGGTTGAGGCGTTTGCTCATGCCTTCGGTGGGAAACAGGCCGGGAGCGATGGCGTTGAGGCGGATGCCGTAGCGGCCCCATTCCACGGCGAGCGACTGGGTCATCGCGTGGATACCGGCTTTGGACATGGCCGAGGGCACGACGAATGGCGAACCGGTCCAGACCCAGGTGACGACGATGGAAACGACGCTGCCTTTGTCGCCGCCCTTGATCCAGCGTTTTCCCACCGCGTGGGTGGTGTAGAAGGTGCCGTGGAAAACCGTGTTGGCGATGGCGTCGAAACCGCGGTGCGACAGATCCTCGGTGCGGCTGATGAAGTTGCCCGCGGCGTTGTTGACCAGGCCGGTGAGCGGTCCGCCGTCGTTCCAGATCGTATCTATCATTTGGTCCACGGCTTCGGCATTGCGGATGTCGACGGCATGGGCCTTGACCGAGCCGCCGCGCTTTTGCATCAGCTCGCTTGCGGTCTGCTCCAGCACTTCCTTGCGCCGGCCGCAGATGTAGATGTCCGCGCCCAGCTCCAGGTATTTGTCGGCCATTTCGCGGCCCAGGCCGGTGCCGCCGCCGGTGACGAGAATGCGCTTGCCTTTGAACAGGCCGGCTTGGAACATAAGCTATCCTTTGCGAAAGATTTTGCGTGCGCGGTCAGTATGCCCGCAGGCAGCCTGCGTGCGCAAATCCAAATCGTCCGCATATTCATGCGCTTGATCTTCCGGCTTCGGACAATGGGCCTTGCCGTGCTAGGATTACGGGCGAATCAGGCGCAATAAACGAGAGGATTAGTGGATGGAGCAGTTTATCGGCACCAAGCCGGTGGCGGAGAAGCAGCGCTTCGACGTCGCCCGCCTGGAAACGTATTTGCGCGCGCATGTGGACGGATTCTCCGGCACGCTCGAGGTCGAGCAGTTCAAGGGCGGGCAGTCCAATCCGACTTACCGCCTCTCAGCCGGCGGCAAGCGTTATGCGATGCGCGCCAAGCCCGGCCCGGCGGCCAAGCTGCTGCCCTCGGCGCATGCCGTGGATCGCGAGTTCCGCGTGATCAGCGCCCTGGGCAAGACCGATATCCCGGTGCCGAGGACCTACGCCCTGTGCGAGGACGAGGACGTGATTGGGCGCGCTTTCTACATCATGGATTGCGTCGAAGGCCGCGTGCTGTGGGACCAGGCGCTGCCGGGGATGTCGCAAGCTGAGCGCGCAGCGATCTACGACGAAATGAACCGCGTGATCGCCGCGCTGCACAGCGTCGATTACGCCGCCATCGGCCTTGCCGATTACGGCAAGCCGGGCAATTATTTCGCGCGCCAGATCGGACGCTGGAGCAAGCAGTACCAGGCGTCCGAAACGGAAAAGATCGAGGAGATGGACAATCTGATCGCCTGGCTGCCGAACAATATCCCGGCCGGGGACGAAACCAGCATCGTGCATGGCGACTACCGCATGGACAACCTGATCTTCCACCCGACCGAGCCGCGCATACTCGCCATTCTCGACTGGGAGCTTTCCACCCTGGGCCATCCGCTGGCGGATTTTTCCTACCACTGCATGAGCTGGCGCATTCCGCCGGGGCAGTTCCGCGGCATCGGCGGGCTCGATCTTCGGGCGCTCGGGATACCCACGGAGCGGGACTATGTCGCCGCCTATTGCAAACGCACCGGGCGCGAGCGCATCGACAACTGGGATTTCTACCTCGCTTACAATATGTTCCGCATCGCCGGCATCCTGCAGGGAATCAAGAAGCGCTCGGTGGACGGCACCGCCGCCAGCGCGCATGCGGCCGATGCCGGCGCGCGCGT
>CAZRMO010000032.1:4892-27450 GCA_964601155.1 uncultured Enterobacteriaceae bacterium
GCTCGGTGGACGGCACCGCCGCCAGCGCGCATGCGGCCGATGCCGGCGCGCGCGTCCTGCCCCTGGCGAAGATGGCCTGGGAGTATGCGCAAAAAGTCATCGCGGCCGGGAAGTAAGCCGGCCGCTTCCGCAACACCTTAAGTCATATGGCCCGAAGCAAAGCTCACTTTGCTTCGGGCCGAGTTAGGGGAGCGCGAGGGGAGGCGCCCCGAAGGTAGTCCCCGAAGGGGATTTCCCCTCGTTTGGTTACACACTTTACGAAAGGCAAACCATGGATTTCGCATATTCAGACAAAGTCAAGGCCATGCAGGCCAAGCTCATCGCGTTCATGGACGAGCACATCTATCCGAACGAGCACCGTTTCCACCAGGAAATCCTGGAAAACCGCAAGAAGGGCAATGCGTGGATCCCGACCAAGATCGTCGAGGAGCTCAAGCCCAAGGCGCGCGCCGCCGGCCTGTGGAACCTGTTCCTGCCGCATTCCAAGCGCGCCCCGGAGGGCTTGTCCAACCTCGAATACGCGCCGCTGTGCGAGATCATGGGCCGGGTGACGTTCGCGGCCGAGGTGTTCAACTGCTCGGCGCCCGACACCGGCAACATGGAGACCATCGAGCGCTACGGCAGCGAGGAGCAAAAGAAGCAGTGGCTAGAGCCGCTGCTGCGCGGCGAGATCCGCTCGGCCTTCCTCATGACCGAGCCCGACGTCGCGTCCAGCGACGCGACCAACATCCAGTGCCGCATCGAGAAACAGGGCGATGAGTACGTCATCAACGGGCGCAAGTGGTGGTCCTCCGGCGGCGGCGACCCGCGCTGCAAGCTGTTTATCCTCATGGGCAGGACCAACCCGGACGCGCCGCGGCACAGCCAGCAGTCGATGATCCTGGTGCCCAGCGACGCGCCCGGCGTCAAGGTGGTACGGCAACTGTCGGTGTTCGGCTACGACGACGCGCCGCACGGACACTCGGAAATCCATCTGAAGGACGTGCGCGTGCCGGCGTCGAACATCCTGCTCGGCGAAGGCCGCGGTTTCGAGATCGCGCAGGGGCGCCTGGGACCGGGCCGCATCCACCACTGCATGCGCCAGATCGGCGTCGCCGAGCGCGCGCTCGAACTCATGTGCAAGCGCTCCCTGTCGCGGGTCGCATTTCACAAGACCATCGCCGAGCAGGGCGTCACGCGCGAGCGCATCGCCCAGGCGCGCATCATGATCGACTCGACGCGCTGGCTGGTGCTCAACGCCGCCTACATGATGGACACAGTGGGCAACAAGGTGGCCAAGGCCGAGATCGCGATGATCAAGGTGCTCGCGCCTACCATGACGTTGCAGGTGATCGACTGGTCGATGCAGGCGCACGGCGGCGCCGGCGTGTCGGACGATTTCCCGCTAGCGATGATGTACGCGCATTCGCGCACGCTGCGCTTCGCCGACGGCCCGGACGAGGTGCACCGCAACGCGATCGCCAAGCTGGAGCTGGCCAAGCACATGAGCGTGCCCAAATCGGAAAAGACCGCCTGAACCTTACCAATAGACGGGGGAAACAACGATGTTGAAGCTGGGCGGATTTTCAGTCAGCAATTACTACAACAAAGTCAAAGTGGCGCTGCTGGAAAAGGGCGTCGCGTTCGAGGAAGTCTACTGTCCGACTTCGCAGGACGAGGAATACCGCAAGCGCTCGCCGATGGGGAAGGTCCCCTATCTGGAAGTGGACGGCCAGTTCCTGTGCGAGTCGCAGGTGATCTGCGAATACCTCGAAGATACGCATACGGAGAAAGCGCTGTATCCGAAAGACGCGCTCGCGCGCGCACGCGTGCGCGAGCTCATCACGGTGATGGAACTGCACCTGGAGTTGGTTGCGCGCCGGCTGTATGCGCAAGCCTTTTTCGGCGGCACGGTGTCGGACGAGACCAAGGCGCAGGTGGAGAAAGAACTCGCAAAAGGCGTGCGCGCGTTCAGGCAGTTGGCCAAATTCTCGCCCTTTGTCGCCGGCGCGGACCTGAGCCTTGCCGACTGCTCTGCGGGCGTGCACCTGCCGCTGGTGTCGCTGTCGAGCAAAATCGTCCTTGGCCGCGACGCGTTCGAGGATTACGCCCCGCTCAGGCCCTACCTGAAGATGCTCAACGAGCGCCCGGCGTTCAGGAAGATGAACGACGACCGTAAGGTCGCCACCGAGGCGATGGCCGCGGCGCGGGCGAAAAAGAGTTAGCAGGCTGTTGAAATTCGCTTCCCAGACGCGAATTCAAGCGTCCAAGCGAGATTGCTTCAGAGGGAAGCGGATTTCGGCAGCCCCGAATTGGGGGATATACGCCCCGTAGGAAGTCCCCTTGGGGAACAGGGGGCGTGCCCCTTTTTTCAACATCCCGTTAGCGACGGGCGCCCGGCGCCCGCCAGTCAATGTTTGCTCCTGTCGCGGCGCCGGTAGAATCTTCGAAACGCCGCGGCAGTCCCTACTTGCCTTCGACCAGCATGCTTTCGGGGATCTCCGCAAGCTTGGTGGCGACCATCGCCGTATAGTAGATCGGCTCACCGTTGGCTGCCAGGCGATGCCGGTAGCGACGCGTCGCTTCGAGCCGCACGATCCCGTCGTTCACCATGCGGCGCATCAACTCGGAAAAGCCGAAGGTATATCGTGCATCGAGGAACTCGGCCTTGATGTTGAATGCGAGCAGCCCGCCCAGTGTGACGTAGCCTGCCGCGGTGTGATAGGCCTTGGGCGGTATGTCGCCGAAACCCAAGGCGGCGACGCAAGTAAGCGCATTCGGTCGCAGCGCACGCAGGCGCCGGTCGACCTCGGGGGGCGGATTGGTCATGTCGGCGACAATGTAGTCGGAGTAGACGCCCGCGCGGTCGCGTTGCGCTGCGTCTTTCGCTTCCTCCAGGATGTCCAGACCGGTCACGGCGGTGGCGCCGATGTGCCGCAACTCTTCGCCGACGATGCCGTTGCCGGCTCCGAAGTCGAATACCCGCAGTGGCTCGCCTGTGCCCTGGTCTGCGCGCACTTCCTCCAGTAAGCCGACTACGCGCTTCGGGGACTGGCACTGCAGCAGATCGTAGAACAGGGCTTCGTACAAACCGGGACGCTCATAGATCTCGTGATAGTCGTGAAACCGCAGCTTGCGCCAGCTTCCGCCCTCATTGATTTCTAACCATTCGGAATCTTGCGGCAACTTCTGCTTCTGTTCCGGCAGTCGTAGGCGGTTTTTCCAAGCTCGGTCAAGCGATGCGGTCGAAGGTGATGCGGTCAAAAGGGTGGCATTAGCGTTCATAGGCTTCAACTCCACATTGTGGTTGATTGGAATGGCTTGATTTCCGGGTTCGCGGGAAAAGCGAACTCATTGGACACACAGAGCTTGGGCAGCTCGTAACCGCGACAGCATATTAGTTTTGCCGTATACTATCATTTGACCGTCGATTGCGCAAATCGGCCGGCCTGCGCTAAGCATTTTGCCGACTCGGCTCAGCAGCTCGAGTCAGGTGGGCGCAACCGAGCGTTCCGCCGAGGATCTGCCTTATGGCGCTCCGGTTGCCGGGGCTTGCGCAACTGACGGCAAGCGTTATTTCTTGCGCCAAAGCCCTTCGAGGAAACGGTTCGCAACGGCGCGCGGGCTCTGGCCGCCTCCGTCGACCGCGAAATTCATCCGGCGCATGGTATTGCCGTCGATCTTGTTGACCAGTTTCTTTAGCGCGTCAATTACAGCAGGGTCGTGCTGCTCCAGGCGCGCGCTTGCCAGGATCAGCGCATCATAGGGAGGAATGGCGCCCCGATCGTCGTCGAGGACGACAAGATCCATTGCCGCGATGCGGCCGTCGGTCGAGAACGCGCTAATCACGTCCACGTTTCCCTGTTCGAGCGCCTGGTACATGAGCGACGAGTCCATGCTCCTTTTGCTGGCGAACTTGAGCCCGTACTGCGTGCGCAGCGCGCGCCACTCCGGGCGCCCGAAGAATTCGTAATCGCCTCCGATGGACAGCGTCGGAGCATAGCGCGCGAGATCGCTGATCCGCGTGATACCGAGCCTCTCCGCCTGCTTGCGTCTCATCGCAAGGGCATAGGCGTTCTCGAAGCCGAGGGCGCCGACCACAAACACGCCATAGCGCTGCTGCAGGAAGCGGCTGACCGCGCCGAGAATTTCCGACCGGTTGGCAGAACTCGCGTCGCGGTGCATCAGCGTGGACCAGATCGTTCCGGTGTAGTCCACGTAGACATCGATATCGCCGGCGCGCAGCGCGTCGATCGCCACCGTCGACCCCAGGGACTGCGCCACCTTGGTTCGTTTTCCCGTCTCGTGCCCGATCTGTCCGGCGATGATGTCGCTCAGGATGTACTGCTCGGTAAACGTCTTGGCGCCGACGACGATGCGCTCATGCTGAGCCTTCAGAAGCTCGCGAGCTGCCGTACCCCCGGTATAAAGGTAAAGCAGCGCAAGTGCCGCCAGCGCTGCACCAAGGATCCCGCGATGACGGCGTTCCAGGCCGACTGCGACGAGCCGGACCAGGGTATCGAGCACCAGCGCCAGGCCGGCGGCAGCAACACAGCCGACCAGAATCGCGCTCAGGTTGCGCGTCTGCAGGCCGCTGAAAATGTAATTGCCGAGGCTCGTCGCGCCGACCGGTGTCGATAGCGTCGCCATGCCCACGGTCCATACTGTTGCGGTTCGGATGCCCGCGATGATGACGGGCATTGCAAGGGGAAGTTCCACCCGGACCAGCCGCTGTCGACGCGTCATCCCGACGCCTCGCGCCGCTTCGATGAGGGCGGGGTCAACGGTCCCGAGCCCGGTCACCGTGTTCCTCAGGATCGGCAGGACGCTGTAGAGCACGAGTCCGATGAAGGCCGGCAGGAAACCGATGCTCGGCATGCTCGCCGCGGCCAAAAGCGGCACCATGATCGCGAGCAGCGCGAGACTCGGAACGGTCTGAATCACGCTGGCGACTCCGAGCACCGGCTGCTCGAGCCAGCGCACGCGCGCTACCAGAACGCCGAGCGGGACGCTGATCAGGACGCCGAGCAGCAAGGCGGCCAGAGTAAGCTGAAGATGGGCGTTGAGATAGCCGGGCAGGAGCGCAAGTTGCTCGCTCATCGCCTTGCTCCTGCAGCGAGTTCGTCGAACGCGCGCGCTTGCCGGCGCGGCGTGTCGAGCAGCCGATCAACATAATCGTCCGCGGGCGAAGTCAAAAGTTCGCCCGGCGTCCCTATCTGAACCAGGCGACCGTGATTCATTACCCCAATGCGGTCGGCGAGCACAAGCGCCTCGGACATGTCGTGCGTAACGAAGATGGCTGTCAAGCCGAGGCGCTTGCGGATCTCGAGGAAGGACTGCTGCAAGCGATCCCGTGTCAGCGGGTCCAGCGCGCCAAAGGGTTCATCGAGCAGCATGAGCTTGGGTTCGGTCGAGAGCGCTCGCGCGACGCCGACGCGCTGCTGTTGTCCACCTGACAGTTCGGCAGGGTATCGGCTGCACAGGGCCGGGTCGAGTTCAACCAGTTGCAGCATCTGGCGAACGCGCGCGCGAATGTGCTCCGGTTTCCAGTCACGCAGCGAAAGCGGCACCGCCACGTTTTGCTCGACCGTCATGTGCGGAAACAGTCCGACCTTCTGGAATACGTAGCCGATACGGCGGCGCAGAGCATGCCCGGGGACGGATTGCGCGTCCTGCCCTTCAATGCTCACGCTTCCCGACGTGGGCTCGACCAGACGGTTGATCATCTTGAGGGTGGTCGTCTTGCCGGAGCCCGAACTGCCTACAAGGACGAGCAATTCTCCCGCGCCGACATGGAAGGACACGTCGCAAACGGCGGGAGTCTCACCGAACAGCTTGCTCAGATTTTGAACCTGGATCAATGGACGCTCTGCGCGCGCACGCGATCGCTCGCGTGCATTGTCGCGGGTCGGCAGGACTTGAACAGCTTGCTTCGCATAGGGCGGGCTTTCCAAAACGGGATACTGACGGAAGATGCAAACGGCCACCGGATGGCGAGTGCGGCAAGCGCTGCATGCGGACCGTTTTGATTGACGATACCGGTTTCCCGCTTTGGCAGACGCGGCTTGCGCGCGGTGTAGCCTGGCTGATCGGGCAGATCACCACCGATCAGCTCCGAGGAGAAATCGGCAAGCGATGCTACTACCGTCGCCGTCCGTCTGTCAAAACCGCGCCGGCAGGCAAAACGTGCGATTGTCGCTGGCGCAGCACCTGGCGCGCTGGCGCATGCGACCGGGACGCCGCCTACAGCTTCTGCACCTCTTCGCCGCAGCTGACCAGGATGGCAAAGCCCTTGGCGCGCATCTCGGCGACAAACCTGGCGATGCCGCCGCGTTTCCACGCATCGGGCCGGTCGGGATTGACGTACAGTACGAGGTCGTCGCCGCCGTTTGCAACACCTATGACCACGCGCGAGCTGTCGGGACGCAGTTCAAGCGGAAGCGGTTTGCCTCCCCGTTGGGATTGCAGCCAGACACACTCATACGCCCGGCACGACTCGGGCCGGGCATCATAGATGCCGCAGCCGACACCGATGTTGCAATGCGCGCACCAAGTGTTCGCCGGTTTGTTCAGCTCGCGGATTTTGAGGATCTTGCAGCAGGCGGTGCAGCCGTCACAACTGTGCATAAGGACACTCTTCGTATAGCCGGGCCTTGTCCGCGGCGCAAGCAAAAGCGTAGCCCGCTGCGGACACTTCAGATATTCCTGCTGTCGTAGGCCCAGTGCAGCAGTGCCTGGCGCTGGCGCCTGCGGCACAGCAGGTCGCGCGGCAGGCAGCCGCGTCGTATCTGCGCCAGGTGCCGCCGCATCGCCTTCCACCTGCGGATCTGGCGCTCATCGTCGGCGCACCTGCGGCCCATCCAGTAACGGCAATACCATTGGAACCAGCCGCGCGGGTCGTCGGCGTGAATCCACCCCTTCTCCCGCCAAACGGCAAGCGGCTGGGAGGCATTGACGCCGAAGCAGTTGAGCGCCGGATCGTGCCGCTCGGGGCTCAGCTTCGCGTTTGCAAACCAGGCCCGGGGGAACTCGCCGGCGCAATCCGTCATGTACTTGCCGCCAAAGACGCCCAGCTCCAGCAGCTGCTTCGGACTCAATTCGGGCCGGAATTCGGGGTGAAAGTTCCGTCCTTCGGCTTCGCTCAGAACGTAGCTGTAGTGCCGCTGCATCCGGTCCTTGACGATTACGGTGCGTGCGTTCATCGGTCGCCTCCCGCCGGCATAGTGTTCGAGCCGGGTGCGCGTTCATCCCATCGGGTTGGTGGGATTGCGCTCCTGCAGGATGTCTTCCATGCGCCACTGGATCGAGGGTTTGATCTTCGGGTGCGTCAGAATGTAGAAGCGTTCGTCGCGCACCGCTTCGTACACCTTCTGCGCCACGTCGGCGGCCGAGAGCTTGCCCGATTGCACCGCTTTTTTCAGGCTGGCGTCGAGCGCGAGGTCGGCGGCGCTCTTGGGGCGGGTTGCGCTCAGCGCGGCGGGGCGATTGCGCCCGGAATCCGCGATCCCCGTAGGCACGTAAGCCGGGCACAGCACCGAGCATTTGACCTTGGCCGCCTTCTGCGCGAGGTCCTGGTGCAGGCATTCGGAAAGCGCCACCACCGCATGCTTGGACACACTGTAGATGCCCATGCCGGGCGGCGAGAGCAGGCCGGCGACCGAGGCCGTGTTGATGATATGGCCTTCGCTTTGCTGCTGCAGCATGATAGGCGTGAATACGCGCACGCCGTGGATCACGCCCCAGAGATTGACGCCCAGCACCCACTCCCAGTCGGCGACGGTGTTGTCCCAGACATTGCCGCCCTCGGCCACGCCGGCATTGTTGGCTACGAGATGCACGCCGCCGAAGGCCGCGAGCGTCTTCTGCGCCAGCGCCTCGACTTCGGCCGCCTTGGACACGTCGGTGCGCACGCCGATGACTTTCGCCCCGGCAGCCTTCATTTCGGCCTCGGCTTTCGCGAGCGCATTGGGTTCGACGTCGGCGAGCACGATGCTCATGCCCTCGCGCGCGAAGCGTTCGGCCATGGCGCGCCCGAGGCCGCTCGCGCCGCCGGTGATGACCGCAACCTTGCCTTGAAAATCCTTCATGAGATGAATACTCCGGGGTAGAAGAAAGCAGCATGATACTGAATTGATGGGCGCGCCGACAGGCCGCCTGCGGCGCAAACGCCGCGTTTAATTTTTCGCCGGCAGCGGCGTCACCTTGCGCGGCTTGCGGTTCTTGTCGGTCGCGACGTAGGTGAGCGTCGCCTCGGTCACCTTGACGACCTCGATTTCCTCGGGGTTGCGCTGCGCGTACACCTCGACGTTGATGGTGATCGAAGTGTTGCCTACGCGCACGATCTCGGCGTAGAAGGACAGCAGGTCGCCGATCTGCACCGCTTGCTTGAACTGGAAGGAATTCACCGCCACCGTGGCCACGCGGCCGCGCGCATGACGTCCGGCGAGGATGCCGCCGGCGAGGTCGACCTGCGCCATGATCCAGCCGCCGAAAATGTCGCCGTGATGATTGGCGTCGGCCGGCATGGGCATCACGCGCAGCACCGGCTCCTTGCCTTCGGGGAGTTTCGCTGGTTCGGTCATGATGTTCAATGTTACCCCGAATGGTGTTCACGGTCTTCCTCGATCGGCGCGGGTGGTCGCAGCGCCGAAATGATCGAGAGCCGCACCGATCCCGGTGCGCCAACAATATATTTCGCGCTATGTGCGCTACCGCCCGGACCGCGCGGACCGCGTAACCGCAGAATGCGCTCATTGCCAGTCAGTTTCTCTTGCCGTGATTCGCGGTCCCGGGGATATGGGGACGGAGGCTGCAGGCGGAATCACGTAATCAACCAGGAGAAACACCATGAACAAACCATTCAACAAGAAGCAAATCGGGTTCGTCGTCGCATGCGCTTTGAGCTTGGGCATGCTCTCCGGAGTCGCGCGCGCGCAAAATCCGGACGGCAGGGCCTACCTGCACGATGACAGCGGCACCGGCTCGATAGTCAAGAGCGGCACCGGCCTGTGCTGGCACACCGGCTATGGCCCGGCCCCGGCGCCCAGCGCCGAATGCGACCCCAACTACGTGGCTGCGGTCGCGCCGGCGGCGCAGCCCGCACCGGCGCCCGAGCAGCTTGCGGCGATAACGCCGCCTCCCGCTCCCATGCCGGTGGCAGAAAAGCTGACGCTGGACGCAGATACGCTGTTCGACTTCAACAAGGCGACGCTGCGACCCGCAGGGCGCGAGGCGCTGGACGACTTCGTCGGCAAGCTCAAGGACATCAGTCCCGAGACCATCATGGCCATCGGTCACGCAGACCGCATCGGCAACACGCGCTACAACCAGACCCTGTCCGAGCATCGCGCGACAGCAGTGAAAGACTACATGGTAAGCAAGGGCGTCGAGTCGAATCGCATCTATAGCGAAGGCAAGGGCGAAACCCAGCCGGTCACCAAAACCGACGATTGCAGCGGCCGCACGAGCGCGAAAGTAATTGCCTGCCTGCAGCCTGACCGTCGCGTCGATATCGAAGTGATCGGCACCAGGATCGGCGGCTAGGCTAGCCGCAGTCCTGCAGTGACATGGAGGCCCTGCGCGTGCAGGGCCCGAGTGGCCGGCGATGTGTTACAGCGAAGTTCGACCTCGACGCCGGCATCGTACAGCATGGCTTAATTCACAAGGAAATCCGCATGGAAACGCAAGGCAACAAAACTGAGCCGCAATCCGGCAAATTTCCGCAAGCGATAGTCTGGATCGCAGGCATCGCCTTGACTTTGTTCTGCGCCGTAGGCATTGCCGCAGTGATGGGCTGGATACCCAACTCCATGGGCGGGGCTGGCGACAAGTCCGCAGTCGGCCAACAGGCGGCGAGTGCCGTGGCGCCCGCCGTTCCGAAGGCGGTTCCGAAGCAGCATAAGGCCGTCGCATCCCATCCCGCGCCCGCGTACCATCCCGCGCCCGCAGCCGCCGCGACCTGCGCCGAATGCGGCGTGATTGAATCGGTGCGCGAAGTCGACACCAAGGGCGCCGGCAGTGGTATTGGTGCAGTAGGCGGAGGGGTCATCGGCGGCCTGCTCGGCAACCAGGTTGGGGCCGGTCGCGGCAAGGACGTCATGACCGTGGTCGGCGTGGTCGGCGGCGCAGTCGCCGGCAACGAGGTCGAGAAGCGGGTGAAAACGACCAAGAGTTACGAGGTCACAGTGCGCCTGAACGACGGTTCGCGCCGCGTCATCACTGAAGCGAGCGTGCCGACCTGGCGCAATGGCGACAAAGTCAGGATCGTCGACGGCGCAATCCGGTCGAACGCCTGAGGATTGCGGCCGGAGGCGCAAGTCTCCGGCCATTACGTGTACGTGCGCGTGTACATGCGGCCATCAATTCACGCGCCGCGCGCCGCAGCGGAAGAAGCAGCGCGCCGCATTGCCTTGCCGCACTCCGACGGCCGAGCGCAGCCCGCCTGATGCGGGCTATTTCCTGGACTTCTTCCCGTCCCTCTTGCCGAACAGGCCTTCGACCCAGGCGCCGACTTTCGCGCCCACCGAAGTGCCCACACCGGGGCCGAGTATGGCGGTGCCGGCTACCGCTCCCGCGATAGTTCCGCCGGTGGGATAGAGTATAGGCGCGTCGACCGTTCCCCCGACGTCGAGCGGCACGCCGACGCTGGTCCCCACGGCTTTGACCTGGGCATTGATGCGCCCCGACAGCGCCTTCTTCGCCGAGATGCTCACGGCGCCGTCGGCGGCAAGCGCGCCCGAGGCGATCCTGAGTTGCGTGAAACGATAACTGCCGCGCTCCATGAGCAAGTGTCCCGACAACTGGTCGAAACGCGTTTCTCCGCCGGCCGTTCCGCGCTTGATCAGATTGGTGGCGGCTTTCTCAATGTCCACGCCGTGCAGCGTGCCGTTGTGAACCGCGAACGGCGATTCCAGCCGCAATGCATGCATCAGCTGATTTGCCGATGCCGCCGAGGCGGAGAACACGGGTCTGGCATCGAGCTTGCCGCTGACGTGGGTGCTCGGTGACAGCAGCGTGGCGACTTGCTGCAACTCCACGCGGCGAACGTCGAGATTGCCTTTGAGCCGCAAGCCCTTGCGCCAATCGATGGTCGCTTTGCCGGTGGCTGTGCCGCCATAGAGCCGGGCGCTCAGCTTGCCCAGCCTGGCATCGTTGGTCGTCGCCTCCCCCTTGATAGTCAGCTCGTCGAACACCAACGCCGGCCCGACCGGCAAAGTCCAGGATCTTGCGTTGACATCGAACCGGTATTTCGATTTGTACGGCTTGATCAGCACCTTGAGCTTGCCGTCCCGCGTGGCAATGGCCGCGTCCTCGGGTGCGCCTTTGCTGTCCAGGTTGACGCGCGCATCGAACGGTCCAAAGCGCAGCTTGCCGAAATCGACCAATGCGGCCTTGAAACGGATGCTTTCGATCCGCACTTGCGGCGGCTGTTGCGGCGGCCGGGCGGTCTCCGACTTGGTCCAGGCCGGAATCTTGTCGATCGCCTTGCGCGTCAGAACCAGGGAATCGATCTCGATGCGCTTGATGACCTTGGTCGAACCCAGCAGCGACATGAGCTCAGGCGTCACCGTCACTTTCCCGAGCCTGGTGTCATCCGTCTTGCCGATCGCGACGCCTCGAATCGTGACATGCGGCAGCGGCAAGGCATTGAGCCTGATGCTCTTTATCGTTACCGGCTCCTTGAGCCTGGCCGAGAGCTCTTTTTCGATCCGCGGAATGTAACTGTCGAGCGGGATGAAAAACGGCAATGCCAGCGCCGCCACGAGCAGCAGCACGAGCGCGATCAGTAAGCGCTTAAGCCATTTCATGCTTGGAAAGTTGTGAGAATTGGGCTTGGGGGAAGGAATGGCCCTGCCTTGTCCTTGGCGCCTTTATATCCCGCGAATCGGGGGCTGTCAAAAGACGCGCTTTCCTCTGACACGCCAGCCGCCGCCACCGACCCGCTCGCCTGAGGATTTTTTTCACCAGGAGGCATTCGCCGTGACTGGCTGCGCGCATGCGGGCGCGCAAATTACCCCCGCCTATGTACGCCACCGCACAGAACACCTTGCGCTGGCGCCGCATACTTCCAACCGTGAAGTCTTGCGCGAAAACGATTGCGCAGAACCGCAGCGTGCGCGTCGACGTTCGGCCAGTCGAGTGCATCGATGGTTGTGTGGGCCAGATAAAGAGGGTAATGAAATGAAGACAACGAGCGAATTCAACAGCTATTCCAAATTTCTGACGTGGTTCGCGGCATTGATGCTGGGCGCCGTGTTGGCGGGATGCGGAGGCGGAGGGCAAAGTTCGATCCTGGGCGGAGGCGGCAATGTAGGCCCCGCCGTGAATGCCAAAGCCGTTACCGGTTTTTCGCTCGCAGGGGCTGCGGGGACGGTAGACGAAGCGGCCAAGACCATTGCGGTGACCGTGCCGAACGGGACCGATGTGACGGCCCTGCCGGCGACCTTTAGCACCACGGGGGGCAGCGTAACGGTAGGCGGAGTGACGCAGGTCAGCGGCACGACGACGAATGACTTTACCGCTCCGGTGGACTTCACGGTCACAGCGGCAGACGGCTCAAGCGCGACATATACGGTAACCGTAACGGTGAGCTCGGTTACGGCCAAGGCGATCAGCGCCTTTTCGCTTGCCGGGGTTGCCGGAACGATAGATGAAGCGGCCAAGACCATTGCGGTGAACGTGCCGAGCGGGACCGACGTAACGGCCCTGCCAGCGACTTTCGGCACCACAGGAACCAGCGTAAAGGTCGGCGGGGTGGCACAGATCAGCGGCACAACGACGAATGACTTCACCGCTCCTGTCGTGTACACCGTAACCGCGGCCGACGCCTCGACGGCGACGTATACCGTAACGGCGGCTGTGAGTTCGGCCACCGCCAAGGCCATTACCGCCTTTTCGTTTGCCGGGTATCCAGGAATTGCGGGTGCGATAAATGAAGCCGCGAAGACCATCGCGGTGACCCTGCCGATTGGGACCGATGTGACGGCACTGGTTGCGAAATTCACGACCACAGGGACCGGCGTAACAGTGGGTTCGACGGCACAGGCGAGCGGCACCACGGCGAATGACTTCAGCGCTCCGGTGGCATACGTAGTAAGCGCGGGAGACGGCTCGACAGCGACTTATACGGCAAGCGTAACGCTGGCCGCGAGCTCCGCCAAGGCCATCACGGCGTTCTCGATTGCCGGCTTTCCCGCAGTTGCAGGAACGATCAATGAAGCGGCCAAGACCATTGCGGTGACTATGCCGAATGGGACGGACTTGACTGCCCTCGTTGCGACATTCGCGACCACGGGCGTTAGCGTAAAGGTGGGAACCACCGTTCAGACGAGCACTGCAACGCCGAATAACTTCACCAATCCGGTGACTTACACGGTAAGCGCAGCGGATGCTTCGACGGCAAATTACGTCGTAACCGTAAGCGTGGCGCCGAGCTCCGCGAAGGCCATTACCGCCTATTCGTTTGCCGGATATGCGGGGGCCACGGGGACGATCGATGAAGCAGCCAAGACCATCGCGGTGACCGTGCCGAACGGTACCGACGTAAGCGCTTTGGTAGCGACCTTCACGACCACGGGAGCCACCGTAAAAGTGGGCGCGGCGATTCAGACGAGCACTGCAACGCCGAATAACTTCACCAATCCGGTGACTTACACGGTAAGCGCAGCGGATGCTTCGACGGCAAGCTACGCCGTAACCGTAACCGTAGGGGCGGCGACGGCCGTCCTTCCTGGCCCCGCCGGCAGTCTGGGCGCCGCAGCCACCAATCCCACGGCAATTTCCTCGAACCCGAGCAACGGCGACGTGAACGTGCCGACCCAAGTCCATAACGGCACCACCAACGTCGTGTCGGTCAGGACGGTGACCGCAACGTTCAACGAAGCGATGGATCCGACGACGATCACCCCGGTCGGAGTGTTCACGCTCAAGGAAACCCTATCCGGAAACGACGTGCCGGGTGTCGTCACCATGAATGCCGCAGGCACGATTGCGACCTTTACGCCGAACGTGGCCGCTCTCACTGGGAATACCAGCTATACCGCAACGATATCCACTGCGGCCAAGAACGCCGGCAGCATTACGGCAATGCCCAATCCGGTTTCATGGAGCTTTACCACCATGAACACCTCATTCGCCAATCAGGCCAGCCCGTTTGTCGGTCAGGCGCCGGTAGATCTTCTGTCGGCGGGCAATTTCGTGATCCTCGCGAAAACGACCATCACCGATGTCCCGGCATCCGCCATTACCGGAAATATAGGGCTGAGTCCGGCCACGGGTGCCGCCGTCAAGGTGACGTGCCCGGAAATGGCGCTCGGGAAAATCTACACGGTGGATGCAGCGTATGTAGGTGCCGATACGACTTGCGTTGCGCCCGGCCCCGGAGCCAACAAGACCTTGGTGGACAACGCGGTAGCCGACATGGGAACCGCGTACGCCGAAGCCGCAGCTAGAACATTGCCCGACGCTACCGAACTGGGCGCCGGAAATATCAGCGGGCTTACCTTCTACCCCGGCCTGTACAAGTGGAGCACGGCCGTCAATATAAACACCGACATCACGCTCGATGCCAAAGGCGACACGAACGCTGTCTGGATCTTCCAGATAGCGGGAGACCTCACTGTCGCTCCCGGCGGCAGCGTTCCGCTCGGTATCAAGGTAAACCTCGCCGGTGGAGCCAAAGCCTCGAATGTCTTCTGGCAGGTCGGTGGCCTTGTCGGCGCCACGCTCGATACGTACTCCACGTTTAACGGAACGATCTTGAGCGCAAAGCAGGCTGTCGTTAAGACCGGCGCAGTGGTGAACGGCAGATTGTTTGCAGATACTCAGGTCACTTTGCAGCAGAACCCGGTCACGCAGCCGGCTCCGTAAGAAACGCGGCATCGAGATAGCGGTCGGCAGAGTTTTCCTGCCGACCGCTATTGCTTTATCAGGACAAGGTTGGCGGGCGGTAGCGGTTCACCGCGCGAATCGATTAGGGCAGGCAAATTCCCATGGGGAAGAAGTACATGAAACTGGCAAGAGCCTCAGGGGCGATGGGATTGGCGTTGCTCGCTTTTTTCGCTTAATAATCAACGATAAATCAAGGCCTAGGTCGTAAGGATCGGCAAAGATCCGCTTTGTCGCGTTTATGCAACAGATTCGGGAGTTCGTATTTTACGATTTGGAAAGGTTTGACAATCGCGCTAGTATAGTATTGTCTTAGTGTCTACTCTAATAGTCAGCCGTAACTTAATGACTTTATTCAGAACGGTAAATTCACGTGGAGAAGAGCATGAACCTAGCAAGAGCCTCGGGGACGATCGGACTGGCGGCACTCGCTTTGATCGCCAGTACGTATGCAATGGCCGACGACACCGGCTGGTATGGCGGGATCAGTATCGGCCAGTCAAAGGCGAAAATAGACGACGCCGGGATCGCCGGCAATCTGCTGGGCAACGGTCTTACCACCACCTCGATCACCAACGACGATAGCGACACCGGTTATAAGCTATTTGCCGGTTACAAGTTCAACAAGAATTTCGCCCTTGAAGGCGGCTACTTCGATCTTGGAAAGTTCGGATTTGCCGCGACTACGGCAGGGCCGGGAACACTGAACGGCAGCATCAAGCTCCAGGGAATTAATCTCGATGCCGTCGGCATTCTGCCTGTCAGTCCAGCGTTTTCCGTGTTCGGCCGCGCCGGAGTGAATTATGCCCAGGCACGAGACTCCTTTAGCGGAACCGGAGCGGTCAATGTCAGCAATCCCAGCCCGAGCAAAAACGACACGAACTACAATTTCGGCCTGGGGCTTCAGTACGATCTCAACAAGTCCGTCGGGATGCGCCTGGAGGCGGAACGCTACCGCGTCAACGATGCCGTGGGCAACAGGGGCGACATCGATCTGTTCTCGGCCGGCCTGGTCTATCGCTTCGGCACCGGCATGAGGTAATTGCCGGCCGCCTGAATTTCAGCAAGGGATCCGCGTATCGAATTCGGGTGCTGAGTCTCGCGCTGCGGCCGACCTGCCTGGTCGGCGTGCATCAGGGCGGCCCTAGGTCGCGCCGGTTCGCGGAAGCAGGCGATCGTATTCGCGTTTCACCACGGCGTAACATTCACACACCCGCCTTTCCAGCTTCGGCCGGTCCAGCACGGTAATCCTGCCGCGGCTGTAATCGATCAATCCCTGCGCCTGCAACCTGTGTGCGGCCTCGGTCACGCCTTCGCGGCGCACGCCGAGCATATTGGCGATCAGTTCCTGGGTCATGGTCAACTCGTTCGAGGGCAGCCGGTCCAGGCTCAACAGCAGCCAGCGGCACAGTTGCTGCTCGACCGTGTGGTGCCGGTTGCACACCGCGGTCTGCGCCATCTGCGTGATCAGCGCCTGCGTATAGCGCAGCAGCAGATGCTGCACCTTCCCGCCCTGGCCGAATGCGCGTTTCAATTCGCCCGCCCTGAGCCTATAGCCGTAACCGGCACTTTGCACCACCGCCCGGCTAGGGGTGCTTTCGCCGCCCATGAACAGGGCGATGCCGACCAGGCCCTCGTTGCCTACAACTGCAATTTCCGCAGAAGCGCCGTCCTCCATGACGTACAGCAGGGAGACGATGCTGCTGGTGGGGAAATACACATATGCCTGCTGACTGCCGGATTCGTAAATGGGCCTGCCGAGCTCCAGGCCGACGGCTTCCAGATGGGGCCGCAGGGGCTCGTACTCCGCCGCCGACAGCGCGGCCAACAGTTGATTCTGTCTTGGGTCGGAGGGTTGCGCTGTCGACAGGGGCGATTTCTTATTCATCGTCCATACAAGCATCCAGAAGGTATCGAAGATCGCGCCGCCGCAGGTTCGATCGCGCGTGCGCCTTTTTTTTCTTACGTACGATACCGAACACAAGGTCTGGAGGCAAGCGAATCCCTGCTGGACCCGCGCCGGTAGCCCGTCGCAACTCGATCGCCCGAGTGCGAATGTTCGCTAGCGTACCGACGGCGTTGATCGCGCTGGATAAAATAGCCAAAACTGCGCGCCGGATCAGCGAAGCCACCCCGGCGCCGCGGTCCGCCACACAATGGAGGGTGCAATGATCCATTCAAATTCACAATCGATGAAACGCAAGCTACTCGCCGATTTCAACGCCATCGTGCACGAAGCCGATCAACTGCTGAACTTGGTGACCGAGGAAGGCGGCGACAAAGCGGACGCCTTGCGCAGCAAGGTGGAACGCAATCTGAATGCAGCCAAGGACCGGCTGAATAGTCTGGAAGACGCGGTGATGGAAAGGACCAGGGCGACCGCGCGTGCGACGGACGAGTATGTGCACGACAACCCTTGGCAGACCGTGGGTGTCGCCGCGGGTGTCGGCGCGATCATCGGCGCCGTGATCAGCTTGCTGCTTTACCGGCGTTAGCGCAGGGGTCGATGCGGCGCCGGCGGCGCGCCTGCGCGGGCCCGCATGGATCAGGCGGTGCTGACCAGCGGATTCGCAAACAGGCGTCCGGTCACTTCCACGCCGATACCGCGGTAACCGATGAAGCGTGCGGAGCGGTCGAATATCGGTTCTCCGCTGGCGCGAAAATGCTGCAGCGAGCCATCGGGCTTGACCCGGCTGAAGGGGAAATCGAGGAACGGGCGCCGCGCCTTGATGTTCGCTTCGAGTTCGGCCCGCTCGTCCTCGTTCCAGCCGGAACCCTGCAGTACCCTGGTATCCTCCATCGACGCGCCCATCTGTATTCCGAGCATGTCGAGAATCGGACCGGACACCTTGGTGACGCGCTGATTTTCGTCCGATTCCCAGTACCAGTCGGACGCGAGTTCGGTGAGGGCGCGAAAGCGCGCTTCGCTTTCGCGCAGTTCGGCCGTGCGCTCCTGCACCGTCTGTTCCAGCACCTTGTTATAGTTGTCGAGCCTGCGGTGCAGCAGGCGCACTTCCAGCATGTTGTGGATGCGCGTTTTGACTTCGGTCAGATCGAAGGGCTTGCTGACGAAGTCCTTGGCGCCGGCCTGCAGGGCGCGCAGTTTGTGGCCGGGTTCGGCGGTGACCACGAGGACCGGAATATAGCTTTCCGTTTCGATCGCCTTCAAATTCTCCATCACCTGAAATCCATCCATGACCGGCATTTTCAGATCGAGCAGAATCAGGTCGTAGCGGTGCTCGCGATGCAGCGCGGCGACGGTATGCGGATCCATCGTCGAGCTGACGCGGACATAGCCGGCGTCGTGCAGAATTTGCTCGAGCAATAGGACATTGGATTGCTGATCGTCCACGATCAGCACGCTGGCGTTCAGGATTTCGGCTGCAGTAATCATTGAATCGATTCCTTTTGAACCTTGTTTGCGGCGTGGGTCGCCGAGAATTCCAATGCAACTCCCAAGGCGTCCATGAACTCGTTGACCACGATGGGTTTGGTGAGATACCGGAAAAATCCTGCTTCCAGACCTTTTTTGATGTCGCTGGGTATGGCATTTGCGCTGATCGCCACGATCGGGATATGCGCCGTCGCCGGATTCGTGCGCAGGATCTTCATGGCGTCGATGCCGCTGATGCCGGGAAGATTAATGTCCATCAGGATCACCTCCGGCATGAATTCGCGCGCCAGTTCGATGCCGAGATTGCCGTCGGCGGCGCTGAGCAGGCGCAGATCGGGACGGCGCGCGATCAGCTCCTCGACCAGGCGCAGGTTGGCCGGATTGTCTTCGACATAAAGCAGCGTGCGCCGCGCCGCGTCGACCGTGTGCGACGCCGGGGAAAACACGGCGGATTGCGCATTTGCGTCGACGAGCTGCGGCGCTGCGCATGGCGTCAATTCGACCCAGAACACGGTGCCGGCGCCCACGGTGCTGTCGGCGCCGATGGTGCCGCCCATCAGCTCGACCAGGCGCTTGGCCACCACCAGGCCGATGCCCGTGCCTTCCTCGACGCCAGCCTCTTCTCCGAGGCGGTTGAACGGCTGGAACAGCTGCGCCAGCTTTTCCGCAGGCAATCCCGCGCCGGTGTCCTTGACGCTGATGCGAACCGTATCCGGCGTCACCGCCACGCAATCCACCACGACCATACCGTCCGGTCTGTTGTACTTGACCGCATTGAAAAAAAGATTGATCAGCACCTGCTTCAGCCGGGTTCTGTCGGCGAGAACGAAACTGGCGGCATCAAGACGCGGGAACTGCATGCCGATGCCGCGCAGTCGCGCCTGCGGCTCTATCATGGCCTGGCATTCGAGCATGACTTCGTTCAAGGCAACGGGTTCGCGCGACAGCGTCAGCCTGCCGGCCTCGATGCGCGCGAGATCGAGAATTTCGTTGATCAACTCCAGAAGGTACCAGCCGGCCTTGAGAATCTGGTCCAGGCTGCGCTTCTGCGATGGCGTCGGCGGCGGCGTACCCGATTCTATGAGCTGCGCAAAACCGAGTACGGCGTTGAGCGGCGTGCGCAGCTCATGGCTCATGCTCGAAAGGAAATCGGATTTTGCGAGGTTGGCCTTTTCCGCCACCGACCGGGCGCCCTCCAGCTCGACGTTCTTTTCGTGCAGCGCCCGATCCAGGCGTTTGCTCTCGGTAATGTCGCGCGCGGCGGCGAACACGCCTTTCAGCATGCCGGCGCCATCGTAGAAGGTGGTCGCGTTGTAGGACACCTCGGTTTGCTTGCCGTCATGGGCGCGCGCGGTGAGCTCGTAGTTGTTGACCTTCTTTTGACTCAGTACCAGCGCGATGCCCGCCTGGGCTCGATCCGGGTCGGTGAAGTAGTTCTTGAACGGCGTGCCGATCAGTTCCTCGCGCGGGCAGCCGGCGAGCGTCTCCATCTGGTTGTTGACGTCGGTGATGATGCCGGACGGATCCGTGGTCATGATCGCGTCGATGTTGGACTCGAACAGGGAGCGCGTGTAGAGCTGGTGCTCGCGCAAGGTCTGCTGCGTCGCGTATTCCCCGGTGACGTCGCGGAACACCAGCACGGCGCCGACCACCTTGCCGTCGCGGTCGCGAATCGGGGCGCAGCAGTCGGCGATGGCGCACTCGCTGCCGTCGCGCGCGATCAGTATGGTGTGGTTCGCCAGGCCCTGTATCGTGCCGCGCGCCAGGGTTTCCTTCACAGGGACGGGCGAAGATTGGCGGGTTTCCTGATTGATGATGCGAAAAATCTCGTCCACCGGGAGACCGGCGGCTTGTGCCCGTGTCCAGCCGGTGAGCCGTTCGGCCAGGGGGTTCAGCAGCGTCACGCCCCCCTCGGCATCGGTCGCGATCACCGCGTCGCCGATGGAGTTGAGCGTGACGGCGAGCCTTTCCTCGCTGATCTGCAAGGTGAGGTTGGCTTGCTGCAGTTGCATGTTCAACTGCTCCTGCTTCTCGAGCAGGCGCTGGGTTTCGCGATGCGCCGAATTCCTGAACCGGTGCCGCGCGTCCCGATAGAGCAGGTAGGCGAATGCCAGCGCAAACAGCAAGGCAAACAGGCTGGCGGCGATGATGGCGGCCAGCAGCCGGCGCATGTTCGATTGGAATTCCGTTTCGTGCTGCGCCAGCGCGCCTTGCTCCAGCGTCTGGAAGCCATTTATCTCGCCACGAATCGAGTCCATCAGTTGCCTGCCCCGACCGCTGCCCTCGGCCGCCAGCACGGCAGGCATGTCGCGCTGGCGACGCAACTCGATGATGCGCGACATGTCGGCCAATTTGGCATCCACCAAGGGGCCCAGTGCATCCAGGTAGTTCTGCCCAGCACCGGCCAGGGCGAGCGGGCGCAAAGCCTCGAGACGGCCACGGACGCTGTCGCGCACCGCCAGATACGGTTTCAGAAAAATCTCGTCGCCGGTCAGCGCATAGCCGCGCTCGCCGGTTTCGGCATCCACCATATCGGACAACAATGCATCCGCGCGAATGATCAAATCGTAGGTCTGCGTGCGCGCCGCGGCGGCCGCCCCGAGCTGCCTGAATGCGCCGAGCGACAAGGCCGCGACCAGCGCAACCAATAGGGCCGCTGCGGCAAGCGAAGCCGTGATTTTATTGGTGGTGCTCATGTGCGCCCTGCGGCATGTGCAAAGCGTACTTGCGCGGCATCGGATCGCCGCGCCTGCATCCGCCGTGCCCGCGCGTAATCCGGCAGGTGGCGGCGGTTCGCGCCGTTGCCGGGCGCGTTCACTTGCGGCCCCTGCCTGTGTCGATCGCGCGCACGACCGCGTCCCGCTGCGTTGGGAGCGCTTCGGGAAAAGCGTTCTGCCGCGGGCTCGCCTCCGGCAGCAGGCGGGAAAATTCCTTCTTGACGACGGCGTAGCACTCGCATACCTGGGCTTCCAGGCCCGCTCGGTCGAGTACGGTAATGTGCCCGCGGCGGTAGCGGATAATGCCGGACTCTTGCAGCTTGCCGGCGGCCTCGGTGACGCCTTCGCGGCGCACGCCGAGCATGCTCGCGACCAGTTCCTGCGTCATCACCAGCTCGTTGGTCGGCATGCGATCGAGCGTGAGCAGGAGCCAGCGGCACAATTGCTGTACCAGGGAATGGTGCCGGTTGCACGCCGCGGTCTGCGACATCTGCGTGATCAGCGCCTGGGTATAGCGCAGCAGAAGCAGCTGCGTCGCTCCGGCGCGCTTGAACTCCTGCAGCAGCAACTGCGTGCTCAGACGGTAGCCTTGGCCCCCGGTCTGAACGACGGCGCGGCTGGGCGTCGTATTGCCGCCCATGAACAGCGAAATACCGAGCATGCCTTCGTTGCCAACGCCGGCGATTTCGGAGGAGGAGCCGTTCTCCATCACGTAGTGCAGGGAAACGATCGCCGTGGTCGGAAAATACACGTCCTGCAGCAGGCCGCCTGACTCGTACAGGACATCGCCGAGCCGGAGTTCGACCGGCTCCAGATGCGGCGCCAGGCGATCGAATTCGGCCGCGGGCAGCGCGGCCAGCAGACGATTCTGATTGGGGCTTTGAGGGGGGGGCATGGGCGGTTGCCGGATTACGTCCTGAATCAAAACCGCCGGCGGGGCGGCCCCGGGGCAAAGGCGAGAAGGCAAGATCACTGCCCGATGTTGGCGACACTAGCATGGGGTTTCGGGAATGTATGTGCGCTAGGCAACATAAGCCGGATTTCGCGAGACCGACGCCGGCGGCGGGCGCCGCGACGCCGAGGGCCCCAGGCAAAATAATCCGTTCTCTATGTGCGCCAGCGAACCGAAGGCGATGCCGGGAAAGGCGATGATGGCGTGGCAATGGGCGCATCGCCGGATAACGATGTCCGGCGATGCGCCCTGCCATGCACCCGATTTTAATGCGCTACTTAATGGAGAGTCTGAACATGAACATCAACAAAGGTATGTCCGCCGTTTTCCTGGCCCTTACGCTCGCAACGACGCTGGGCTGCGCTTCCACCGCGACCAAAGAGGGTACGGGGGAGTACGTCGATGACAGCATTATCACCACCAAGGTGAAGGCGGCCATATTCAACGAACCTACGCTGAAATCGGCCGAAATCAACGTCGAAACCTTCAAGGGCGTAGTCCAGCTCAGCGGCTTCGTCGGCTCCGTGGCAGACATCGACAAGGCGGTCCGGGTCGCGCGCAGCGTCCATGGCGTCGTCTCGGTCAAGAACTCCATGCGCTTGAAGTAAGCTCAGGCTCAGGCTCAGGCTC
>CAZRMO010000032.1:27550-34978 GCA_964601155.1 uncultured Enterobacteriaceae bacterium
CGAGCAGTTGGCTTAAGGTCGAACTGAATCGCAATGCGCCGACACGCCTGCGCCCGCGCATTGCGTTGAAGCCGGGCCTCGGCGGCCAGTTCACCGAACGGAGGTATTGATGCAGCTCTTGTTGATTCTGGGTATGGTCTTTGCCATCGGCGCCGTCACCTTTTCTTTGCAGAATGATATTCCGGTAACGGTCGTTCTCGGCCTTTGGAGCTACGACAGTTCGCTCGCGGTCGTGCTGCTGGTGGCCGTCTGCGTGGGCGTGCTCATTGCCGCATTGGTATCGACCCCGAGCGTGATCAAAGGTCAGTGGGACCGTGCACGTCTGCGGCGCCAGCTTGCCGGCGCGGAGAACGACAGGGCGAGCCTGGAGGGCCGCGTGAGCCAACTCGAAGCGGAGGCGGCACATGGAGAATCGCCGGCGCCGGCGGCCGAGGAAGCCGCGCCCTACGTCGGCTTGAAGTCGATCCTGATGGCGCAGGAAGAAGAATGCACGAAATAGCCGCTGACGGGTGCTACGGTCGTAGAGGCCGGCAGGCCGGCCCAAGTTTGGCGTGGACGTCGGGATTGGACCCCGCGTGTTCCCGGAACGTTCAGCAATCCGGCGCTACGTTTGCCAACGCACAGAATCGGCCGCGAAGTGCGCGTAGTCTCGGTTTTTCCTTAACCCGATAGGGATTTTCCAACCACATGGAGCACACTAAATGAACAGAAAATTGGTCATTTCCGCCGTTCTGGCGATGTCCTTGGGCGCTGCGGGATTCGCCTTCGCCGATAATCACGGAGATCGCGGCGATCGCGGTCGCAACGATCAGATGCAACGCAGCACCGCACAGAATCGCCAGGACGCGCGCCAGCCGAATCGCCAGGAAAACTGGAATCGCGGCCATAGCGAACGGATACAGCGCGGTGCGAAGAAGAATCCTCACGACATGCGCCGGACCGATCGGCGGGACAACCGGGATCGCGTCCAGCGCAACTATGCGCGACGGGACGAACGCGGCGCAGGCCCGCACCATGAATTCCACCGTGGGATGCGCCTTCCGCGCGAATACCGTAACAGGCAGTATGTCGTGGACAACTGGCGCGGCCACCATCTGAGCGCGCCGCCGCGTGGCTACCATTGGGTGCAGACAGGCAGTGACTACGTCCTGGTTGCAATTGCCACCGGTATCATCCTGCAGCTTATTCTGAGTAATTAATACCCCCGGAACGGGGAACGACGCCAGCCGCGATCGGGCGGGAGTTCCACTGGAACTCCCGCGGCGGCACTGTCGCCGGCAATTTCGCCGCCACCGATGCGCTCAGGCCGGCATTCTAAGATCGACGACGACACATAAGTCTTGACCGAATCGAACTGCGCCGAGCTTCGTCATCAGGTCCTGCTCCTTTGCGGACGAGTTCATGCGCAGAAGGCAGACTGCCTGGCGCTTGCCGGCGCCAACCAGGGGTAGAACATCCAGCTTGGACATCGGCCCGAATTCGGAGCAAAGCGTGCGCAGCGCCGATTCCACGCTGCCGATGTCGTCGCAGTGCGACAAGTCTTTCAATGTCTGGTGCATGGCGTTATCGCCTCCGATTGGGTAAAACAGCCAACACTGGTTCGACGTACCGCGATGGTTGGCGGGCACTGGGGCCGTCGGCCGCGCGACGCGTACCGGGCGGAGTTGGCCGCGCCGCCCAAGCGTTGGATGAATATTCAAATTTCCGCGGTCATCGGTCTGTGCGACACCGTACATAGGCGGCGTCCAAGCCCGACACGGCGGGGCCAGCCGCATCGTCGCGTAACTTCCCTTCGGCGCCCGGCTCGATGGGCGGCAATGCGCAAGGCCAGGGCGGCTACGGTGCCGGCATGATGGGCGGCCAGGCTCAGATGCAAGGCCAGGGTCAGGGCGCGTACGACCCGGCGATGCAAGGTTTCCGATCGGGCACCGCCGGCTATGTGCGCAAACGTACATACGCTGAAGCTTTGCTGCAATAGGCTTTGCACTTGAGTGCGCCGCGGGACTCGCAATGTGGCGGTAATCGCCGTCGCGCGTCGTCATGCATTTGCGCGATCCGCATCGGTGACCGCCGACTTGGGCCCTTGCCTGACTGGAGAACATGATGACAATCAATGCCTCAGCGCGGATTAAACCGTCCCCGCGCAGCATGCCGATAGGGTCTGCTGCGTCCGCTGGCTTGGGCGCGATTGCGCAGTGCACCACCGCGTGCGCGGAATGCAAGCTGCGCGGGCTGTGCACGCCCTGCTGCGGCCTTACCGGCTCCGAGATGGACGTCGCCAACCAGCTGGTGTTCAATCGCTTGCATGTGCCGCGCGGCGAAAGCCTGTACCGTAGCGGCGAGCCGTTCACTTCCCTGTATGTGGTGCGCAGTGGTTTTTTCAAATCCACAGCTCTGCGCGAGAATGGTTGCGACCAGGTGCTCAGGTTTTCCATGACACACGACGTCCTGGGCATGGACGGCATCGGACCGGAGCGGCACAGCTGCAACACCGTCGCGCTGGAGGACAGCGAGGTCTGCGCCATTCCCTTTGCCGAGTTGCAGGGACTGGCGCACGCAATGCCCGGCCTGCAGCGCCAGTTGCACAAGACGATGAGCCGTGAAATCGTGCGCGAGCACGGGCGGATGCTGCTGCTGGGCAGCTTGAATGCCGAGGAACGCCTGGCGATGTTCCTGCTCGAAATGTCGCAATACTTCGCTGCGCGCGGCTACTCGGCGTCGGAATTCAACTTGCGCATGACGCGCAAGGATTTAGGCAGCTACCTCGGCCAGAAACTGGAGACCGTCAGCCGCAGCTTCTCCAGGTTCCAGCAGCAAGGTCTGATCGACGTGGAGCAGAAATTCGTCCGGATCCTGGACCGCGCCGGCCTTGAACGGGTAATGGACCCTGATCCGGATTGACATGCCGCCGGCGCCGCGCGTGGCCGAGCGTCGGACGGCGCAGAGCTCGGGGTGCCGGTCATATGTACCGCATCCTGAAGCACAAGCACAGACCATGGTCGGCACGGCGCCGGCGGCGCCCGGGGTTGCGTCCGCAACAAATGCGCAGGTGGGTCCATGAGCGCTACGAGCCGTCCCAAGGGCGTATCCTTGGCGCGTAGCGACGAGGTAGTCCAATGAACGAAGCAACACGTGGCAGCCACCCGATAGAAGGCCTTCTTCCCGCGGACGTCGAGGGATTCGCCTCGCTTACCGAGCTGGCCCTGGACATGCGCTGGACCTGGAGTCATGCCACCGACGAGGTGTGGCGGGCGCTGGATCCGGTGCTGTGGGAACAGACGCATCACCCCTGCGACGTGCTGCAGACGGTTTCGCGCGAAAAAATCCGGCAAGTGCTCGCCGACCCGGCCTTTCGCAACAAGCTGGATGCCCTGGTGCAGTCGAAGACGCGGGCCGAGGAGGCGCCCGCGTGGTTTCAGCAAAATCATCCGCAGTCGCATCTTGCTTGTGTCGCGTACTTCAGCATGGAATTCATGTTGAGCGAAGCCCTGCCCATCTATTCGGGCGGACTGGGCAACGTGGCCGGCGACCAGCTCAAGGCCGCCAGCGATCTCGGCGTTCCGGTCATCGGCGTGGGGCTGCTCTACCAGCAGGGCTATTTTCGCCAGGTGATCGACCAGGGTGGCGCGCAACAGGCGCTTTATCCGTATAACGATCCGGGGCAATTGCCGATCACGCCCTTGCGCAAATCGAACGGGGAGTGGCTGCGCCTGGAGATCGCCTTGCCCGGCTATTCGGTCTGGCTGCGCGCCTGGCAGGTCCAGGTCGGTCGCGTGAAGCTGTACCTGCTGGACAGCAATGACGCGGCAAATTACCCGGCGCATCGCGGGATCACCAGCGAGTTGTACGGCGGCGGGCCGGAGTTGCGGCTGCAGCAAGAGCTGGTGCTCGGGCTCGGCGGGTGGCGCTTGCTGCGCGCGCTCGGCCTCGAGCCGCAAGTCTGCCACCTCAACGAGGGGCATGCGGCCTTCGCCGTGCTGGAACGCGCCCGCAATTTCATGGAGGAAACGGGCCGGCCTTTCGACGTGGCGCTGGCGGTCACGCGAGCCGGCAATCTGTTCACCACGCACACGGCGGTGGCCGCCGGCTTCGATCGCTTTGCCCCGGTCCTGATCGAACAATACCTCGGTGCCTATGCCGCGCAGAAACTCGGCATTGCACTCCGCGATTTGCTGGCCCTGGGCCGCCAGAACCCGGACGATCCGTCGGAGAGTTTCAACATGGCCTATCTGGCGATTCGCGGCAGCGGCGCGGTCAATGGCGTAAGTCGTCTGCACGGGCAGGTGAGCCGGCGGCTGTTTGCGCCTCTGTTTGCGCACTGGCCGCAGGACGAAATCCCGGTCGGGCATGTGACCAATGGCGTCCACATGCCGACCTGGGATTCGGCGCCGGCCGATGATCTTTGGACGCAGGCCTGCGGCAAGGCGCGCTGGCTGGGGACGGTGCAAACCCTGGAGCAGGACATGCGCCGCGTCGCCGATGCCAAGCTGTGGCAATTTCGCATCGCCGCCAGCCAGTCATTCGTGGGCTACGTGCGCGAGCGTTTGTCGAGGGAGTTGGCCGCCTCCGGCGCATCGGCCGAAGCGGTGGCGGAGGCGGGGAATCTTTTCGATCCCAACGTGCTGACGCTGGGCTTTGCGCGCCGCTTCGCCACCTACAAGCGACCCAACATGCTGCTGCACGATCCGGAGCGGCTGCTGCGCCTGTTGAGCAATCCGCAGCGCCCGGTGCAGCTCGTCATGGCCGGCAAGGCCCATCCCGCGGACTTGGCCGGGCAGGCCCTCATCCTGCAGTGGATGCAGTTCATCCGCCGGCCCGAAGCGCGGCGCCACGTGATCTTTCTCAGCGACTACAACATGCTCTTGAGCGAGAACCTGGTGCAGGGGGTCGACGTGTGGATCAACACTCCGCGGCGGCCCTGGGAAGCGTGTGGCACCAGCGGCATGAAGGTGCTGGTCAACGGCGGCATCAATTTGTCCGAACTGGACGGCTGGTGGGCGGAAGCCTATACGCCTGAAGTGGGCTGGGCCTTGGGGGACGGCCGCGAGCATGGCGACGATCCGGCTTGGGACGCCGCCGAAGCCGACGCGCTCTACGACCTGCTCGAACGCGAGGTGATCCCGGAGTTCTATGCGCGCGACGAGCAGGGCATCCCCGGCGCCTGGGTGAGGCGCATGCGCGAAAGCATGGCGCAATTGACGCCGCGCTTCTCCGCCAGCCGCGCAGTGTGCGAATACACCGAGCAACACTACCTGACGGCGGCCTCGGCCTACCTTGCGCGGGCTGCCGATAAAGGCGCAATCGGCGTGGCGATGGCCGATCGGCGGCGCGTGCTGGAGCAAAAATGGACCGCGCTGCGCTTCGGCGAACTGAAGCTTGAAACCGATGCCGCGCAGCACGTATTCGAGGTTCAGGTGTATCTGGACGACCTAAGCCCGGAGGCGGTGCAAGTCGAGCTCTATGCCGATCGCGCAGACGGCGCGGCAGCGGAGCGCGTGGTGATGAAACGCGTGCGCCAGCTGGTGGGAGCCATCAACGGCTACGCCTATCGCGCGAACGTGCCCGCGGCGCGTCCGGCATCGGACTATACGGCGCGGATCGTAGCGCAGCGCGATGACATGGCGGTGCCTCTGGAAGAGGCGCATATCCTGTGGCAGCGATGATCGGCCCGATGGATTCGCAACACCAGTGCGCAGTCATCAATGCGAAGAACAATGGCGACACGACAAGCAAATCCGGGTGAGTCCGAACGTCCGCTGAATGATTATGCGGCAGCGGTATCGGAGCGGACTGACGTTCGAGTCGGCGTGCCATTGCCGCTGGGAACCACCGCCCTTGGCGCAGGCGTGAACTTTGCGCTTTTCAGCCGGCACGCCAGCCGTGTTCGGCTGGAGTTGTTTGCTCGAGCCGCAGACGCAACGCCGGCCGCGGCCTTCGATCTCGATCCCGCACGCAACCGCACGGGTGACGTCTGGCACGTGTGGGTCGAGGGGATACGTCCCGGCCAACTCTATGCCTACCGGGTGGACGGTCCGTACCGGCCCGAGGACGGCCACCGCTTCAATTTTCACAGGCTCCTCCTGGATCCGCTCGCTACCGCGGTCTCCGCCTTGCCTGCCTGGGAGTTCGGCCCGGCCCGGGGATTCGATCCGTCTGCGCCAGACGGAGACTCGGCGCTTTCGACGGTCGACGATGCCGGCGCCATGCCGAAATGCGTATTCACGCAGGAGCATTTTCACTGGCATGACGACCGTCCGCCGAGGCATCCCTGGTCGAAGACGGTCATTTATGAGGCGCACGTGCGTGGCTTCACCATCCATCCCAGCTCCGGCGTGGCGCATCCCGGCAGCTACCGCGGCCTGATGGAAAAAATCCCCTATTTCAAGGAACTCGGGGTGACGGCGGTGGAGCTCATGCCGGTGCAGGAATTCAATGAGCATGAAGCGGCGGGCAGCAATCCGCAAACAGGCCGGCCACTGCGGAATTACTGGGGCTACGATCCCGTGGCCTTTTTTGCGCCCAAGGCTTCCTACAGCAGCTCGGGAGGCACGGGCCAGCAGAAGCTGGAATTCAAGGAAATGATCCATGCCTTCCATGCGGCGGGCATCGAGGTGATCCTGGACGTGGTGTTCAATCACACTGCCGAGGGAAACGAACGCGGACCTACGCTCTGCTTCCGCGGGATCGATAACGCGATCTTCTACATGCTGGCGGACGACAAACGTTCCTACAGGGATTACACCGGCACCGGAAACACCGTCAATGCCAACCATCCCGTGGTGCGGGATCACATCCTGAACGCGTTGCGCTACTGGGTGGTGGAGATGCACGTCGATGGATTTCGCTTCGACCTGGCCGCGGTGCTCGGCCGGGGCCGTTCCGGAAACCTGCTGCCCGATCCCCCGCTTCTCGAGCGCATAGCCGAAGACCCGATCCTGAGGGACGTGAAGATCATTGCCGAGGCGTGGGACGCCGCCGGCGCATACGAGGTGGGCAGTTTTTCAGAGCGGCGCTGGGCGGAGTGGAATGGCCGCTACCGCGACGACGTCCGACGCTTCTGGCGCGGCGATGACGGCATGCTCGGCCTGTTTGCCAGCCGCATTTGCGGCAGTGCCGACATCTACGCCGCATCGGGCAAAGGCCCCGAGAGCAGCATCAACTTCGTCACCTGCCACGACGGCTTCACCCTGAACGATCTCGTGAGCTACCACTCCAAGCACAATGAAGCGAACGGGGAAGACAACCGCGACGGCAGCGACGCCAACTACAGCGAGAACTGCGGCGCCGAGGGCGAGACCACGGATGCCGGGATCGAGGCCGTGCGCAAGGGCCAGATCAAGAACTTCCTGCTGACTCTGCTGATTTCGCGCGGGGTGCCGATGCTGCTCGGCGGGGACGAGTTTCGCCGCACGCAAGGCGGCAACAACA
>CAZRMO010000033.1:0-34052 GCA_964601155.1 uncultured Enterobacteriaceae bacterium
TGATGTCGCTCCGCCCAGTCCTTGAACAAGTCCTTCAGTTCATAGGGCAGACGCAGAATCTGATAACCCGCGATCGCCGCGCCTGCATCAGCCGAGCGCTGCAACACCGTCTCCATGTCGCTGTCGTTAAGGAAAGGAATAAGAGGCGCCACCAGCACGCCGCAGGGCACGCCCGCCGCGCTCAGCGCGCGCAGCACTTCCAGCCGGCGCGCAGGCGCGGTGGTGCGCGGCTCCAGCTGGCGCATGAGAGCATGGTCCAGTGTGCCGATCGAAATGAACACATGCACCAGGCCCTTGCGCGCCATGGGTGCGAGCAGATCGAGATCGCGCTCCACCAGCGCCGACTTGGTGACGATGCCCAGCGGGTGATTGCACTCCGACAGCACTTCCAGGATCCCGCGCGTGATCTTGTAACTGCGCTCTATTGGCTGGTAGGGATCGGTGTTCGCGCCAAGCGAGATCACCTCGCAGCGGTAGCCCGGGCGCGACAACTCCGCGCGCAGCAGCGGCACCGCATTGGCCTTTGCGAACAGTTTAGTTTCAAAATCCAGGCCCGGCGACAGACCCAGATAGGCATGGCTGGGACGCGCATAGCAATAGATGCAGCCGTGCTCGCAACCCTGATAAGGATTGATCGACTGGGAAAATGGGATATCCGGCGATTCGTTGCGGCTTATGATGGTGCGCGCCTGCCTGAGGGTCACCTCGGTGCGCGGAGCGCACGTGTCCGTGTCTTCGTGCGTCCAGCCGTCGTCGACAGCCTCGCGCTGCTGGCGCTCGAAGCGGCCTTGCGGATTGTCCGCCGCGCCGCGCCCCTTGAACACGATCGGGGCGGCGCCTGCGCCGCCCGCCCCCGCCTTCATATCGCCTTTTTCTGCCGCAAATCAGCGATTGCGGAGGCGTCGTAGCCATGCGCACGCAGCACTTCCTCGGTATGCGCGCCGAGTTTGGGCCCGATCCAGTCGACGTCGCCGGGCGTGTCGGAGAGCTTGGGCACGATTCCGGGGAGTTTCAGCGGCGTGCCGTCGTCGAGCGTGAACTGCCTGATCATCTCGCGCGCCAAATATTGCGGATCTTGGGCGATGTCGGCGATGCTGTAGATCTTTCCGCTCGGCACCTGCGCCGCGTCCAGCATGGCGAGCAAAACCGCCGCGTCGTGCGCGCCGGCCCAGGCGCCGATTATGGCGTCGAGTTCCTCGGCGCGATTGGCGCGCCCCGCGTTGTCGGCTAGCGTGGCATCGCTGCCTAGGTCGTCGCGCCCCATTGCCGTGCACAGCCGCTTGAATATGCTGTCGCCATTGGCCGCGATCAGCACGTGCTGTCCATCCTTGGTGAGGTAGGTGTTGGACGGCACGATGCCGGACAGGTTGCTGCCGCTGCGCTCGCGCACGATGCCGTACATATCGAACTCGGGCAGCGTGCTCTCCAGCATCGAGAACACGGCCTCGTACAGCGCCACGTCTACCACCTGACCGCGGCCGCCGTTCATATTGCGATGGTGCAAAGCCATCATCGCGCCGATGACACCATGCAGAGAGGCAAGCGAATCGCCGATCGACAGATTAGACCGTACCGGCGGCCGGTCCGGATAGCCGGTGAGATAGCGCAGCCCGCCCATGGACTCGCCGATTGCACCGAAGCCGGCCTGGTCGCGGTAGGGGCCGGTCTGGCCGAACCCCGACAGGCGCAACATGATCAGTCCCGGATTGTCCGCGGCGAGACGGTCGTAACCCAAGCCCCACTTTTCCATGGTGCCCGGGCGAAAATTCTCGATCACGATATCAGCGTCCCGCGTGAGATTGCGCACGATCTCCTGCCCTTCGGCAAGGCGCAGATTGATCGTGACCGATTTTTTGTTGCGCGCCTGGGCATACCACCACAGAGAGGTTCCGTCGTGGAGCTTGCGCCACTGGCGCAGAGGATCCCCGCCGGGCTGGCCGTCGGCCGCGGGCGGCTCGATCTTGATCACCTCGGCGCCGAACTCGGCGAACATTTTTCCCGCAAACGGACCGGCGATGAGTTGGCCCATTTCAATGACCTTGATGCCCGTCAGCGGCTTTTTCGCGCTCACAGCGTCTTGCGCTCCACCACCGCCTGGGCGAGCGTGCCGCTATCCACATACTCGAGTTCTCCGCCCACAGGCACACCACGCGCGATGCGGCTCACTTTGACGTTGCGACTGCGTAGCATCTCGCCGATGTAATGCGCGGTGGCTTCGCCTTCGTTGGTGAAATTCGTCGCCAGGATCACCTCGCGCACGATGCCGTCGGTGACGCGCGCGAGCAGCCGGTCCAAGCCGATATCCTTGGGCCCGATGCCGTCAAGCGGCGACAGCCGCCCCATGAGCACGAAATACATTCCCGGGAAGGCCAGCGTCTGCTCCATCATCAGCAGGTCGGCTGGCGTCTCGACTACCGCAAGCAGCGAAGCGTCACGCCGGGGCGAACTGCACAGCGCACAGACTTCCTCCTCGGTGAAGCTATTGCACTTGGCGCAACGGCGTATGCTCTGCAGCGCGTTCCCTATGCCCGTGCACAGCTTTTGCGCGCCGGCGCGGTCATACTGCAACAGGTGATACGCCATGCGCTGCGCCGACTTCGGCCCGACTCCGGGCAGACAGCGCAGGGCTTCGATCAGCGCTTCGAGCGAAGACGGCGGTTTCATCCGCGCGCGAAACTCACGCTACGCAAGGCAAGACAGCCGGTCGCAGCCGTTGCGCTCATCGCTTGATGTTGTGCGCCTCAAAACGGCAGCTTCATCCCCGGGGGCAGTCCCATGCCCGCGGTAAAGCCGCTCATTTTCTCCTGCACCGTCGCCTCCACGCGCCGCACGGCGTCGTTTACCGCCGCCGCGACTAGGTCCTCCAGCATCTCCTTGTCGTCGCCGACGAGCGAAGGATCGATACTGATGCGCTTGACGTCGTGCTTGCAGGTCATCACCACCTTGACCATGCCTGCGCCCGATTGTCCCTCGACTTCCACGCCGGCAAGCTCCTCCTGCATCTTGCGCATGTTGTCCTGCATCTGCTGCGCCTGTTTCATCAAGCCGGCCAATTGACCTTTCATCATGAAGTGCTCTCCTGCGGATCGTCCGCTAAGCGTCTGTAACAATACGAGGGGATACCTCCCCTCGTGCTCCCCTATGCCAGGCCGTAACAAAATTCACTTTTGTTACGACGGATTCTAAGTAGGCTTGACCGAATCACCGACGATGGTGGCGTCGAAGGTGTCCATCAGTTCGCGCACAAACGCGTCGCCCTGTATCGCTTCCAGCGCCTTGCCCTGGCGCGCCTGACGCTCGGTTTGCGCCTTCGCCGCCGCGGTATTGCCGCTGATCTCTCCGACTACAATCTTGAGCGCAACGTGTTTGCCGAAATACCCTTGCAGCGCCGTGCGCAGTTTATCCTGATAGATACGGTCGGCCAGATGCTTGGCGGAGTGTGCCAGACCGAGTTCCATGCTCTCGCCGTCGAAGTTGCGCAACTCGCTTTGCTGCGCGAGCTGTCTGGCAACACCGCTCACTTTGAGCTGATTGGCGAGCTTTGGCCAATCCCCGTCGAATGCCGCTCCGGCCCCGTCCTCGGCGCTGCGCGCGCCGGGCCTGAAAGGAGGCGCGTGCGCAGCCGTACCTGGGTCCTGTACCGCCGCGCCTTCAGGCTTTTTTTTTGCCGACGCAGGTACGGCTACGGCACCTGCCTGGTCCGGCCGGAACGCGAGCATGCGCATCAGGCTCATGCTAAAGCCGGCATATTCGTCCGGCGCCAGCGGCAGGTCGCGCCGCCCGTGCAGCGCAATCTGGTAGTGCAGCTGTAGTTCTTCGGCGTCGAACTGCCGCGCCAGCGCGAGGATGCGCTCGCGCTCGGGCAGATCCTGGCCCAACGCGTCGGGCGCGCTCTGCGCCAGCGCGATCTGATGCAGCAGCGCGGCCAGATCCTGCAGCGCGCTGTCGAAGGAGAGGCTGCGCGACTCCATCTCGTCGGCGACCGCAAGCATCGCCTTGATGTCCTGCTGCGCCAAGGCGTCGAGCAGCCTGAAAAGGTAATCCTGATCGATCGCACCCAGCATCGCGCGCACCGCTTCCTCGCTTACTTTGCCGCCGGCATAGGCGATCGCCTGGTCCAGCAGCGACAGTGCGTCGCGCATGCTGCCCTGAGCGGCATGCGCGATCAAGCGCAGCGCTGCCGGCTCAGCGGTCGTTTTCTCCTGCTGCAGAATGTAGCTGAGATGTTCATAGATCGCCTCGCGCGACATTTGCTTCAGGTTGAACTGCAGACAGCGCGACAGCACCGTAACCGGGATTTTCTGCGGATCGGTGGTGGCGAGAATGAACTTGATGTGCTCGGGCGGCTCCTCGAAGGTTTTCAGCATAGAGTTGAAGGCTTGCTTCGAAAGCATATGCACTTCGTCGATGACGAACACCTTGAATCGCCCGCGCGTCGGTGCATACACGGCGTTGTCCTGCAGTTCGCGCATGTTGTCGATGCCGGTGTTGGTGGCGGCGTCGATTTCGATCAGGTCGACGAAACGGCCGCTGTCGATCTCGGTGCAGGCGGAGCAGACGCCGCAGGGGGTAGCCGTGATGCCGGTCTCGCAATTGAGCGCTTTGGCCAGAATGCGCGCCAGTGTCGTCTTGCCCACGCCGCGCGTGCCGGTGAACAGATAGGCGTGGTGCAGGCGATTCTGCTCCAGCGCATGCGTGAGCGCACGTACCACGTGGTCCTGCCCGACTAAACTGGAGAAATTGCGCGGGCGCCACTTGCGCGCGAGGACCTGATAGCTCATGACGAAATTTTACCAGCGTCGTCGGAGTTGCGGAGAAAGGATTCTGCAGACGCGAATTACCGCGCGCCGCGCCTCGCTCCTAGCCCTCCTCCCGTCAAGGGCGAGGTGAACTGCATGCGTCGCCCGCGCTGCGCCGGGCAACCAGTCTGCGTGGATGGCGAGCCGGACCCCCGGCACTCGCAGTAAATAGCTGTGGCTGCTTCCTTCCGGACCTGACCAGGTTCACTACGCTGCGATGCGGGGCGGCCCGCCGGCGCCATTATGAACGAGGTCGGCGCCGACGGCGATATTTTTCTGCATTTCGCAGCGCCCGCACGCCGATCCGGCTCCAACGCCGCTGCTGGCGCCGCGTTTGGCGCCCGGCCTGCTCAGGCAGGATGAGGCCCTGGGGACGCAAACAGCCGGCGCAGCTGATCCAGAGAAAGATTGCCCCCGCTCAATACCAGGACCACATTTTTTCCGGCCAGACGGTGCCTGAGCTTGATCGCAGCAGCGAGCGCAGCCGCACCCGCGCCTTCCGCGAGATTATGCGTGTGCTCCAGCAGCAGCAGAATTGCTGCTTCGATCGCAGCGTCTTCGACCAGCACGAAATCGTCCAGGTACTGGCGCATAATCCGCTGCGTGTTCTCGAACGGAACACGTGTGGCCAGCCCTTCGGCGACGGTTCTCATATCCGCGCTGACCGCTTTGCCGGCTGCCCAGCTCATCTGGATCGCCGGCGCTTGTGCCGACTGCACACCGATCACCTGTATCCCGGGGTCGATATTCTTCGCGACGATACTGGTCGCGCAGACGCCACTGCCCGCGCCTACAGGGACGATAATCGCGTCTACCTCCGGCAGGTCCTCGATTATTTCGAGTGCATAGGTCCCCACGCCATGAATCAACTGTTCTTCGGTCGGGCCGACGAAGCGTCCGCCCTGCTCCGCCGCGATGTCGCAAACCCACTCGCGCGCGCTGTCGAAATCCGTGCCATGAAACGCCACTTCCGCGCCCAGCCCGCGCATCGCCGCCACCTTGCCCGGATTCGCCCCCTCGGGCACGGCGATGGTCGCGCGCACGCCGTAGGCGCGCGCCGCATAGGCGATGCTCTGGCCGTGGTTCCCGGTCGAGGCCGTGAACAGTCCGCCTGCGCGCTCTTTTGCACTTAGCTGCGCCACGAGATTCAGTCCGCCCCGCACTTTGAACGCGCCCACGGGCTGGTGGTTTTCGTGCTTGACCCAGACCTTGGCGCCCAGAAGATTGCTCAGGCCGGAATAACGATACAGGGGCGTCGGCCGCAGATGCTTATAAACATTAGCTCTTGCGGCGATGACATCGCGCAACGACGGCATTCCGCCGTCGGCAAGTTTGGTCCTCTCCTGCGCTTCATGCACGGCGCAAACGCCGGTTCAGAATATGCGCCCAGGCGTAGCACGCGGATCGCGCATGCGATACTGTCCCGACTCGACCTGATGGAAGAACTTCTCGCACAGCATATTGAACAGCTCTGGTTCTTCGAGATTGCACGCGTGTCCGGTCTGGGGCATAAACACCAGGCCCGCAGAGGGCATGCGCCGCTTGAGCAAGAGCGAAGCATCCAGGCACGGCTCGTCCTCGTCGCCGCTGATGATCAGTGTCGGTACCCGGCACTTCGCCATCTGCGCCTCGAATTCGCCGAGCGAAGGGCGTAGCGCCTGATAGCCCTTGAGCGTCAGCGCGGAACCCTTGGCCGAGTGCCTTTTCACGTGGTCAATGAATTCGGCGAAACCGCGCGGATTCTTGTTTTGCAGCTGCACCCGCGTCGGCGACTCGCCCCGCGCCGCCGTGCTCTTCTCCCAGCCGCCAGCCAGGAGCTGCTCGGCCGCGGCCTCCGATTCCTGTTTGAACTTCGCGCGCGACTCGGGCATGGATCCCGAGCCGATGCCGGCGAGCGTGAGCGACAGCGCGCGCTCGGGCCACTGCATGCCAAAATAAAATGTGGCGAACGCGCCCATCGAAAGTCCGACGACGTGCGCCTTGTCGATCTTCAGGCCATCGAGCACCGCCAGGATGTCGGCGCGCTGGTGCTCGAAGCCGTAATCCTCGATCTTCCCCGGCACGTCGGAAGGCGGATAGCCGCGCGCGTTGTAGGCGATGCAGCGATAGCGGCGCGAAAAATAGCGCAGCTGCGCCTCCCAGCTGCGGTACTCCCCCATGAATTCGTGCACGAACAGGATTGGCGTTCCCGCGCCGGCTTCTTCGTAGTACAGCTTGACGCCGCCGTCGGCAGTGATATGAGGCATGTTGTTTCCTTTCGATGAGCAACACGGTCAAATTGAGATCTGTGCCGCATTATAAACGCGGGCGGCGCGCGCACTCGAACCCGAGTTTAAGTCAGAACTATTTGCCAAGCAGCCGCGCGAACTCTCCGCTTTCGATCAGCTTCTGCAGGTCCTCGGCGCCGCCGACGAGCACACCCTTGACGAACACCATCGGAAAGGTCGGCCAGCCGGCCCACATCTTCAGTGCGTTGCGGCGCCGCCAGCCGCTCAGATAACTGCCGTATTCCAGGTACTTGAAGGGAAACCCCTGCTGGCCGAGAATCTTCCTTACCTTCTTTGGAAACGGATTCTGCGCCATGCCGACGACGACGATATCGCTACCGGCGACGGCCGCCTGTACCTCCCTGACGATGTCGGCGTGCTTGTTTGCGACGACATCGCGTATCGCCGGGTGAATATGCATTTCATCGAGGATGCTGCGGCTCACCTTGGGTCTCCTTCACACGGAACTTGTAACAAAAACAGGAGGCGCGCACTTTGCGTTTCCCGGAAAACAACGGGCCGATTCAGACCCGACCGCTATGGTACCAAAACGATCCGGCGTCCTGCCGCTCGTGCCAGAGGGGCTGCGTCCTCTGCTCCTGCCGCGTCGGCGTTGGTCTTGGAGTTTGCATTCTCCGGCAATAGGCGCGGGGGAATCCGGTTTTTTTGGCAAGCGGATGCCTATTACCGCGCCTCTGGTCCGGCCGGCAGGCGTTCGGTATTTACAAACGCGTCACCAATGTATACAGTATCCAAAATACAAACGCGGTTGTCTCCGCCCTTTGCAAAGGAAATGCGCCCTTGGTCGATTTGCTGAATCCGCTTGAACGCCCGCTCGCTCTCGGCGACCAGGTCTATCAGACACTGCGCGCCAATCTGCGCAACGGAAAAATCCTGCCGGGATACCCGCTGCAGGAAGTGCAACTCGCGGCCCGGCTCGGCGTTTCGCGCACGCCGGTGCGCGAAGCGCTTACGCGCCTGGCGAGCGAAGGGCTGGTCTCATCCGACGGCCGCAGTTTTTCGGTGCCGGCCCTGACCCTGCAGAGCGTCAACGATATCTATGAAGTCCGCTTTTTGGTGGAGCCCGAAGCCCTGCGCCATGTCGCGGAGCAGGCCAATGACCCGGCGGCGCTGGCGCCGGTGATGCAGGCGCTGGAGGCAAGCGCCGCCGCGCACAAGGCCGGCGACAACGAGGCCTTCATTGAAGCCAACGCACTGTTTCGCTCGGCCTGGCTGGCGCTGGTGCCCAATCGGCGCCTGGTGCATGCGGTTGAACTGTATGCCGACCACGTGCAACACCTGCGTGCGCTTACCCTCGGCAATGCCAAGGTGCGGAATGTCGTGCTGCGGGGCCTGAAGCGCATCGCCGCGGCGCTTGCGGCGGGCGACGGCGACGCGGCCGCCCTGGCCATGCGCGATCATCTGAGCGAAGCCAAGCGCGCCTTCATTGCCGCCGTCGGCCTCGATCGCGGCACGCAATCCGAGAACCCGTAACGGGAAAGCGCAATGATCGACAAGAGCATCATCGGAAAGCAGTACCCTGCCTTCACCGTGGAGGTCGAAAAGCGCTGGGTGCGCAGTTTCGCCGAAGCCCTGGGCGAGGCCAACCCCATCTACTTCGACGAATCGGCCGCCACAAGCGCCGGCTACCGCTCGCTGCCCGCGCCCCCGACCTTCCCTTTCGCCATGATCATGGACGCCAACCAGTCTTTCATGATTCTGGACGAACTCGGCATCGACAAGCGCCGCGCCATGCATGCAGAACAGTCGTTTGACTACCACGCCGACCTGTGCGCAGGCGATGTGCTCACCGGACGGCAAACAGTCGTCGACGTTTACGACAAGAAGAACGGGGCGCTGGAATTTCTGGTCACCGAGACCAGAATGGAAAACCAGCGCGGCGAGCACGTCTGCGACCTGCGCACCACCGTGGTTGTACGCAACTGAGGAACGGACATGCTTGTTTTCGATGACATCAAAGTCGGCGATGCGATACCCGCGCTTACCATGCCGGCGATCACGCATTTGCAGCTTGCGCTCTATGCCGGCGCGGGCGCCGACCACAATCCGATCCACGTCGACGAGCAAGCGGCGAAGGCTGGCGGCCTTCCCGGTATCATCGCCCACGGCATGCTGCCTCTGGGCTTTCTCGGCCGGCTGCTGACGCAATGGGTGCCGCAGAAGCAGCTGCGCAGCCTGTCGGCGCGCTTCGTAGGCATGGCATTCCCGGGCGATGTCATCACCTGTAGCGGCAGGATCGCGGGCAAGCGCGAACACGCCGGCGAAAAACTGGTCGACCTGGAACTCGCCGCGCAGAACCAGAAAGGCGAAAACCTTCAAATAGGCAAGGCCACGGTGGTCCTGAATTAGGCGGCACCGATGAGATCCATCCCCTCACAAGGTAAAAAGTCAGGAGTGTGCAGCAATGAGCTATAAAGCGGAAATCCCCTACGGTGCCTACTGGAGCACGCCCTTCGCCCGCTGGCAGGGCAGTTTTGCCAATCTGCACAGCGTCGAATTCGCTGCGCAGGTGGCACGCAAGGAACTGGCAAAACGCAAAATCGATCCGGCGCAGTTCGACTACGGCGTGCTCGGTTTTTCCGTGCCGCAGAAGCATTCCTTCTTTGGTACGCCCTGGCTGACGGGCATGATGGGCGCGGGACAGGCGAGCGGCCCGACGCTGATGCAGGCCTGCGCCACCGGCGTACGCACGCTGCTTGCGGCCGCGCAGGAAATCGAGGTGGGCATGGCGAGCACCGCGCTCGTGGTCAACTGCGACCGGACTTCCAACGGGCCGCACCTTTATTATCCCAATCCGCGCGGCCCGGGCGGCACCGGCGTGGCCGAAGACTGGGTGATGGACAACTTCGGCTGCGACCCGCTCGGCGGCCATTCGATGCTGAAAACCGCCGAAAATGTCGCGGCCAAGCACGGCATTACCACGGCACAGCAACACGAGGTGGTGCTGCGCCGTGAGCAGCAGTACCGCGACGCGCTGCAGAACGGCGCAGCCTTTCTCAAGCGCTTCATGACCTTGCCGTTCGAGGTGCCGGCGCCGAATTTCAAGAAGGCGGTCGGAACGCTCGAGGGCGACGAGGGCGTGTCGACATCGTCAGCGGAGGGCCTCGCGAAACTCAAGCCCGTCGCCGAAGGCGGCACGGTCACCTTCGGTGGCCAGACGCATCCCGCCGACGGTAATGCCGCGATCATCCTCACAACGAGCGAGAAAGCACGCGAGCTGTCGACCAATCCAAAAATTGCCGTGCGCCTGCGCGGCTTCGGCATGGCCCGCGCAGCGCTGGCCTATATGCCGGAGGCTACGGTACCCGCCGCGCAGCGCGCCCTGGACCAGGCCGGTCGCGGCTTTCGCGACCTGGCCGCGATCAAGACGCATAACCCGTTTGCGGTGAACGACATTTACTTCGCGCGGCAGACCGGCGCCGATCTGATGAGCATGAACAATTTTGGCTGTTCGCTGGTCTGGGGCCACCCGCAGGCGCCCATGGGCACGCGCGCGATCATCGAACTGATAGAGGAACTGGCGCAGCGCGGCGGCGGTTACGGGCTATTCACCGGCTGTGCTGCCGGGGATACGGGGATGGCCGTGGTGCTGGAGGTGTGCGACGCGTAGCGTGCTCCCCGCCGCATGACGTCTTGCGGCGGCGACGGCTTGCGTATTGTCCGGCTGAGGAGGAGACGGATGCATGGACTTGTCCGAATGGATTGACCGGCATGCCCGGCTGACGCCGGAGCGCACGGCGATACGCTTTGCCGGGCGCGATATTTCCTATGCTGCGCTGGCTGAGCTGATACAGCGCATGGCCTCGGCCATGACTGCGTCCGGACTCAAGCGCGGCAGTTGCGTCGCCTATCTGGGCGTCAACAGGCCGGAAATGCTCGCGCTGCTGTTCGCCTGCGCGCGGCTCGGCGCCCTGTTCATGCCGCTCAACTGGCGCCTCGCCGGCCCGGAACACCGGCAGATGCTGGAACACTGCCCGGCATCCCTGCTGTTCGTCGAGTCGCAATTCATTGCCCAGACCGACACCTTCAAAGCGGCCTTGCCTCCCATGACCGCCGTCGCTTTCGATCAGGCGCAGCCCGGCTGGATCGCCTATGAGGATTTCCTCGCGCGCGCCGCCGGCCCGGCCGACCGCGATCCGTACCTGGCTCCGGCGACGCCGCTGTTGATCTGCTACACCTCGGGTTCCACCGGCAAGCCCAAAGGGGTGTTGCTGAGCCAGGACGCCCTCTCCTGGAACGCGGTCAACTGCGTCGATATGCACGAACTTACGTCGCAGGACAGGATACTCACCACACTGCCGCTGTTCCATGTCGGCGGTCTCAACAATCTGACCACACCTGCCCTGCAGCAAGGCTGCACCGTGGTGCTGCATTCGAAATTCGACGCCGAGGCCACGATCGACGCGATCGAGCGCGAACGCATCACGCTGACGGTGCTGGTTCCGGCGCAACTGGACATGATGATGGCCAGCCCGCGCTGGCACAGCGCCGACTTCTCCAGCCTGCGCATGATCACGACCGGCTCGACCATCGTGGCAGAGCGCACTATCCGCGCGGTGCATGCCCGCGGCGTGCCGCTGGTGCAGATCTACGGCGCCACCGAAACCTGCCCCATCGCCGCCTACCAGAAAGTCGAGGACGCCGAACGCAAAGCCGGCTCCACCGGCAAAGCCGCGGCGCACTGCGAGTTACGTATCGTCGACGGATTCGGCGCGGACGTGGCGCAAGGCGCCAGCGGCGAAATCCTGGTACGCGGCCCCAACGTGATGAGCGGCTACTGGAAAGCGCCGCGGGAGACCGCCGCGGCGCTCATCGACGGCTGGTTCCACTCCGGCGACATGGGCCACCAGGATGCCGAGGGCTATCTCTATGTCGACGGCCGCAAGAAGGAAATGATCATCTCCGGCGGCGAAAACATCTATCCGGCCGAGATCGAGAACCTGCTGGCCGAGTGCCAGGACATCGCCGAGGCCTCGATCATAGGCCGTCCCGACGATCGCTGGGGCGAAATAGTGGTCGCCGTCGTGGCGGCAAAACCCGGATCCGCGCTCACACCGGCAGCAGTGCTGCAACTGCTCGAAGGCCGCATCGCCCGCTACAAGCACCCCAAGGAGGTGGTGTTCGTGAGCGAGCTGCCGAAGACCGCCCTGGGCAAGGTGCGCAAAGAGGACCTGCGCCAGATGGTCGCGCAGGCTGTCGCAAGCTGAGGCAGAGAACCGTGCTGACTGACACGAGGAAAACGCGATGGCGCTAAAAATCGGAATCGACGTCGGCGGCACCTTCACCGACTTCGTCCTCACCCGCGAAGGCGCGCAGCCGGCGATATTCAAGACCCTGTCCACACCCGACGATCCGTCGATCGCGGTGGTGAACGGGCTCGCCGACATCGCCGCAGGGATGAGCCCGCCGTTGTCGCTGGAGGCATTCGTGCCGACCATAGACACCATCGTCCACGGCACCACCGTGACCACCAACGCCACGCTGACCGGCAGCGGCGCCAAGTGCGGCCTGATCACCACCCAGGGCGTACGCGACGCCCTGGAAATGCGCCGCGGCATCCGCGAGGAACAGTACAACAACCGCTACATCAACGTGAAGCCACTGGTGCCGCGCTATCTGCGCGCCGGTGTCGAGGGCCGGCTGGACCGGAACGGGAAGGAAACGACGCCGCTCGATCTCGACCAGGTGAAACAGGCGCTCGCCCTGTTCAAACAGGAAGGCGCGCAGGCCGTGTCGATCTGCTTTATGAATTCGTTCGCCAATCCGGCGCACGAGCAGGCGGCAGCGGAGCTGGTGCGGCGCGAAATGCCGGAAGCCTATCTCAGCGTTTCGACCGATGTGCTGCCGTCGATCCGCTTCTACGAGCGCATCAGCACCACGGCGCTCAATTCCTACGTCGGCCCCAAACTGAATCATTACCTGGACCAGCTGGTCGCGCGGCTCAAGGGAATCGGATTCGGCGGTCTGCTGCTGATCATGCAATCCAACGGGGGCGTGATCTCGCCGAAACTGGCGCGGGAAAAAGCCGCCCTCACCCTGCTCTCGGGCCCGGCCGGCGGCCCCGGCGCTGGCCTGTTCTATGTCCGCCTCCACGGCCAGGACAAATGCATCACCACCGACATGGGCGGCACCAGCTTCGAAGCCTCGGTCGCGGTCGGCACGCCGATGATCAAGAACGACGGCGAGATAGCGCGGCACAAAATCGCGCTGCCGATGCTGGACATCCACACCATAGGCGCGGGCGGCGGCTCCATTGGCTGGCTCGACGAGGGCGGGATGCTGCGCATGGGACCGCAAAGCGCCGGCGCCGACCCCGGCCCGGCCTGCTATATGAAAGGCGGCACGCTGCCCGCCACCACCGACGCCAATGTGGTGCTGGGCTACCTCGACCCCGGTTTCTTCGCCGGGGGCAGGATGAAGCTCGATGTCGCCGCTGCGCGCAAGGCGATCGAAGAGCACATCGCCAAACCGATGGGCCTGTCGATCGAGCAGGCGGCCGCGGGAATGTACCGCGTCGCCTGCAACAACATGGCCCAGGGCGTGCGCGAAGTCACGATCAAACGCGGATTCGATCCGCGCGAGTTCCCCTTCATCCCGGCCGGCGGCGCCGGCCCGATGCACTCCTGCCTCATCTGCACCGAACTGGAGATCCCGCTGCAGATCGTGCCGCGCGAGTCCTCGGTGCTGTGTGCCTTGGGCATGCTGATGAGCGAACTGAAACACGATTTCGTGCGCACTTTCGTCGCGCGCCTGGGCGCGATCGACTGGGCGCGGCTTGCGCGCATCATCGACGACATGGCGCGCGACGGCACGCGTCAGCTCGCCGAAGAGCGCATCGCCGAGGCGAATCGCCGCTACGAAATCCGCTTCGACTGCCGCTACATCCGGCAGTATCACGAGGTGTCGTTCCTGGTCCCGCGCGAACTGATCGATCGCGGCGACACGACCGCGATCGCCGACGCATTTCATGCCGAGCACAATCGGCTCTACGGCTATTCGCTGGAGCAGGAAAACACGCCGGTGGAAATCATCAATGTGCGGGTGCAGGCCATCGGCCTCACAGACAAGCCTTTTTACCGGCTGGATGATTGGGCGGGTGCCGATGCCTCCGCCGCCGCCAAAGGCCGGCGCAAGGTCTATATTCCGGAAACCAATGCGTTCAGGGAAGTCCCAGTGTACGACGGGCACAAAATGCGCTTCGGCCACAGGATAGCCGGCCCGGCCATGATCGAACAGGAGACCACCGCGATCTTCGTCAGCGCGTCCTTCGACTGCGTCGTGGACGCCTACGGCTCATTCGCCCTCTACCGGAAGGGCCGCGAGGATTTGGTCGAAAGCTGCCTCAAGCAAGAGACGGAGGCCGCAATATGAACAGGAACAGGAACGTGAACGCCGCAGCGAAAATCGATCCGATCCTGCTTTCGGTCTATGCCAGGACGTTCAAGTCCATCACCGACGAGATGAGCATTTCCATGGCGCAGACCACGCGCTCGCCCATCCTGTGCGAGGCCAAGGACTATGTCACCGGCCTGTACGACGGCGATGGCAACATGCTCGAACAGACCGAGAACCTGCCGATTCTCGCCTTCTCGCTGGCGCCGGTATGCAAGTACATCAAACAATACTTCGGCGACGAAATCTACCCGGGCGACGTCATTTTCCACAACGACGTGTTCAGCCTGGGCAACCAGAACAACGATGTCGCCGCGTTCAAGCCGGTGTTCCTCGACGGCAAGCTGGTCGCCTGGACCGCAGTCAAAGGGCATCAGGCGGACATCGGCGGCAATGTCGCGGGCGGCTACAACCCGAATGCCATCGAGGTGTGGCAGGAAGCCCTGCGCATCCCCCCGGTCAAGGTGGTCGAAAAAGGCAAGCTCAGGAAAGACGTGTGGAACCTGATTTTCGCCAATGTCCGGCTGGACATTGTGCAGCACGACATGAAGGCCGAGATGGGCGCCTGCACCGTGGGCGAACGTCGCCTGCTCGAACTGCTCGGCAAGTACGGCATCGAGAGCTATTCGGCGCACAAACAGGCGCTGTTCGACGCCACGCGCAAAATGATGGAAGCGGAGATCGCCAAAATCCCCAATGGCAACTATGCGGGCGAAGGCTACGTCTATTACGACGGCCGCCACGAGGGCTCCAAGTTCACCATCCGCGTGGACATCGAAGTGCAGGACAAATCGATCAAGTTCGACTACTCGCGCACCGACGCCCAGACCAACGGCTTCGTCAACGGCACCTACACTTCCAGCGCTTCGGCCACCATCCTGACGCTGCTGCAAATGGTGAACCCGGATATCCCGCACAACGAGGGCATGGTGCAGCCGATCGAGATCGTGATCCCGGTAGGGACCATCCTCAACGCGGCCTATCCGAAAGCCACTACCTTCGGCAACCATCTTTGCCCGCCCAATGCCGACGCCATCCAGCGCGCGCTCGCACCGGTCATGCCGGACCGCGTTACCGCCGGCTGGAACAACCTGCTGGCATCTCTGACCACCGGCATCGATCCCAGAAACAATGAGAAGTACGTCGACATCGGCTTCATGGGCCTCAAAGGCGGATCGGGCGCGATGCGCGGCACCGATGGCTACGACCACATCGGCATGATCGACGCCTCCGGCGGCGTGCTCGATCAGGATTACGAAATGTTCGAGCAGCAGACGCCGCACACCCTGATCAGGCACGAACTGCTCACCGATTCGGCGGGTGCCGGCGAGTGGCGCGGCGGCCTCGGCGTGGAAACGATGTTCGAAATCGGCTCTGACGACACGCAACTGGTCACTTTTGGCGACGGCGACTTCGAGCCGGCCTTCGGCGTATTCGGCGGCGGCAACGGCGGGCTCAACTTCATCCGCCTGCGCTACCCCGACGGACAGACCGTGGTGCCGAGGAACAAGGACCTCATCACCGGCGTACCCAAGGGCACGCTGTACCATCAGGTGGCGAGCGGCGGCGGTGGCTACGGCGACCCAAGCAAGCGCGATCGCAAGCTGCTCGAGGAAGAGGTAAAGAACGGCGTCATCTCGGCCGAGGCGGCACGCGAGCAGTACGGAGCCGCGCCAAAGAAAGACAAGCGATCATGAACTTCGAGCTGACCGAGCAGCAAAAGGCGATACGCGACAGCTTCGCCCGCTTCTGCGACCAGCGCATCGCACCGCAGGCGGCCGCCCTGGACGAAGCGCACGCCTTTCCGCGGCCATTGTTCAAGGAATTGGCCGACCTGGGCTTTTTCGCCATGCGCTACCCCGAGGACGCGGGCGGGAGCGGCATGGCGCTGACCGAATTCTGCCTCGCGTTGGCTGAAATCGCGCGCGGCTCCATGTCGCTCGCGGCAGCCGCCGCGATGCAATCGCTCATGGGCACCAAGTTCCTGCACATGCTCGGCAATGCCGACATCCTCGAGCGCCTGTTCAAGCCCGCCCTCAGGGGCGAAAAGATCGCTGCCATCTGTATGACCGAACCCAACGCGGGCTCCGATCTGAATTCGATCGCCACTACGGCGAAAAAAACGGACGGCGGCTACCTGCTCAGCGGGCAGAAAACCTGGATCACCTCGGCCCCGCTGGCCGATTTCTTTACCGTGTTCGCCAAGGCCGGAGAGGAGAAGAAGCTCACCATCTTCCTGGTGGAGCGCTCCTTCAAGGGCCTGGCGGTCGGACGCGAAATCCACAAAATGGGTGTCTGGGCGCTGCCGACTTCGGAAGTGACTTTCGATGCCTGCTTCGTCCCGGACAGCCACCGGCTGAGCCGGGAGGAAGGCGACGGAGAAGGACATCTGCGCAAGACCCTCGCGGAGATACGCATCATCACCGGCGCCATGGGCCTGGGTATCGCGCGCGCGGCGCTGGACGAGGCAGTGCGCTATTCCTCGGAGCGCAAGCAGTTCGGCAAACCGATCAACCGTTTCCAGGCGATCCAGCTCAAGCTGGCGGAGATGGCGACCCAACTCGAAGCCGCCACGCATCTGGTCTACCACGCCGCCTGGCTGCGCGACGCCGGTTTGCCGCACCACAAGCAGGCCGCGATGGCCAAGCTGTTCGCGAGCGAAGCGGCGGCGACCATCTGCGACCAGGCGGCCCGGGTGCTCGCCTCCTACGGCTACGCCATGGAATACCCGGTGCAGCGCTATCTGCGCGACGTGCGCTTCCTGCTGATCGGCGGCGGCACCAGCGAAATTCTGAAACTGATCGTCGCCAAGGAGATAACGACATGAGCCGGATAGCAGGGGCCCCGGCCCATAGGGCCGGGGATGCGACCGAAGCGAATGGCGTTTGCCGCCGACAGTGTTACTTACTTATTTGCGACATTCTTTCGGAGGCGGCCTCATGAAACCGATCAAGGTGCTGCTGGCCAAGCCTGGGCTGGACGGGCACGACCAGGGTGCAAAAATCGTTGTACGCGCGCTGATGGACGCCGGCTTCGAAGTGATCTATACCGGACTGCGCCAGACGCCCGAAGCGGTGGCGCGCATCTCGCTGGAGGAGGACGTGGACGTGATCGCACTGTCCAGCATGGCCGGCTCGCATCTGCCTTTCTGCAAAAAGCTGAAACCGCTGCTTGAGGCCGACGGCCTCGGCGACAAGCTCTGGCTGATCGGCGGCAGCCTGCCGGAGCAGGACCACGCGGCGTTGCGCGAGCTGGGCTTCAAGGGCATCTTCCCCACCGGGTCCAAGCTCGATGCGATCGTGGATTTCATCCGGAACAACGTTACGGAAGGCGTGAAATGAACGAGCGCGCAAAACCCGAGCTCAAGCCCGTGGTCAACGAATCGGGCATCGAGGTCAACCCGCTGTATACCGAGGAGGACGTGGAAAAGAGCGGCGGCTACGACATGGTCGGGCTGCCCGGGGAGTATCCCTTCACCCGCGGCATCCATCGGCTGATGTACCGCAAGCAACCCTGGACCATGCGCCAGTACGCCGGCTTCGGCAATCCGGCAGAGACCAACCAGCGCTTCAAGTACCTTATCGCCAACGGCCAGACCGGACTCAACGTCGCCTTCGACCTGCCGACCCAGATCGGCCTGGATTCGGACGATCCGCTGGCCGAGGGAGAGATCGGCCGCGTCGGCATGTCGGTCGACACCCTGCGCGACTTCGAAGTCGCCTTCGACGGCATCGATCTGAACAAGATCACCGTGTCGCTCACCATCAATGGCGCGGCGGCGATCCTGATCGCCATGTACCTCGCCATGGCGGAGAAGCGCGGCTACGACCTGAAGCAACTGCGCGGCACGGCGCAGAACGACATCCTCAAGGAATTCATCGGCCGCGGCACCTGGGTCTATCCGGTCGAGCCTTCGATCAAACTGGTTGGCGACACCATAGAGTACTGCGCTACGCACGCGCCGCGCTACAGCCCGGTCTCGGTCTGCGGCTATCACATCCGCGAGTCGGGCGCGACGCCGGCACAGGAAATGGCCTACGCCTTCTGCATCGCCAAGGCCTATGCCGACGAGGCGCTCAAGCGCGGCCTGTCCATCGACGAATTTGCCGGACGGCTGTCCTACAACTTCAATATCTTCGGCAACATCTTCGAGCAGGTTTGCAAATTCCGCGCCGGCCGCAGCCTGTGGGCCAAGATCATGAAGGAAGAGTACGGCGCGCAAAAACCGGGCTCGATGTGGCTGCGCATGATCGCCGGCGGCGGCGGCGGCGGGCTGACCTTCGAGCAGCCGGAGGTCAACATCGTGCGCGGCGCCTACTATGCCCTGATCAGCGCGCTCTCCGGCGCGCAGACCATGGCGCTGTGCTCCTATGACGAGGCCTACACCATCCCCACCGAATACTCCGCGCGCATTTCGCTGCGCACCATGCAAGTCCTGATCGAGGAAATGGGGCTGACCGAAACCGCCGACCCGCTGGCAGGGTCCTACTACGTCGAGACCATGACCAACCAGATGCGCGACAAGATCGTACAAATCATGGCCGAGACGGACGCCGAGGGCGGCATCGTCAAACTGGTTTCGGAGGGGATCATTCAGGCCCGCGTTTCGGCACAGGCCTATCGCATGCAGCGCGATATCGAGTCCGGCCGTTTTCCCAAGGTGGGCGTCAATCGCTACCGTAACGAACACGAAGAGGACCATCCGGTCGAATTCCATGCGTACAAGGAAGAGGACGCGCGGCTGCAGATCGAACGCCTCAAACAGGTGCGCGCCGAGCGCGACCAGTCCAAGGTCGATCAGGCCCTGGCGCGCGTGCGCCAGGACGCGCAGGGCGGCGCGAACCTCATGCCCGCCATCGTCGAGGCGGTGAAAGCGTACGCCAGCGTCGGCGAAATTACGCATGAAATGGTAAAGGTATACGGACGCTATAAGGAACCGATTCGTTTTTGAAGTCCGCTTCGAAGGAAATGCCGATGTCCGAAATCCAGCAGTACCTCCCGCCCTCCAGACTGGAGCAGGTGCCTGCGCTGACTTTGTGGCACGAGCTCGGTGACGCCGACGTCATCGCTCATCGCGTGAGCGCAGAATTCCGGGAGCGGCGCGGCTTCGATCTCGTGCGCAGCAAGCCGGGGAGCTTTACAACTCGAGGTGACAAACAGTCTCGAAGGCTCGAATGCAAGCAGAGTCGTTCAACTGGAATCTCGTATGATTGACTATGACTGCCAAACGCGGAGATACTCTCAAATGCGATTGAGTTTCCCATCCTTCCTTTGGACGTACTGGGGAAGTGCCCAAGTGCTCGATGCGCCTTGCCGAGCCAGGCAAGTTTGTGTCAGCGCCAGGTTCGAGAGCGGTCCATGCAGGAGATAACCAGCTATCTGGCGCCTCGCCGCTTGGACGAGGCATTGCAGGCAATGGCGGACGGCGATGCCACCGTATTGTGCGGCGGTACGGATCTCGCACCACAGACCGAATCCGGCATGCGCCAATACAAGCCGAAGCTGCTGAACATTCGCCGCATCGCGGGTCTGGACGGCATCGAGGCCAAGGGTGACGAGATTCGCATCGGTGCCGTGACGACCATCAGCGAAATCCGCAGCAATCCCGCGCTGGCGGAAATCGCTCCCGTGCTGGTCGAGGCGGCCGAGCATTTCGCCAGCGAACAGATACGCAACGCGGCATCGATGGGTGGCAACCTCTGCAACGCCTCGCCGGCTGGCGACATGATCCCGCCCCTGCTGGTACTGGACGCTTCGGTCGAACTCGCGTCCTGGCGCGACGGTGCCGTGCAGACGCGGCGGATACCCCTGGAACGGTTCTTCGTGGGTCCCGGCAAGACCGTCAAACTGCCGGAAGAGTTGCTCACGGCCATCGTGTTCGACCGGCCTGCGGCCGACTTCGTCGGCAAGTTCCGCAAGTCCGGCCCGCGCCCCGCGCTTGAAATCTCCACTGTTTCGGTGGCCATCGGAGCCCGTGTCGCCAACGGTAGGCTCAGCGATGTGCGCGTCGCCATGGGGTCGGTCGCGCCCACGCCCTTGCGCGCCCGCCATGTGGAGGCTGCGCTCGAAGGCAAGCCGCTCGACACCGCAACCATCGCCGCCGCAGTCGCCGGGGCGGCGGATGATGCCAAACCCATCGATGACGTGCGTGCCAGTGCCTGGTATCGCAGCCATCTCGTTCGTGTGTTCGTTGAAGAGGTGCTCAATGACGTCCGTGGAAACTGAAATCCGCTTCAAGCTCAATGGCCGCGAGGTTTGCCTGAAGGTGCCGGTCACCATGAAGACGCTGGACATGCTGCGCGACAAGCTCGGCATGACCGGAACCAAATATGCCTGCGGCGAAGGCGAGTGCGGCGCCTGCACGATCAAGATCGACGGCAAGACCGTCAACAGCTGCCTGATGTACGCCGTCGATTGTGACGAACGCGAGGTGGTGACCATCGAGGGACTGCGCACGCCGGAAGGCCTTCACCCGGTGCAGCAGGCCTTCGTCGATTACGGCGCCGTGCAGTGCGGCTTTTGCATGCCGGGCATGATCATGCAGGCCGACTACCTGGTCGAAAACAATCCCAACCTGACGCGGGAAGAAGCGCAGCGGGGCCTCGAGGGCAATCTCTGCCGCTGCACCGGCTACACCAAGGTGCTGGACGCGGTGGAAGCGGTGGTCGAGAAGAACAAGTGCTGTGGCCGTTGCTGAGCGGGCGGTATCCTATCCATCCGGCCGCATACGCTTAAGGAGTGCAATGCCATGAAACGAGACGTCATCGGTTCACCCATCGCAAGGACGACCTTGATCGGCCAGCGCGTCAAGAAACCGGATGCCCCCGAGAAGGCGACCGGCAAGACGCGCTACATCAACGACATGGTGTTGCCGCAAATGCTGATCGGCAAGGTGCTGTTCGCCGGCCGGCCCCATGCCAGGATTGTCCGTATCGACACCTCGGCGGCAGAAAAGCAGCCCGGCGTCTATGCGGTGCTGACAGGCAAGGACGCCGCCGGCCTCAAGTTCGGCTTTGTGCGCGACAATGTCGCGCTCAAGGACAAGGTGCGCTGCGAGCACGACGAAATCGCAGCGGTCGCGGCCGATACGGAAGAGATTGCCCGCCGCGCGCTCGAACTGATCGAGGTCGAGTACGAGGACCTGCCCGGCATATTCACACCCGAATCCGGCGCCAGGGAAGGCGCGCCACTTGTCCACGATAACTTCCCCGGCAACAAGAGCCTTCATTTCGAGTTCAAGCACGGCGATCTCGCGGCGGCCGAAGCGGCCTCCGACTTTGTCGTCGACAACGTGTTCCGCCCGCACCACGTGACGCACTGCTGTATGGGGACCTCCTGCGCCATCGCCGACTTCGATCACAACGGCAAGCTGACGATCTGGACGCAGACCCAGTATCCGTACAACTACAAAATGGATCTTGCTCCGGCGCTGGGCATGGATCCCGGCGACATCAGGGTCATCCAGCCGCCCATCGGTGGCGCCTTCGGCTCCAAGCTCGACGTCTACCCCTACGAGCCGATCGCCGCGCTGCTGGCCAAGAAAGCCGGCCGGCCGGTCAAGGTCATCTATTCGCGCGAGGAGGAGTTCAAGGCCTCGCCGACGCGCCAGGCCGCGATCATCCATATGCGCACCGGATGCAGCCGCGATGGCGTGCTCACTTTCCGCAGCGCCGACGTGTTGCTGGACAACGGTGCCTACACCTCATGGGGGCCGACCATTCCCGTCATCATGATGCGCACCACCTCGGGCCACTATCGCGTGCCGGTGGTCGACTTCAAGGCACAGGCGATTTACACGAACAACCCGTACGCCGGCTCCTTCCGCGGATACGGCAACGTCCAGACTACTTACGCCACCGCGCAGCAGATGGACATGCTGGCCGACATCGTGGATATGGATCCACTCGAGTTCCATCTCAAGAACGCGCAGAAGTCCGGCGAAGTCACGCCGCAGAAGTCCTTCCTGCGCGAGTGCGCGCTTGCGGAGTGCCTGGAAACCGCCGCCAAGGCCAGCGACTACAGCCGAAAGCGCAAGGATTACGCGGCGCAAAGGGATAAGCCCGGCCGCTACAAGAAAGGCATCGGCCTGGCCTCTTCCATCCACAACGCCGGCGGCGCCAAGATTCACAAGTCGGATGGCATCGGCACCATCCTCAAGGTGGACGATTACGCGCGGGTCACGGTCATCACCGGCGCGTCGGAGATCGGTCAGGGCATTGACGCGGTCGTCACCCTGATCGTCGCCGAGGAACTGGGCGTGCCCTTGGAACATGTGACCATCGTCAACAACGACTCCGACGTGGCTCCGTGGGACGTAGGCGTGCACGCCTCGCGCACTACCTTCATCGCCGGCAACGGAACGCGCCGTGCCGCACGCAAGGCAAAGGCGCAGATCCTGAGCGCCGCCGCGAAGATGCTCGGCGAACCGGCTGCGACTCTCGAGCTGCGGGGCGGTTTCGTCGTGCGCGACAAGTGCGGGACGCCGTTGATCGACCTCGAACGCCTGCTGCGACGGATGCACTTTCAGCCCGAGCCGGAACTGGTGATGGTTACGGATTACTACGAGCCGAAGAGCGAACCGGAAGGAGCGAAGCACATCTCCGACCACTCCGCCGCGTATTCCCATGCCGTGCACGTCGCCGAGATTACCGTCGACACGCTGACCGGCGAGATCAAGGTGGACAAGGTCACGGTGGCGCAGGATGTCGGTCGTGTCATCAACCGCATGGGACTCGAAGGCCAGATCGAAGGCGGCATCGCCATGGGCCTCGGCTACGCCCTCAGCGAAAACATGCGGATCGAAAAAGGCATGCTGAGGAATTCGTGTTTTCGCGATTACAAGCTCATCACGGCGCCGGAAATGCCGCCGCTCGATCTGCATTTCATCGAAAGCAATTGCGCCGAAGGGCCCTATGGCGCGAAGGGCATTTCGGAGTTGCCGACGATCGTCATTGCGCCGGCCATCGCCAATGCGCTGTCCAACGCGACCGGGGTCCGCATCTTCAATCCGCCGATGTCGCCGGAAGTGGTTGCCCGCGCCATCCACGAAAAGCGGGCAAGCACGCCTTGCGCGAGCTCATTGGAGTCTGAGCGCAAATGATACTGCAGTACCACGCCTGGCTGCGGGACAGCATGGGATGCGCCACGGAACACATCGCGCTGCCAAACAAGGTCGAGAATGTGGGCATGTTGCTCGACTGGCTGCAGACCCAGGACGAGCGCTTCAAGCGTGCGTTCAAGTATATTGATGTCGTGCTGGTCTCGGTCAATCACCACCATGCGGATCGCGACTTTCCGGTGCATGACGAGGACGAAGTAGTTCTGGCACCACCAATTGCGGGCGGCTGAGCGCGCGCCGTGCATTCTTTCTGCTCAATGCCGCGACGGTCGCCGCGCTCAAATTTTCGATTTATTTTTTTCTTCGCGAGCAATCGAAATGAAGAAACTGCAAGACAGAGTTGACATCGTTGCCGGCTCGGGCCGCGCCATCGGGCAGGCGCTGGCCTTGAACCTCGCGCGCAAAGGCGCAAGAGTCATGGTGAACGATCTCGACACCGCCCCGGCAGCGTCAAAATGAGCAAGCTTGCGGCGGCGCACGACTTCGGCCGGGTGCTGAACCCGCTCGGCATCGAGGGGCAGGTAGAGTGCGGAGTCGTCATCGGCCCGCCGTTGGCGCCTGAGAGCGTCTACCGTGCCTTGCACGGCAACGGCGAAAACCTGTTCCTGGAAACGCCCGGAAGAGCCGCGTGAAACGTCGCACCATCCTGTCGCTGGAGCAGGCGCTGTCCCTGCCCTATGCGACGCTGCGCTTCGCGCAACTGGGCTGGCGCGTGATCCGCATCGAGTCCACGCCGGCCGGCACGGGCCTGCCCGGCGACCCGAACCGCTATATCGGCGCGCGCGTCGCCGACGACGACCGGCGCAGTTATTTCGTCGCACCGAACGTAGGCAAGGAAGCGATCGCGCTCAACCTCAAGGACGCGCGCGGGCAGGAGGTGCTCAAGCGCCTCATTCGAACGCTCGACGCCGACGTCTTCTGCTGCAATACCGTGCCTTCGCGCTACAAGGCGCTAGGCATAGATTACGCAACGCTCGCGACGGTCAAGCCCGATCTGATCTGGGCCGGAATCTCGGCGATGGGCCCGGAATTCCCGAATGTGCCGGGCTACGACCCGGTGATCCAGGCGATGGCCGGCTACATGGAAGTCACGGGCGACCCTAAAGGACCGCCGATGCTGACCGGCATTCCGGTCATCGACCTCAAGGCAGGCGACGAAGTGTATGCCAACGTGATGCTGGCCCTGCTCGATCGGCACGAGAGCGGGCGCGGCCGGCAGATCCACGTATCCATGCTGCAGGCGGCGGCGTCCTGGCTGATCACCGTGCTGCCCTTGATCGACTTCGGCTGCGAGAACAACGAGATTACACGCTCTGGCAACGAGCATCGCAAATTCATACCGACCAACGTCTATCCGGCAAAGGACGGTTTCATCTACATGGCGATCGGCAGCGACGTTCAGTGGCAGCGGCTCGGTGCAATCCCGAAATTCGCCAGCGTCGCCAGCCCGACGCGCAGCACCAACGAGGGCCGCCAGCGCGAGCGCGAGGCGATTTACCGGGATATGGCCGCAGTCACCAGCGGTCACGCAATGGAGCAACTCCTCGCCGACCTGCGCGCGGCGACGATTCCCGCGACCCGCATATTCGACATTCGCCAGGTGCGCGAACTGGCGCAGCTGTCCGACAAGCTGACGCGCACCGCGATGCCCGACGCGCGCGTGGTGCACATGCAGCCGATGGCGGTCGACGTCGAAGGCGCACGCACCGAACTCCCCTTCTCGCCCCGCTATGGCGCCGATACGCGCCAGGTACTGGCCGAGGCCGGGTACGCAACGGCTGAAATCGAAGCGCTTGCAGGCGCGGGCATCATCGCCTGAGTGCGGATGAGCATATTGGAAAATTTATCTTACTGCGAGGAAATACGATGAAAAAGCTGGAAGGAAAAATTGCGATCGTCACCGGTTCGGGCCGCGGCATCGGCCAGGCGATCGCGCTGAAGCTTGCAAGCGAGGGTGCCAAACTGGTGGTCAACGATCTTGACGCCGGACCAACGCAGGAGACTATCGCCAAAATCCGTGCCCTAGGCAGCGACGCCATCAGCTGCGACGGCGACGTGACGGCGCCCGATTTCGGCGCGCGCATCGTCAAGACCACGCTGGATGCTTACGGCGGCATCGACATCATCGTCAATAATGCCGGCTACGCCTGGGACGGCGTGATCCAGAAAATGAGCGACGAGCAGTGGTATGCCATGCTCGACGTGCACGCTACGGCGCCGTTTCGCATCCTGCGTGCCGCTTCCGACTTCATTCGCAACGCAGCCAAGAAGGAAAAGGACGAAGGCCGCGGCGTCAACCGCAAAGTCGTGAACATCTCCTCCATCGCCGGCTTGTACGGCAATGCCGGCCAGATGGGCTATTCCGCCGGAAAAGCCGCCATCGTCGGCATGACCAAGACCATGGCCAAGGAATGGGGCCGCTACCGCGTCAACGTCAACTGCGTCGCGTTCGGGCTGATCCAGACGCGCATGACCCAGCCCGTGGGTTCGGGCGCGGCGGTGGCGAAGATCGGCGAACGCGAAGTCAAGATGGGGATACAGCCGGAGTTTATCGAGTTCATGAACAAGATGATCCCGCTCGGCCGCGGCGGCACTCCCGAGGAGGCGGCTGGGGCGGTGTACCTGATGTGCATACCCGAATCGGATTACATCAGCGGCGAGCTCGTCTTGGCCAGTGGCGGATTCGTCATGTAGCGCAGGGCATCGACAACTCCCCTCGCGCTCAGCTGAGTCGGCCGCTTTACCGAGATTCTGTCAGGCGCCCTAAGGTAGATGCAGCGGGTCGTGCGGTTGCTGTCCGCACGATCGTAGTTTCGAGAGACATCGCGTCCGCGCGCTGACGCAAGGAGGAGGACGGCAGCATGCTTGCGAACGTATCGCTCGACGACAAGTATCGCCTGGATCGCGGCCGCGTCTTCCTCACCGGCGTACAGGCGCTGGCGCGCTTGCCCATGTTGCAGCACCAGCGCGATGTCGCCGCCGGGCTCGACACCGCGGGCTACATCTCCGGCTATCGCGGCTCGCCCCTGGCCGGGCTGGACACCGCGCTGCGCGAGGCCGGGCACTTTCTGCGCGAGCACAACATCAGCTCGCATCCGGGCATCAACGAAGACCTCGCTGCGACCGCCATCTGGGGCACGCAGCAGCTCCATCTGTTTCCCAAGCCCAAGCGTGACGGTATTTTTGCCATGTGGTACGGCAAGGGCCCGGGAGTCGACCGTTGCGGCGACGTGTTCAAACAGGCCAATTACGCCGGCAGCGCCAAGCATGGCGGCGTGCTGCTGATTGCAGGTGACGACCATGGCGCCCGCTCTTCTTCTTTAGCGCACCAGAGCGAGCACATTTTCTCGGCCTGCGCGATTCCCGTGCTGGCGCCGGCAAGCGTGCAGGATTACCTGGACCTGGGCCTGCACGGCTGGGCCCTGTCGCGCTACTCGGGCTGCTGGGTGGCGATGAAAACCACCTCCGATACGGTCGAAAGTTCCGCCACGGTAGAGGTCGATGCGCAGCGGGTGCAGATTGCCCTGCCGGAAGATTTCGTCCTGCCGCCGGACGGTCTGCACCTGCGCTGGCCCGACCCGGCGCTGGCGCAGGAACACCGCATGCAGGAATTCAAGATTTACGCGGCGCTCGCCTATGCGCGGGCCAACCGCCTCAACTACATCGTATTCGACTCCCCGCGGCCCCGTCTCGGGATTATCAGCTGCGGCAAAGCCTACCTCGATGTGCTGCAGGCGCTGGACGATCTGGGCATAGATCAAGCGCAGGCCGCGGAAATCGGCCTGCGCCTGTACAAGGTCGGCATGCCCTGGCCGCTGGAAGCCAGCGGCGTGCGCCATTTTGCCGAGGGTCTGGAAGAAATCCTGGTGGTCGAGGAAAAGCGGCAGATTATCGAATACCAGCTGAAAGAGCAGCTATACAGCTGGACCGATAGCAACGGCAGGGACGTTCGGCCGCGCATCATCGGCAAATTCGACGAAAGCGGCGAATGGCCCGCGCCGCACAGCCCCTGGCTGCTGCCGCCGACGGCGGAGCTGACCCCGGCCATCGTCGCCCGCGCCATCGCCTCGCGCATCGCACGCTTTCACAGCTCGAAAAAGATGCAGCGGCACCTCGCCTTTCTCGAGGCCAGAGAAACTGCCTCGGTCAAACCGCGGCAGGCGTTGCCGCGCACGCCCTACTTCTGCTCCGGCTGCCCGCACAACCAGTCGACGCGCGTCCCGGAAGGCTCCTGCGCGCTGGGCGGCGTCGGCTGCCACCTGATGGCCGTGTGGATGGGACGCAACACCATGACCATCAGCCACATGGGCGGCGAAGGCGTGGCCTGGCTCGGTGCGGCCGAACATTCCGGCACAGCGCACATTTTCGCCAATATGGGCGATGGCACCTATTACCACTCCGGACTTCTGGCGATCCGCGCCGCCGTGGCATCCGCCGTCAATATCACCTACAAGATCCTGTACAACGACGCCGTCGCCATGACCGGCGGTCAGCGCGTGGATGGCCCCTTGAGCGTGCCGCAAATCACTCGCCAGCTCAGTGCCGAAGGCGTGCGCCGCATCGTCGTGCTGGCGGAGGAACCGGACAACTACCCCAAGGACGCCGGATTCGCCCATGGCGTGGAAATTCGAGGCCGCGAAGATCTCGATTCGGTGCAACGCGAATTGCGCCAGACGCCCGGCGTCACGGCGCTGGTCTACGACCAGACCTGCGCCGCGGAAAAGCGTCGCCGGCGCAAGCGCGGCAACTACCCCGACCCCGCCATGCGCGCCTTCATCAACGAAATGGCGTGCGAAGGCTGCGGCGACTGCAGCACGAAATCCAACTGCCTCTCGGTGGTGCCGGTCGAGACCGAGTTCGGACGCAAACGCGCCATCGACCAGTCTTCCTGCAACAAAGACTATTCCTGCATAACCGGGTTCTGCCCCAGTTTCGTCACCGTGGAGGGCGGATCCCTGCGCACAGGCGAAGGCCTAGCCGCGGACGCCGCGGATTTTGCCGCTCTCCCCGAGCCGGTGCTGCCGGATCTCGCAGCACCCTACGGCATCGTCATCGCGGGCGTAGGTGGCAGCGGCGTAGTCACCATCGGCGCCTTGATCGGGATGGCGGCCCACCTCGAAGGCAAAGGGGTAACCGTGTTGGACATGACCGGGCTGGCACAAAAAGGCGGGGCGGTCATGTCGCATGTACGCATTGCCGCCCGCCAGGACCGGCTGGCTGCGGTGCGCATTGCGACGGGCGAGGCCAACACCGTGCTCGCCTGCGACATCCTGGTCGCAGTCAGCGACGATGCCCTGTCCAAGACGCAGGCCGGGTTCACCCGGGCGATCGTCAACACTGGCCAGGCGATCACCGGTGATTTCGTGCGTAACCCGGACCAGCCGTTCCCGCTGGCAGCGATGCAGGACCAGCTGCGCGATGCCGTCGGCGCCGGCGCGGCGGATTTCGTCGATGCCGCTCGCCTCGCCTCCATCCTGACGGGCGATGCCATCATGACCAATATGTTCCTGCTCGGATATGCCTACCAGAAGGCGCAGCTGCCGGTTTCGTCTGCCGCGCTGCTGCGGGCGATCGAGCTCAACGCGATCGCGGTCGAAGCGAACAAGCGTGCTTTTCACTGGGGCCGCCGCACCGCTTTTGACCCGGAAGGCATCGAGCAGCTCGCGCGCGCGCAGCAGCCAGTCCTGCCGCAGCACCGGCTGTCGCGCGATCTCGACGAAGCCGTAGCGCGGCGCCGCGACTACCTGATCGCCTATCAGGACCGCGCATATGCGCGCCGCTACACCGAACTGGTGGCGCGCGTGCGCCGCGCCGAAGACGCGCTTCTACCCGCCAGCGCCCTGCTCACCGAGTCAGTTGCGCGCAGTTACTTCAAACTGCTCGCATACAAGGACGAGTATGAGGTCGCCCGCCTTTATACGGCTCCGGAATTCGCGCAAGCGCTGAACGCGGCTTTCGAGGGTGAGTTCAAGCTGCGCTTCCATCTGGCGATTCCGGCACTGAGCCGTCCGAACCCCGACGGCGGCGAGCCGGGCAAGCGCAGCTACGGCCCGTGGCTGATGTACGCGTTTCAACTGCTGGCACCGCTGAAGTTCCTACGCGGCACGCCGCTGGACATCTTCGGCTACGGGGCCGAGCGCCGACTGGAGCGCCGGCTCATAAGCGAGTACGAGGCAATGGTCGACACTCTCCTGGGCAGCCTGCGTCGGGACACGCTCGCGCTGGCCGTGGAGATTGCCGGCTTGCCCGAAGGCATTCGCGGCTACGGCCCGATCAAGGAACGCAGCGTCGCAGCCGCGCGGCAGCGGCAGCACGAACTGATGGCCGCCTTGCACCATCCGCCGCAGGCTGTGGCCAAAGCAGCCTAACATCCGGCAATGCGCATGGGATAAGGAAAAAACCATGAGCCACTCGAGTATGCTCAAGAATCGCGACAAGAAGCAGGCGATAAGAAAGCAGCTACGCCGGGCGCGGAAGCAGGCCCGCCGCGACTAGACTGGATTGCGAATCGTTACTGTCATAACTCAGTAACTCTTACGAAAGCGCGTGCCCTGGCAAGCAGAACAGGTCGGCACCACGCCAGTCGCCTTCAGCTGTACCTTGTGGCCACAGCCCGTGCAGGTGAGCGTACCGGCCATGGTGACCTCGCCAGTCCGGTATTCCAAGGCCCACTCAGCTTTGGCCGATAGTGCGGACATGGCCCCGCCGGCGGCATCCAAAAGCTTGGATACAGAGGAAAGCGCGCCTGCGCCCAGCCGTGCAGGATTGAGACGCTCCTTCGCCTGCTCGCCCATTTGGCGCATATCCGCCGCGGTTTGGTCAAGATCGCGCCGCAAGTATTGCTTGAAGAGTTCGCCCTGCTCGGCACTGAACTCGCCAGCCGCCGCCAGTTGCTGGCGCGACAGTTCCATGGCTTTTTCCCAGGCCTCGCGACCTTTCTCCTGCCCTTGGTCGAAGATTTCGCGGGATTTTTCGGTAAAGCGATCATAGAGGGCCGAGGCTTTGTTGGCGCCGTTTTCGGTATCCAGTGCCGGGTCTTTCGGTTCAGATTTCGGAGTGTTTGTCATAATCGTCTCGCTGGTTACTCGATGCGTATGGTGTAGAGCTTTTACGACAGTACACCCCTAGAACGCGATGTTCTGTTCGTTATCGCACATTGCCCGAGCGGCCTGGATATGCTGACGCAGTCAGCCCCAACTTATGAAGTGGCAGGTGTGCCGTTGCGCGCGGCACCCGAGTCCGCTCTCGAAACGTCCACACGACCAGAACATTCATTTGCAGGCAACCCTTCTGTGCGTTATCGCACAGAGGGTTCCTTAGAGATGGAACATGATTGCCTGACGTGCAAATCATGCCTATCGCTGCGCAGAGATGACCCCGGATACCGAAACCCCAGTTGCCACCAAGGACCAAGCTTCGAGCGGCACGCCACGGCACGCGCCGCGGCGCTGGCTTAAGTACGGCCGCCCCGCACTGATTCTTGCAGTGTGCGCCCTATTCGCAGCAGGCGGCTTCTACGCCTGGCGGACATGGTTTGGTCAAGACCCCGCAAGCACGGCCGTCCTGACGGCGGTGGCGCAGCGCGGGAACCTGGAGGATGCGATCACCGCGACTGGGACGCTGCAGCCCAAAGACTACGTCGATGTGGGCACGCAAGTCTCCGGACAACTGAAGACGCTGCTCGTGGACGTCGGCGCGGTGGTCAAGGCCGGGCAGCTGCTCGCGGAAATCGATCCTTCGGTCTACCAGGCCAAAGTCGACGGCGACCGGGCGCAACTGCTGAATCAGCAGGCGCAGCTCGCCGACAGGCAGGCGCAGCTGGCGCTCGCGGAGCTGCAGCTCAAGCGCCAGCAAAACCTTATGCGCGAGGACGCGACTTCGACCGACGCATTGCAGATCGCCGAGGCGGCGCGCAATTCTGCGCTAGCCCAGGGGAATGCGATCAAGGCGCAGATGCAGCAGACGCAATCCACGCTGCGCGGGGACGAAGCGAACCTCGGATATACCAAGATCTACGCACCGATTGCCGGGACCGTCGTGTCGCAGGCGGCGAAGCAGGGCCAGACCTTGAACGCGAATCAACAGGCGCCCATCGTCATGCGCATCGCGGACTTGGCCACAATGACGGTGCAGGCCCAGGTTTCGGAAGCGGACGTGCCTAAGCTGCACGTCGGTATGGTTGTCTACTTCACCACGCTGGGCGGCGACAAGCGCCGCTACTACGGCAAACTGCGCCAGATCCCGCCCACGCCGAATGTCGTGAACAACGTGGTGCTCTACGACGCCCTGTTCGACGTCGCAAACCCGAACCGGGCGCTGATGACCCAGATGACGGCGCAGGTGTTCTTCATTTCCGCGAGCGCGAAAGACGCGGTGCTGGTGCCGCTCGCGGCGCTACGCCCGGTGGCGTCCCAAGCGAGCGCGGGCCGCGCACGTCGCCCCGCGGGCATGGACCCGCGGTCCCAGTTCACCGACGGTGTCGCGCTGCTAAGCGTAGTCGGCGCCAACGGCAAGGTGGAGGACCGCGAAGTGAAAGTCGGCGTAATGAATCGCGTCTCCGCTCAGATCGTTTCCGGCCTCGAGCCCGGCGAAAAAGTCGTAATCGGAAGCAGGACGCCCGCAAAGGCTGCCGCTGCTCCCGCACAGACCGGCAGCGCACTGGTGCCGAGCGCGTCCAGGGGCGGAGGCCACTAGTGAAGTCGGGACCGGCGCCCGGCGTACTTTCGCGCCCTGGCGAGAGCGCCCGCGCGGTCGAATCACCGCCAAGCCCCGGCCCGCCGCGCGTGCCGCTGATCGAGCTAGCGGACGTGACCAAGACCTACCGCAGCGGGGAGCTCGACGTCGAGGTGCTGCACGGGGTCAGCCTGAAGATCTACGCGGGCGAGTACTTGGCGATCATGGGTGCTTCGGGCTCGGGCAAAACCACGCTGATGAACATCCTCGGCTGCCTCGATCGTCCCAGCAGCGGCAGCTATCGTTTCATGGGCGAGGATGTCTCGGGCTTCGAGCGCGACGAACTGGCGCGGCTGCGGCGCGAGGCATTCGGCTTCGTGTTCCAGAGCTACAACCTCATCGGAACGGCGTCCGCGCTGGAGAATGTCGAAGTGCCGGCGGTCTATTCCGGGATGCCGCCGGCGGAGCGCAATGCGCGCGCGAGGGAACTGCTGGTCTCGCTCGGGCTGGGCGAGCGGCTGCGGCATCGGCCGACCCAGCTCTCCGGCGGGCAGCAGCAACGCGTCTCGATCGCGCGTGCGCTGATGAACGGCGGGCGCATCGTGCTCGCCGACGAGCCCACCGGTGCGCTCGACAGCAAAAGCGGCATCGAGGTCATGGCGCTGCTGCACGACCTGTCGCAGCGCGGGCACACCGTGATCCTCATCACCCACGCAATGGATATCGCGGGACAGGCGCAGCGCATCATCGAGATCAGGGATGGGACCATCGTCAGCGATCCGGGTCCGCAGCTGAGCAGTTTGTCGACGGCAGCCGATGTCGCGCCGGCCGCGGACGAAGGCGGCGCTTCGTTTGTCGGCGGCGCGTTCGAGGCGGCCAAGACCGCGGTGCGCGCGCTGCGCGCCAATCTTTTCCGCACCGCGCTCACCTTGCTCGGCATCATCATCGGCGTTGCCTCGGTGATCGGGATGCTCGCGATCGGCGACGGCGCCAAACAGGTCGTGCTCGATCGCATCAGCGCCATGGGCACGAACCTGCTGCTTATCCGGCCGGACCATCACAGTCGCCCGGGAGTGGGCGGGACCGTGGCCTCGCTCCTGCCGGAGGACGCGGAGGTGATCGCCGCGCTGCCCAACGTGCTGGCGGCCGTGCCTGAACTGGGCGGTAGCGTCACGGCGCGCTTCGGCAATTCGGACTACCAGACGCAGGCGACCGGAACCTCCGCGACTTTTCCGGTCGCGCGCAATTGGCCGGTCAGCCGGGGCGTGTTCTTTTCGACCGAAGATCTGAAGAGCTATGCCGCGGTCGTGGTGCTGGGGCAGACGGTTGCGGACAGTCTGTTTTCGAAGGGTGTCGATCCCATCGGCCAGTATGTGGTGCTCAACAATGTCCTATTCCAGGTGATTGGCCTGATGGCGGTGCGCGGCGCCTCGCCGCAAGGCCAGGACCAGGACGACGTGGTGCTGCTCCCGCTCACCACCGGCGGACTGCGCCTGTTCGGCCAGACCTTCCTGCGCAGCATCACCGTGGCGGTGGACGACGTTGCGCTCATCGACGAAACCCAGGTCGCCGTGACCGAACTGCTGCAAGCGCGCCATCAGAGCGCAGATTTCCGCATCCGCAACATGGCTTCGATCCTCGACACGGCCACGGAGACGCAGAATACGCTCACTGTCCTGCTGGGATCGGTCGCGGCGATTTCGCTGCTGGTTGGCGGGATAGGCGTGATGAACATCATGCTGGTGAGCGTGACCGAGCGCACGCGCGAGATCGGCATCCGCA
>CAZRMO010000034.1:0-12856 GCA_964601155.1 uncultured Enterobacteriaceae bacterium
AGCTACAACATGGCCGGCTGGCGCATCGGCTTCATGGTCGGCAACAAGGACCTGGTGCACGCGCTGGCGCGCATCAAGAGCTACCACGACTACGGCACGTTCGCGCCGATCCAGGTCGCCTCGATCGTCGCGCTCGATGGGCCGCAGCAGTGCGTCGAGGAGGTCCGCCTGAAGTACCAGAGCCGGCGCGACGTGATGGTGAAAGGACTGCACGAAATCGGCTGGAACGTCGCGATTCCGCGCGCCTCGATGTACATCTGGGCGCGGATCCCGCCGTCCTACCGCAGCATGGGCTCGCTCGAATTCGCGAAGAAGGTCCTGCGCGAAGCCAAGGTCGCGGTGTCCCCGGGCATAGGCTTCGGCGACTACGGCGACGACCACGTGCGCATCGCGCTGATCGAGAACGAAGCGCGTTCGAGGCAGGCGCTGCGCGGCTTCAGGGATATGTTCAAAAAGGACGGTTTGCTGTGACAAAGATTCGCGGGGAACAGCTGCAATGAATCCGATCTGCGTTGGGCTGCTGGGCATAGGCACGGTCGGCGGCGGGACTTGGGACGTGCTTGCGCGCAATCAGGAGGAAATTCAGCGACGCGCCGGGCGCGGCATCCGCATCGTCAAGGTCGCCGACCAGGACTTGGCGCGGGCGCGCAAACTGGTCGGGGACAAGGCCGCGGTCACCGCTGACGCCTGGGAGGTCGTGAACGATCCGGCGATCGACATCGTGGTCGAGCTGATCGGCGGCTACGGCATCGCGCGCGAGCTGGTGCTGAAGGCGATAGCCAACGGCAAGCACGTGGTCACCGCGAACAAGGCGCTGCTGGCGACGCACGGCAACGAGATTTTCGCCGCTGCGCAGCAAAAAGGCGTAATGGTGGCTTTCGAGGGCGCGGTGGCCGGCGGCATTCCCATCATCAAGGCGCTGCGCGAAGGCCTCACCGCCAACCGCATCGAATGGATCGCCGGCATCATCAACGGCACCTCGAATTACATCCTGTCGGAAATGCGCGACAAGGGCCTGGCTTTCGGCACGGTGCTGAAGGAGGCGCAGCGCCTGGGCTATGCAGAGGCGGATCCGACGTTCGACATCGAAGGCATCGATGCGGCGCACAAGCTCACCATCATGTCGGCGATCGCGTTCGGCATCCCGATGCAGCTGGAGAAAGCCTACACCGAGGGCATCTCCGCGCTGACGCAGGAAGACATACGCTATGCCGAACAGCTCGGCTACCGCATCAAGCTGCTCGGCATCACGCGCAGGACGCCCGAAGGCATAGAGCTGCGCGTGCACCCGACCCTGATCCCGCTGCGGCGCCTGATCGCCAACGTCGAAGGCGTGATGAACGCGATCCTGGTGAAGGGCGATGCAGTCGGCGCGACCCTGTACTACGGCGCCGGCGCCGGCGCGGAGCCGACCGCGAGCGCTGTGGTGGCGGACCTGGTAGACGTGACGCGCATGCACACCGCCGATCCGGAGCATCGCGTGCCCCACCTGGCGTTCCAGCCCGACCAACTGTCGGATGTCCCCATCCTGCCGATGGCGGAGGTGGTCACCGCCTACTATCTGCGCATGCGCGTGGTCGACCGGCCGGGCGTGCTCGCCGACATTACCCGCATACTCGCCGACTGCGGCGTGTCCATCGATGCGATGGTGCAAAAAGAGCCGTCCGAAGGCGAGGAGCAGGTGGACATCATTATGCTCACCCACGAGACGCGCGAGAAGCAGATCAACGCGGCCATAGTCGCGATCGAGGCGCTGGCGGTGGTGTCGGGCAAGGTGACGCGCATCCGGCTCGAGGAACTCGGGCGGAACTAGCTGCGGCATGCGCTACGTTTCAACCCGCGGCGGTATGCAGCCGCAGACTTTCACACAAATCCTTTTGGGCGGCCTGTGCCCCGACGGCGGGCTTGCCGTTCCCGAGCGCTATCCGCAGGTCGACGCCGCCGAACTCGCCGCCTGGCGCAAGCTGTCCTACGCGGAGCTCGCCTACGAGATATTGCACAAGTTCTGCGACGATATTCCCGCAGCGGACTTGAAGGCACTGTGCGCGAAGACCTACACCAAGGCGGCATTCCGCGCCGAGGCGATCACCCCGGTGAAGACCCTGGAGCCGGGCCTGCATATCCTCGAATTGTCCAACGGACCGACATTGGCGTTCAAGGACATGGCGATGCAGCTGCTCGGCAACCTGTTCGAGTATGTACTGGCGAAGAGCGGCGAGCACGTCAATATCCTCGGCGCCACCTCGGGCGACACCGGCTCCTCGGCCGAGTATGCCTTGCGCGGAAAGCGCGGCGTGAATGTATTCATGCTGTCGCCGCTGGGCAAGATGAGCGCGTTCCAGACGGCGCAGATGTTTTCGCTGCAGGATGCGAACATATACAACATCGCCGTGCGCGGGGTGTTCGACGACTGCCAGGACATGGTCAAGGCGGTGAACAACGACGCCGCGTTCAAGAAGCGCCAGAGGATCGGCGCGGTCAACTCGATCAACTGGGCGCGGGTCGCGGCGCAAATCGTGTATTACTTCCGCGGCTATTTCGCGGTGACCAAATCCGACGACGAAGAGGTCGCGTTCGCCGTGCCTTCGGGGAACTTCGGCAACATCTGCGCCGGCCACATCGCGCGCATGATGGGCCTGCCGATCGCGCGCTTGGTCCTCGCCACCAATGAGAACGACGTGCTGGATGAGTTCTTCCGCAGCGGCCGTTACCGCGTGCGGCCGACCAGCCAGGTCCGGCAGACTTCCAGCCCGTCGATGGACATTTCCAAGGCGTCCAATTTCGAGCGCTTCGTCTATGACCTGGTCGGGCGCGACTCAGACCTGGTGAAAGCGCTATGGAGCAAAGTCGACGCAGGCGGCGAGTTCAATCTCGCCGACACGCCGTACTTCGCCAACGTGAAGGAGTACGGCTTCGTGTCCGGCTCCAGCGCCCATGCAGACCGTCTCGCGACCATCCGCCGCGTGTACAAGGACTATGGCGTGATGATAGATACGCATACCGCGGACGGGCTCAAGGTCGGGCTGGAACACCGGCAGCCGGGCATTCCGCTGATCTGCCTCGAGACCGCGCTGCCGGTGAAGTTCGCAGCGACCATACGCGAAGCGCTAGCGCGCGATCCCGACTATCCGCCGGGTTGCGAAAACCTGGAGTCGCTGCCGCAGCGCTTCGAGGTGATGGATGCGGATGCCGCCGCAGTGAAGGCCTACATCGAGCGCCACACCGGGCTTTAGGCTGGTTGCGACTGCAAGCGCGGTCCCGGACCGCGCTGTTCGCCCACGGCGAGTGCGCGAGCGTACGGGTTGCGTATCAGAGCGCCTTGAGCTTGTACAACAGTTCCAACGCTTCTTTCGGGCTGAGTTCGTCCGGCTTGGTCGCCGCGAGCAGATCCAGCGCCGGATGCGGTTCGGGTTCGGGCGCGGGCGCCGCGGCGGCAAAGAGATCTGTCTGGCCGCCGCGGGTCAGGCTCTGCTGCTCCAGTTGCAGCAGATAGCGCTTCGCCGCGCGCGTCACATTACCCGGGACGCCGGCGAGCGCCGCCACCTGCAGGCCGTAGCTCTGCGAGGCCGGACCTTCCTCGACCGCATGCAGGAACACGATGGAATCCTTGTGCTCGACCGCATCCAGGTGGACGTTCGCCACCTCGCGGTATTCCAGCGCGAGCCGCGTGAGTTCGAAGTAGTGCGTCGCGAACAGGGTGTAGCTGCGGTTCTTTTCGATCAGATGGCGCGCGATGGCCCAGGCGAGCGCCAGGCCGTCGAAAGTGGAGGTGCCGCGCCCGACCTCGTCCATCAGCACCAGGCTGGCCGCGCTGGCGTTGTGCAGGATATTGGCGCTCTCGGTCATTTCCACCATGAAAGTGGAGCGCCCGCCGGCCAGATCGTCGGCGGCGCCGATGCGCGTGAAAATCTGGTCGATCGGTCCCAGGCGCGCCGCGCGCGCCGGCACGAAGGCGCCGACGTGGGCGAGCAGCACGATCAGCGCCAGCTGGCGCATGTAGGTGGACTTGCCACCCATGTTCGGTCCGGTGATCAGCAGCAGCCGGCGGGCGGCGTTCAGACGGCAGTCGTTGGCGATGAACTGGTCCACCTGCGACTCGACCACCGGATGGCGCCCGGCCTCGATTTCGATCAGCCCCTCGTCCACGAACTGCGGCCGGCACCAGTTCAGGCGCAGGCTGTCGGCGGCGAACGAGGCGAGCAGGTCGAGTTCGGCCAGGCTGCGCGCGATGCGCTGCAGCGCTGGGATATGCGGCTGCAAGGTCTCCAGCAGCTGTTCATACAGGGATTTTTCCAATGCCAGCGCGCGCTCTCGCGCCGACAGCGCCTTGTCCTCGAAGGCCTTGAGTTCGGGCGTGATGTAGCGCTCGGCGTTCTTCAGCGTCTGGCGCCGGCGGTAATCGGCCGGAATCTTTTCCACATGGGCGTGGGTGACTTCGATGTAGAAGCCGTGCACGCGGTTGTACTCGACCTTGAGGTTGGGGATGCCGCTGCGCTCGCGCTCGCGCGCTTCGAGCGCGACCAGGAACTCGCTCGAATTGGTCTGCAGCGCGCGCAGTTCGTCGAGATCGGCGTCGTAGCCGTCGGCGATGACGCCGCCTTCGCGCAGCAGCGTCGCGGGCTCGGGCAGGATCGCGCGCGCGAGCAGGGAGGCGCATTCGGGCGGTACGGCGAGGCCATCGCGCAGCTCGGCCAGACGCGGCGCGGTCGCGGCGGCCAGCAGCGCAGCCAGTTGGGGCAGGGCGGCGAGGCTGTCGCGCAGGGCGGAGAGGTCGCGTGGCCGCGCGCTCTTCAAGGCGATGCGCGCGCCGATGCGTTCCACGTCGGCAATGCGGCGCAAAGCCTCGCGCAGGGCCGTGCCGCTCGCCAGCGCCAGTTCTTCCACCGCCTCGTGGCGGTTGGCGAGTACGGCGCGGTCGCGCAAGGGGTGATGCAGCCAGTGGCGCAGCAGGCGGCTGCCCATGCCGGTGGCGCAGCCGTCGAGCAGGCTGTACAGCGTGGGCGCGGGCGTGCCGCGCAGGGTTTCGGTGAGCTCGAGATTACGCCGGGTCGCAGCGTCCATGCGCAGGTAATCGTCCGCGCGCTCCGCTTGCAGCGCATTCACGTGCGACAGCGCCTGGCCCTGGGTCTTGCGCGCGTATTCGAGCAGCGCGCCGGCGGCGGCGATGGCCGGGCGCAGGTCCTCGCAGCCAAAACCCGCAAGCGAGTGCACGCTGAAATGCTTGAGCAGCTGCTGGCGCGCCGCCTCGTATTCGAAATGCCATTCGGGCAGGCGGGTCAGCGCGGCCGTGCCGTTCAGGTCGGCCAGCGGGCCGCGATCGGCGACCAGGATCTCGGCCGGCCGCAGGCGCGTGAGTTCACCCGCGAGCAGCTTTTGCGGAATTTCGGCCACGCGCAGTTCGCCGCTCGCAAGGCTCAACCAGGCGAGACCGACATTGTTGTCTTCGCTCGCGAGCGCGAGCAGCAGGTTGTCGGATTTCTCGTCGAGCAGCGCCGAGTCGGTGAGCGTGCCCGGGGTGACGATGCGGGTGACGGCGCGCTCCACCGGACCTTTGGACGTATTGGGGTCGCCGATCTGCTCGCAGATCGCCACCGATTCGCCCAGCTTGAGCAGCTTGGCCAGGTATTGCTCGACGGCGTGGTAGGGCACGCCCGCCATTTTGATCGGCGCGCCGGCGGAAGCGCCGCGCGTGGTGAGCGTGATGTCGAGCAGCCGCGCCGCTTTTTCCGCGTCGTCATGGAACAGCTCGTAGAAATCGCCCATGCGGTAGAACAGCAGGATGTCAGGATGCTGCGCCTTGAGGTGCAGGTACTGCTGCATCATCGGGGTGTGGGTGCTGCCCGCGGCGGTATCCAGTTTGCTCATCGGCGCAATTCTAACCCGGGACGTATAGGGCCAAGCCGGGGACGCGCCAGCGGACGATGCCGACCCGGCGCCGCGCAGGCGTCGGGCGCGCGCAGCGATTGACATGAAACAAAAGTTCCACGTATAGTGTGCGATGAAACGCGTGTAACCAGCGTTGCAACCCCCTGCTGCAAGTCATTGGGCCGCGTCCCTTCCATGTCACGGTCCGATGGCGAGGAGAGACTGTCCGCATGAGCCTGCGCGAGTTGATTCTGGAGTCCTACGACGAGTTGTCGCCGTCGGAGCGCAGGCTTGCGGACGTGCTGATGCAACACCAGAGCAATCTCGCAAGCTATTCGGCAACCGAATTGGCCCGGTTCGCGGAGGTATCCAAGGCGACCGCGGCGCGATTCTTCCGCCGCCTCGGGTATGAAGGTTTCAGCCACTTCCGTTCCGACGTGCGGGCCAACCCTTCCGCGGAATCGCCGCTGTTCAAGCTCGAGGACATCGCAAAGCTCGACAACAACGGCTCGGGTCTGGAGCGCCATTTGTCGATCGACGCGCAGAACCTGGCCACCACGCTGCAGAATTTGAGCCACGACGAGATCAAGGCGGCGGTGGCTGTCCTGGCCGGCGCGCAGCGCGTGTGGATAGTCGGCTATCGCAACGGCTACGCGACGGCATTCTACGCGCATGCGCTGTTCTCCCATGCGAAGCCGAATGTCTTCCTGCTCAACGATTCGGCCGCCAAGACCGCCGATCTGATGGCCGATGTGGGCGACAAGGACGTCCTGTTCGTCGTCGATTTCCGGCGCCGGATCAAGTTGCTCGGCCAGATCGTGGGCATCGCAAGGCAAGCCGGCGCCAAGATCGTGCTGCTTACCTACGCCCCGGTATCGACGCTGACGCGGCGCGGCGACCTGGTTCTCGGCTGCATGACTACCGGATCGGCGATGTTCGATTCCTATGTGGCTCCGATGAGCATCGTCAATTACCTTGCGGCATTGCTCGTCGCCGCGATGCGGCCCGGCGCGCGCAAGCGCATGGAACGCATCGAGCGCGTCCACGAAATTCTGCAGGACATAGAGGTTTGAAACGGTTCGAGGGAGGAATCGCGCCAGGCGGCGGTTTGAGAATGACAATGGAGATGGCGAATATAGACATCAACGCTGAACGGCTGCTCGCGTCCTTGCGGGAGCTGGGCCAGATCGGCGCGCTGGAAGGCGGGGGCGTGTGCCGGCTGGCATTGACCGCCGAGGACAAGGCTGGCCGCGACTGGGTGGTGGCGCGGATGAACGCGCTGGGGATGAGCGTGACCGTGGATGGCATCGGCAACGTCGTCGGGGTCTACGGCGGGCGCGAAGACGTACCACCGGTCATGGTGGGCTCGCATATCGACACCGTGCGGACCGGCGGGCTCTACGACGGCAACTACGGGGTGCTCGCGGGATTGGAAGTCGTGCGCGTCATCAAGGAGGCGGGAATCCGCACCAGCAGGCCGCTTGCGGTGGCGTTTTTCACCAATGAGGAAGGCTCCCGCTTCGCGCCCGATATGATGGGCAGTCTCGTGTTCCAGGGGGATCTGCCGCTGGAGACGGCGCTGGACACGAAGGGCATCGATGGCACGACGGTGCGCGAAAATCTGGACAGGATCGGTTACCGCGGAACGGCGCCGGTGGGCGCGACGAAGGTCGACAGCTACGTCGAACTGCACATCGAGCAAGGTCCCGTGCTCGACATCGAGAAAATCACCATAGGGGCCGTGGAAGGCGTGCAGGGCATTTCGTGGACCGAGTTCGAAGTCTCCGGCGTTTCCAATCACGCCGGAACGACGCCGATGCGCCTGCGACATGACGCCGGCCAGGTTGCCGCGCGCATCGCCTGCTTTGCGCGCGAACTGGCGCGGGAGCTGGGCGGCGACCAGGTGGCGACCGTGGGGTCGATGACGGTCTTTCCGAATCTGGTCAACGTGATTCCCAACCGCGTCGTATTCACGGTGGACCTGCGCAACACCGACGAAGAGATTCTGAGACTGGCCGAGCAGCGGCTGTGGGCGTTCGCCGAGGAAGCGAGTGCGGCGGAGGGTACGCAGATATCGCGTCGCTCGCTGGCGCGCTTCGAGCCGGTCGCTTTTCACCCGGAATTGGTAAATCTGGTCGAGCAGACGGCGCGCGGCATCGGCTACTCGGTGCGGCGACTTCCCAGCGGCGCCGGACACGATGCGCAGATTCTCGCGCGCTTGTGCCCGGCGGCGATGATTTTCGTCCCGAGCGTGGGCGGCCTGAGCCATAACGTGCGCGAACACACGGAGCCCGAGGACCTGGTGGCCGGGGCGCGGGTGCTGCTACGGGTTCTTACGCAGCTGGCCGATCGAACAACAAGCCAATAACAACCAACAACTCCGAGGAGATGCAGTGGCAAGATTTGCGAATATTGCGATCGGTCAGCTCGGCCCGATTGCGCGCAGCGAAACCCGGTCGCAGGTTGTGGTGCGGCTGCAGGCGCTGATGCGCCAGGCTAGCGCCATGGGCTGCGAGCTGATCGTCTACCCCGAACTGGCGCTGACGACGTTCTTCCCGCGCTGGTACATGGCGGATCAGGCAGAGGTCGACAGTTTCTTCGAGCGCGAAATGCCCGGTCCGGAAACGCAGCCTCTGTTCGAGCTTGCGCGCGAGCTGAACATCGGCTTCTGTCTCGGCTACGCCGAACTGTCGATCGAGCAGGGCAGGACGCGCCGCTATAACAGCTCCATTCTGGTGGACAGCGCAGGGCGCATCGTGGCGAAGTACCGCAAGGTTCACCTGCCGGGTCACGCCGAGCACGAGCCCTGGCGCCGGTTTCAGCACCTGGAGAAGCGTTACTTCGAACCCGGCGACGGGTTCGGCGTCGTCAGGGCATTCGGCGGCGTCCTGGGCATGGCGATCTGCAACGACCGCCGCTGGCCCGAAACCTACCGCGTCATGGGGCTGCAGGGGGTGGAGATGATACTGATCGGCTACAACACGCCGGTGCACAATCCGCCGGCGCCCGAGCACGACGATCTGTCCTTGTTCCACAATCAGCTGGTACTGCAGGCCGGGGCGTATCAGAACGGCAGCTGGGTGGTGGGCGTGGCGAAGGCGGGGGTAGAGGAGGGGGTAGATCAAATAGGCGGTAGCTGCATCGTCGCGCCCTCAGGTGAAATCGTTGCCGCCTGCACCACCAAGGCAGACGAAATCGCGGTGGCCCGCTGCGATTTCGACTTGTGCAATTCCTACAAGCGCACGACCTTCAATTTCGACGCGCATCGCCAGCCTTCGGCCTACGCGATGATCGTCGAGAGGAAGGGTGTGCGCCTGAAGGCCGACGGCACGCCGCTGCCGGCCGATCGCGAATGCGCCTGACAGGATCAGTCGCAAACGGCTCGAGGCCGCGTCGAAGCCTTGTGCGCGGCACCCGGAGATCTGCAAGCAATGACAAGCGTCAGCGACAACACATGGACCGGCGATGACCAATAATCCGCGTGCCGATGCGCGACCCAAGTCGCTGGGCGAAGTCTGTGCGGCGCTCAGCGCCTTTATCAACCGCTGGGTGGAGTTGCTGTGTGCGGGGATCATGGCGGTGCTGATCCTGGATGTGGGGCTCGGGATCTTCGGCCGCTACGTGATCGAGCTTCCCGTCACCTGGACCGAGGAACTCGCCCGCTATCTGATGATCTGGGTGGCGCTTCTGGCCGTATCCTGCGGCGTGGCACGGCGCGAGCATGTAGCGGTGACGGCCTTGCTGGAGCGCTTGCCGCAGGCCCTGCAACGACATCTCGGCGCCGCCATCGACCTACTCGGTTTCGCATTTTTCGCGTTCCTGGCCTATTTCGGCGTCGATATGACAAAGCAGGGTGCGAGCCAATACGCCACCATCTTCGGCATGACCATGTGGATACCATTCGCGGCGGTGCCGATATCCTCGGCGCTGGCCTGTGTGCAGCTTGCGCTGACCGGCGTGCGCGATTTTACCCTGGGCCGGCCGCCCGCAACGATCGCGGGGGCAGTGCGATGATCTGGGTGCTTGCGGCGTTTTTCATGCTGCTCGCGATAGGGGTGCCGATCGGTTATGTGCTCGGTATTGCCGGGGTGTTCGGCATCGTCCAGATCGGGGGCGCGGACATGCTGGCGATGGCGCCGCAGCGCTATTTTGCCGGTTTGGACCTGTTCACCTTCCTCGCGATGCCGCTATTCATTTTCGCCGGCGAGATCATGAACCGCGCGGGCATCACTGCGCGTCTGGCGGGGTTCGCCGACGCTCTGGTGGGCTATCTGCGCGGCGGCATGGCGCAGTCGTGCATGGTGTCCTCGGTGCTGTTCGCCGGCATCACCGGTGCGGCCGTGGCCGAAGCTGCGGCGTTCGGCAACACCATGGTGCCGGCGATGGAGAAAAACGGCTACAAGCGGCCGTTCGCCTGCGCGGTGGTGGTCGCAGGTTCGATTATCGGCCCCACTATCCCGCCGTCCAACCTGATGGTGATCTACGGATCGATGATGGGCGTGTCGATTGCCGGGCTGTTCGCCGCGGGCATCCTTCCCGGACTGGTGATGGCCCTCATTTGCATGGCGATCATCGCCGGTCTCGGGCGCCGACTGCAGCTGCCCAAGAGCGGTGACCGCCCCAGCCTGCTGCGCATACTGCGCGCATTCCGCCAGAGCCTGAGCGCGCTGGCGATGCCGGTGATCATTCTCGGCGGCATTTTGAGCGGCGTGGTCACCCCTACGGAGGCCGCCGCGATTGCCGTGTTCTATGCACTGCTGCTGGGTGTGGTCGTGTATCGCCAGGTGCGGTTCGCCGACATCGTCGACATGCTGGTGCGCACGGCGCGGATCACCGGAGTCGTGTTCCTGATTATCGCCTCGGCGTCGATCCTGAGCTGGTGGATGACCTACATGCAGTTGCCGCAGATGGTCACGCACCTGTTCCTGAGCCTGTCCTCCAACCCTGCGACCATCATCCTGATGATTCTGATGTTGTTGCTGATCCTGGGAATGTTCATGGACATCAACGCCATCCTCATCGTTCTCGGCCCGATACTCGGCGCGCTGGCCACCTCGATCGGGATGGACCCGGTTCAGACGGGCATCATGATCGTGCTCGCGCTCAATATCGGCCTGATGACGCCTCCGGTGGGCGCCAGCCTGTTCGTGCTGAGCTCGATCACCGGCGAGCGTATCGAGCGCATCACCGCGGCCATGTGGCCATTCGTAATCGCGGAAGTGGCCGTACTGTTTTGTGTGGCGTATTGGCCCAAGCTGACACTGACCGTTCCCAGGTTGCTGGGTCTTTGACAGCGTCATCGATAACAGCAACCGGATACCGAGCATCAACCCAGCATCAATCGAGCAACCCAAACTTAAACGGAGGTTTCTTCCATGCGTACGTTCAAATCGATTGCAGTCGCAGCGGTGCTTAGCCTAGGCGTAGGCATGCTGCCCGTAGCCGCACACGCGGATAAAGTCATCAAACTCGCCCACTTGAACAAGGACGATCCGTACGACAACGCCACGGGGGCGATGGCGACGGTGTTCAAGTCGCTGGTCGAATCGGGCACCAACGGTTCGGTCAAGGTGCAGATATTTCCGAACGGGCAGCTCGGCAAGGACAACGAGGTGATCCAGCAGGTCAAGTCCGGCGTGGTGCAGTCCTCCATATCCAGCGTCGGCGGCATCGCCTCGGTGTATCCGATGATAGGTGCGCTCGACGTGCCGTTCGCGTATCCGAACATCGCCGTCACCTACGCCGTCTTCGACGGCCCGTTCGGCAAGCATCTTGCGGCCGACATCACCAAGAAGACCGGTCTCGACGTGCTCGGTTTCGGCGACTCGGGCGGCTTCTTCGAGTTCACCAACTCCAAGCATCCGATCAAGACCCCCGCGGACATGAAAGGACTGAAGATCCGCACCATGGGGCTGGACACGCAAAAGAAACTCGTCGCCAGTCTGGGCGCGCAGCCGGTGGCGATCAACTGGGCGGAGCTGTATACCGCGCTGCAGACCGGTGTCGCCGATGGCGAGATGAACCCGGTTCCAATCATCAAATTCGCCAAGTTCGACGAAGTGCAGAAATACCTCACGCTCACCAACCATTTGTTCACACCCTACGTGTGGATCATGAACAAGCAGTTCTACGATGGTCTGACGGCGCATGAGAAGGAGGTCGTCAACGCGGCGGCACGCTCGGCGATCGTCGCCGGCCGCGGCATCAACCGCATTATCGAGGCCTCCGACCGGGGTCTGCCGGCGCTGGAAAAGAAGATGCAGGTCTACACGCCTACGCCGGCGCAAATCGCCCAGTTCCGCGCGCTCGCGCAGCCGGCGGTGGAAGCGCAGATTGCCAAGAGCTATGGCAAGGAAGGCGAAGCGATGATGAAGGCCTACCTGGCCGCGATCGCAAAAGCGTCCAAGAATTGAGGCGTAATGGCATGACCGCCGCGGCTGCGGACATGATGCTGTGTGCCTCTTCGATGCGATGAACGCGTGAACATGAAATGGCGCTATCGTTGTCACGCCTGCGGAGCAAGCTACGCTATTGTTCCCGGCAGATATCTCTGCGATCTCTGCGCGCAGCGGCTGGAAAAAGACCGGCCGCTGGCAGGCGTACTCGAGGCGGAATGGGACGGCGACACCGATCCCGATACGGTTCCGCTGCCGGTCGAAGCGGCATGGTTTCCTCCGATACCTGTCGGAAACACGCCGCTTTGGGCGCCTCTGCGTCTGCGCGCGGAATTTAACGCGCCGAATTTGTGGATCAAGGACGATACCTGCAATCCCTCGGGCTCGTTCAAGGACCGGGCATCGCTCCTGGTCGCGGCCTTCGCGAGCAAGCACGGCGTCGGGGAAATCGTCCTCGCGTCCACGGGTAATGCGGCATCGAGCATGGCTGCGGTGGGCGCCGCGGCCGGCATTCGCGTCAAGGTGTTTCTTCCGGAGACGGCGCCGATCGCCAAGCGCATTCAGGTGCTGCAGTACGGTGCCGAGCTGGTACTCGT
>CAZRMO010000034.1:12956-32891 GCA_964601155.1 uncultured Enterobacteriaceae bacterium
CGCCGATCGCCAAGCGCATTCAGGTGCTGCAGTACGGTGCCGAGCTGGTACTCGTCGACGGAAGCTATGACCAGGCCTATGAGCTGTCGCTCGCGTATTCCGCGAGGACAGGTGCGCTGTCGCGCAATACGGCCTACAACCCTCTGACCATAGAAGGCAAGAAGACCGTTTCTTTCGAGATCGTCGCCGACTTGCTCAAAGCCGGATCGGGCGAGCCGCAACACGTATTCGTTCCGACAGGCGACGGCGTCATTCTCGCGGGAACTTACCGGGGATTCGAAAACCTGCTCAAACTGGGCAGGATCCGGAATATGCCGACGCTCTGGGCCTGCCAAGCGCAGGGATCGAGCGCCATCGCGCGTGCTTTCGCTTCACCGCGTTCCGCGCCTGAGGCCTTCGGCGATCCTGTGCCTTCCAGCACGCTGGCCGATTCGATCGCCGTCGACGTTCCGCGGAACGGGCTGCAGGCCGTGGCAATGCTCAGGAAATATGGCGGCAAGGCGGTCGTCGTTTCGGACGCCGAGATCCTGGAGGCGCAGAAAAAGCTCTCCTCGAGTTCGGGCTTGTTCGCCGAGCCGTCGTCGAGCGCCGCTTTCGCCGGCTGGTGCAAGGTGCGGGAAGCGATTCCTGCTCAGGAAACATGCGTGCTGCTGATCACCGGCTCTGGCCTGAAGGACATCAAATCCGCGGCGCGGGGTCTGGGCCTTGAACACTGAACATACTGGGAGTGACGCAATGATCGATCTTAAAATCAACGAGGCGCAGCGCAAGCAGAACATCCGGCGTTGCCGGGAAAAAGGCATCATTCTTCCCACCTATGCGCAGATGCGCGACCCGTCCAAGATTCCCGGCGCAGTAAAGGCGGAGCTGGCGAATATCGGCTTGTGGGATGTGCATGCCAGAAATCTGTTCCGCATCAACTGGCATAACGAACCCGTCGAAAAGGGTGGCGGATTCGGCGGCGTCAATTTCCTGGAGCTTCCGCGTGCCATCACGGGCACCAAGGCGAGGATCGTCGGTATCGTGGGGAAATGGTTCCCCACCGGCGCGCACAAAGTGGGTCCCGCCATTTCCTGCCTCCTGCCCGAACTCGTGACGGGACGTTTCGACCCCGCGACCAAGAAAGCGGTGTGGCCGAGCACCGGCAATTACTGCCGGGGCGGCGCATATATATCCCGGCTGCTTTCCTGCCCTTCGGTCGCGATACTGCCGGAAGGCATGTCGAAAGAGCGCTTCGACTGGCTCAGGACCATGGCCGAGGAAGTCATCGCAACGCCAGGCAGCGAGTCCAACGTAAAGGAAATTTTCGATAAGTGCATCGAGCTGGAGCGCACGCGCCCCGATGCGGTCATCTTCAACCAGTTCGATCAGTTCCCCAATTCCCTCTGGCACTACAATGTGACCGGCCCGGCCATGGAAGAGGTGTTCAGAAAGATCGCGAAGCCCGGTGATTCGGTCGCGGGAGCGGTGCTTGCTTCGGGCTCGGCCGGAACCATGGCGGCGGGATCCTACCTTCGCGACACCTTCCACGGGGCGAAGGTGGGAGTGGCCGAGGCCCTGCAATGTCCCACGATTCTCGAAAACGGCTTCGGTGATCATCGTATAGAAGGCATCGGCGACAAACACATTCCCTGGATCCACAACCTGAGGGAAACGGACGCGGCGATAGGCGTGGACGACGAGCTTCCGATTCGCTTTATCCGGCTGTTCAATGAGGCGGCCGGCAGGAAAACCCTGGCCGAAATGGGCGTCGAGAAGGACGTTCTCGACAAACTCGAGTGGATGGGGATTTCAAGCATCGGCAACTTGATCGGCTCGATCAAGTTCGCAAAATACTTCGAGCTTGGCGAGAACGACGTCGTATTCACGGTGTTTACCGATTCCATGGCCATGTACCGGAGCCGCCTGGCCGAACTCAATGCGCAGCGGGGAGCATACGACCAGCGTCAGGCAGACCGCGATTACGACCGGCTTTCAGGCATTTCCATCGACCATGTGCTCGAGCTCTCGCATGTCGACAAGCGCCGCGTGCACCAGCTCAAGTATTTCTCCTGGGTCGAACAGCTCGGCAAGAGTGTGCAGGAGCTTCGTGCCCAGTGGTACGACTACCGCAATTACTGGGGTTGCCTGCGCACCCAGGCAGCGGATCTGGACAAGATGATCGACGAGTTCAACGCGGAGGCGAGTCAGTGAACACTGGTCTATTTCCGCTAGATGTCCCTGCTTAGAGGCGCACGCACAACTTGAAATCGCTCAGAGAACTCTATCGGGCTGGCTGCGGGCCCTCGAGCAGCCATACCATGGGACCGCGCTTCGCCGCGGAAGCTTTCAGGGCGTCGGCGGGCGCGGCGGCTCGCCTGCGTATCACGCTCTACGCAAGCCTTGCCGCAACCGGGCGCGGACACCTGACGGATATCGCCGTCAGCGAGCCTTTTTCGCCGACGCCGGTCGAACTCATCTGGCTGCCGGAGCAATCATTGCCGCTGCACCCCAACGGCCTGAAATTCGAAGCGCTTGACGCATCCGGCAACGTCATTGCCTCGCGCATCAGTTATTCGGTCGGCGGCGGCGCACTGCTGGATGAGCACGGCAAGCCGGATGGCGGCAGCGACGTTTACCCTTACACGTGCATGCGGGAGGTGCTGGAACTGACCGAGCGCGAAGGACTTTTGCTGTGGGAGCTTGCAAGCCGGCACGAGGGCCAGGATATCTGGTCACACCTGGGCGGCATATGGACAGTCATGAAAAAGGCCATCGAATCCGGCCTGAACGCCGAGGGGAGACTGCCCGGACCCTTGAATGTTCCGCGCAAGGCGTCTGCCTACCACGCGCGCGCGCAAAGCATGGCTGGCTACTTCGGAGAAACCGCGCTGCTGTTTGCCTATGCCCTGGCCGTGTCGGAGTCAAACGCTGCGGGCGGCGAGATCGTCACTGCGCCGACTTGCGGCGCCAGCGGCGTGCTGCCGGCGGTGCTGTTCTTCCTGCAAGGTCAGTCCGGATTTTCCAACGAAAAAATCTGCAGGGCACTGGCCACGGCCGGTATCGTCGGCAATATCGTCAAACGCAACGCTTCGATTTCCGGAGCCGAGGTCGGCTGTCAGGGAGAGGTCGGAACCGCCTGTGCCATGGCGGCGGCCGCCGCCGCGCAATTATTGGGCGGTTCCGTGCGCCAGATCGAATATGCCGCGGAAATGGGACTGGAACACCACCTTGGACTCACCTGCGACCCGATTGCCGGGTATGTACAGATCCCGTGTATCGAACGCAATGCCATTGCGGCGGTACGCGCCGTCGACTGTGCGGCCTATGCGCTGCTCTCCGACGGTCATCATATCGTCAGCTTCGACGAAGTAGTGCGCGCAATGTGGGAGACCGGTTGCGACATGAAATCGAGCTATCGGGAAACAGCAGAAGGCGGGTTGGCGAGGATCCATTTGCTGCGCAAGAAAGGTGAGAACAGCTTCCCGGGCATGGGGAGTTGACAGCAGGGGCGATGGCATACGCCTGCATCCGGGCTTCACTGAGATCAGCCTGCCTGGCTCTGTCGCGCGCAACGATTCGAGTCATTTGTCATTCCGGTCCGCCGGCATTCGGCAAACTGGTCGACCAGGACCCCTTCTTGTCATTTTGCCCGGAGCCATGTCTGGGTGCGCCCAAAAAACAGGATCGAGCCGCGCATGTGGAGTTTCTTTCCGCCGTCGATGACCGTCACTTTGGCGTTGTAGGTTTTGCCGTTGTTGGGATCAAGTATCCTGCCGCCGCCATAAACGTTTTCGCCGTCCTTTTTCAGGCCGGTCAGGATGGTCATGCCGATCACCGGCTTGCCCTTGCGCGGGTCGTCGCTGGCGCATTTGTCGCATTTCGAATCCTGCTTGGCGGGATCGATAATCTTCTCGACGGTCCCGCTGAGCACGCCGTCCTTTTCGGTAATCAGGACCACGGACTTGGGTTTGTGCGTGTTGTCGTCGATGGTGGTCCACGCGCCTAGCGGCGACATCGGATCGGCATGCGCGGTCATCGATACGCCGCCGATGAACAGGATGATACAGAGACGGGATTGCAGTGATCGCATGAGGAGTCTCCCTAAATGTTCTCATTAGCAAGAACGGGTTCCTGCGTCGCACAAAGACAAGCAGGGCTTTATCACCTCGGTCGAGATCCGGCGGATTATCGACCAGCTTACCGCCGCCGTGCCTGTTCCAGGTGCGTCTCGCGCTTAATCATATCAATATCCCCGGCGATCCGGGCACCCGATCGAGTCGATTGCGCGGCAACGCGTCATCGGCCGGCCGGCGTACCCCGGACGGCTCTTACATCTCCATCGGCAATTTTTCATCAGCTGCCCATTCGGTCAGAGATGCGTCGTACACTTTGACGCTCTTGTGTCCCAGCATTTCCAAGGCGAACGCGACGCTGGTAGCGGCGATTCCGCCGCCGCAGTAGGTAATTACCTGCGGTTTTTGCATTGCCGGCGCAAGTAAGGCGCGCAACTCGTCAGTATTCTTGAACGTATTGTCGGCGTCGACATGCGCCGCGGCAGGGACATTGACGCTGCCGGAGATGTGCCCGCGGCGGCCGTAATATACGCCGCCGATGCCCGCATGTTGCTCGGGACGCAAGGCGTTAATGTTGCAAATGTCGTTGGCGCGTATCGCGCACAGCACGTCCTCTTTGGTCGCGACCATTTCTCTATTCGGTTCCCGCGGCGTAAAAATGCCAGTCGCGCGGGAGCGAACGGCACCGCTCACGACGGGCCGGTTCTCCGATCGCCATTTCTGGAAGCCGCCGTCAAGCACGGCCACCCGCTCGTGCCCGAATACCTTCAGCATCCACCAAAGCCGCGTGGCCCACCAGTGATTTGCCGTGGAATAGGCGACGACGAAGCTGTCGTCCGATACGCCAAACCTGGCCATCGCACCGGAGAATGTCGGCGCATCCGGCAGCATGAAGCGCAAATGCGGGTCCGGCGCAGATAGTTCGTTTTGGAGGTCTACGAACACGGCTCCCGGAATATGGCCTTTTTCGAAATCATCGCGAGCGGGAACCACGTCATACATCGAAAAGTCCGGTCTGGGAAGCAGCAATGTGGAGGGATCGAGAACGCGCACTGTCGGGTCGTCGAGGTGGCGCTCCAGCCATTCGGTACTGACAAGAAGATTGGAACGGATCGCGATATCTGGCATCGGCTGGACTCAGGAATGATCGTGCGTAAAGGTATGTCGGCGCGGCCGCTAGTGCGCGGAGTTCAGGTTTTCACCCCTGGATTCATTGCGCTGAACCTTGTCGATGCATCTCACCACGAGTTTATTCAACGCATCCTGGTTGAGCGTCGTGATGTTGGACTTTTTGGAATGATGCATCAACGCCGACAAGGCTGCACCAAGCTCAGATGCGGCGAACGCGGCTGACAGGCCGTCTTTCATGACATCGATAAAGTAAGGGTAGAACAGGTGCCCGGCAATACGCGCATCCCCGCGCCCAACCTGGTACTTTCCGCAATGCGCGGGGTCAACCTGCGCGTCGTCGAACGTTTCCGCTATTCTCGTGGATTCTTGCGCGTCCAGAGGAAGGTGTATCAGGTACTGCTTGTTCTGGTATTGGTAACATGTCAATGAACCCCCGGTCGAGAAACCGAGCGCAAAGGTCATGCTGGGCTTCATGTGCGGGTTATGGTTCTTGGTGAATCTCTCGGTAATATTCAACAGTACCTCGTTCGACATCTCGTCCGGAAAAATCTGCGTGCCGAACTTTTCGATCAATTCGTCGTCGTTCAGGCAGACAATAACGTCGTTATTGCCGACACGCGGCTTGATCGTCTCGAAGCCGATGCCGGTGGGCACGATGATTTGCGGGCCCAGGTAGCTGTTCAGGTATCCCGGCGTGATGATCGGGATGTCGTCCGCTCTCCTGAACCTCGTTTTGATCTCAGCGTCCAGGGTGTCGATCGGCGGGTGCGGCGAGACCAGCAGGTACGTTCGACCGTGCGCGTTGCCGTTAAAACACTCACGCGGGCCCCAGATATGCGTATGTATCTGGACAATGTTCACGTCGTTATAGACGTGATCGTTGATTTCCTGCTGGGCGATGGACGACTGGTCATCAGGTAATATGATTTTGAACTGTATATCCACCTGCATCGCGGAGTAAAGCGCCACCAGGGCCAGGGAAACATTTGTCGTGTTGCCGCCCGAATTGGGGGGCGAAACCGCTTCCCTCGCAATGAAATATTCCGGATGATCACTTACATCGAGCTTCAAGCGAAAACCGTCTTTGTCCTTGGTGACCGTCTCGAGCGGGATTTTGTTGTAGCGAAACTGCGGAATATCCGCAAAATTTTCAACAAAATAATCATTGACCGGCACGCCGATTGCGCGCATTTTTGGCATTAGCTTGCTCATTGGCCCAGTCCTTCGTGTATTCTCAATCAATGCTGGTCGCGCGCTCCGGGGTAAGCTGCAGCGCGTATCAACACCCTATTTCGTCTTCGTAACGCCTCTCTTGGCCGATTTACGCGTCGTTTTGCGCTTGGCCAAGCTTGCTGCCTTGTTCGCTGTCCTTCTTGCCGCGGGCCGGGCATGCAACATTCCTGCGGTTATCTTGAATATGTCGGTCTCCGTGATGATGCCGACCAGGACTTTCCGCTTGCTCAGAACAGGGAGGCAGCCGATGTGGTTGTCCACGAGCAGTCGCGCGGCCTGCCTGAGCTGAGCGCTTTCCGAGACGCAGACAGGAGCGTTACGCATGATCTCGTCGACAGGCACCTTCGCGGACCCAAAGTTCGCGGCCGCGAGCAGTACGTCGCGTTCGGCGATGATGCCAACCAAGCGGTCGTCCTCGACGACCGGCAAATGATGGATGCGGCGGCTGTGCATCAGATCGAATGCCCGGTGAAATTCGGTCTGCGGCGCGATCGTAAGCACCGACCGGCTCATGTACTGACTAACTCTCATGGCGATCCTCTTGTCTTGAGTCTATGGGTCTCGCGTGGCGTAGGCTCGCGCCGCCGCCCGCTTTGAGCACGTCCCTGCGTATCTGATTCATGTCTCCTCCTGCATCGATCTGGCAGGCTTCCCGCAGCACGTGGTCCGGCATCTTAGCCAATATTTGTTCGGGACCTGCTTCAAGCCTTCTTATGCTTGCATCAGCCGATTTAGGTACGGAGCGGAGACAGCGGAGTTTCGCTGCGGGGCGCCGAACGCCCGATCGATGGCACAGGACACTCAGGCGGTTTTCCGGCCCAAGGCGGAGCGATGAGCAATCCGATCGTCGACCGGCCAGAAGGAGGAGGTCTAGCCTTTCCCCCAACAGGAGTCACTCGTTTATCCCAATGTCACCAGCCGGAGCGAAGGTGGAATTGGCAGCGCGGGACGATGATGCTTAGTTGAACGACATGCCCCCACTCAGCGCCACGGTCTGTCCCGTCATGTAAGCATTGCCGATCAGCATTAACACCACCTGTGCGACTTCCTCGCTGGTGCCGAACCGTTCCATCGGAATTCGTGAAATGGAAGACGCCAATCCAGCCTGTAGCATATCCGTCGCGATAAGCGACGGTGCCACGGAATTGACCGTGATGCCGTGTTTGACCAGTCGCGCGGCGTAGCCGCGTGCCAGCCCCTCCATCCCGGCTTTCGACGCATTGTAATGCGGCCCGATCCCGCCCGCGCCGCGCGCCGCGCCGGAGGAGATGTTGACGATACGGCCCCATCCACGCTCCCGCATATGCGGAATGGCGGCACGGATGCACAGAAAGGCGGACTTCAGGTTGACGGCGATGGTACGGTCGAAATCCTCCTCGCTTAGTGCGTCGATATCACACAGGATCGCGATGCCAGCGTTGTTGACCAGGATGTCGACGGTCCCAAGCGAGTGCTCGATCGCCCGGAACATGTCGTTGACCGCTTCGCTGCGGGATACATCGGCTGGCACCGCGATTGCCCGGCGACCCATGCCGGAAATCGTTTCGACGACTTCAATGGCCTCCGCCGCCCGTTCCTTGTAGTTCACCGCGACATCCGCGCCCGCCCGTGCCAGCGCGATGGCGACCGCGCGGCCAATGCCGCGCGAAGCGCCGGTGACGAGAGCGATCCGTCCATTCAAATCGGCCATGTGAAACGCCTCACTAGTGGAGCGCAGAATCTCAGGCACGCGCGTCCAGCATCTGCTTGGTGCGTTGGTAAATCGCTTCTGGCGATCCTTCTGCCGGGATGGAGACGAGCAGGTCCTGCCTGCTGTAATAGTCGGCAAGCGGCGCGGTACTGGACTTGTAGGCAGCCATACGCACCTTGACCGATTCAGGGCGGTCGTCCTCGCGTTGAATCAGCTTGCCTCCGCAGGCGTCGCACACACCTTCCACCTTTGCGGGTTTGCTTTGGACGTGGTAGACCGCCTTGCATTTCTCGCAAGTGCGGCGGCCGCTCAGGCGCGCGACGATGGTTTCGAGCGGCAGTTCATAGCTCAGTACGGCATCGAGCTTGATATTCTCGCGCGCCAGGAGCTCGGTCAATGCCTCGGCCTGGGCTACGGTGCGCGGAAAGCCATCCAAGAGGAACCCGCCTGCGCAGCTCAGGCATGCGCTGCGTTCCTTGACCATGGCAAGCACGGTCTCGTCCGTAACGAGTTCGCCCTTACGCATGGCGTCGAGAGCGAGGTTGAGCGCCGGGCTGCGCTCGCATTCGGCGATCGATTTCGCGGCACGGAAAATGTCCCCGGTCGAAAGCTGGCAGGCGCCGAGGCGTGCACTCAGCAACTCGGCTTGGGTGCCCTTGCCGACGCCCGGGGCGCCGAGCAAGATGAAATGGCGGGGGCGCGTCTGGGCTTGCGGGGGAATGAGGCAGCTCGCGGTAGGGCCTTTGAGCCAGGTGGCGCGATCGTTCTTTGCGTTCATGCTGTTGCACCTCTTTCTGGTTTGCGATCGGGATAGTCCAAGAGCGCGGCAAGGGCATGCGCTCGCATAGCCTTTGCCGGGAACGCCTAGGCGTGCCCGGCTTGCGTTGCGGTGCTTACGCGGGAGACAAATGCGACGTCGATTCCAAGACCAAATCGATAGAGAAAATCGTTCATCGCGCTTCCTCCAAAAAATCACCCGTCAGCGAACGCCGTGCATCGTGCCGCTCCCGATGAGCATCGAGCGCGCGCTTCGCGGCGCAATGCCAATCATTTTTGTTCTTTGATCTGAGAGCGAATTTACGTTGCGCGCGCTCGACAAAGAAGTCAAGCGCCGTTACGTCGCTTTGCGTCAAGAAATAATTATCGAACAATCAAGCGCTGTGATCAACGCCATCGGCCTGCCGCTCTGCGGCAGGCAAAGACCGCGCGATCACGTCCCTGATCGTGAAGGTGGCGGAATGCTTGTTTGCGTCCAGAACCAAGGATCGCACGGGTGTAAGCTAGGGCGTCCAATTCTGGAGGGAGGTCAAGATGGCTGCATATTTCATAGTGCGTGCCCAGCTCGCGGACGCGACCCGGAAAGATGATTTTGACCGCTGGTACCAAAACGAGCACCTGCCGGATGCCAGGACCGCGTTCAATGCCAAGCGTGCGTGGCGCGGCTGGAGCGCGATAGACACATCTGTGCACTACGCCTTCTACGAGTTCGAGGACCTCGCGAGTGCGCGGGCCATCCAGGGCTCGGATGCGCTTAATGGCTTGGTGGCGGAGTTCGACCGCGTGTGGGGCGACAAGGTCACGCGCAGTCGCGACATCGTCGAGGCCGTTCAGACCATCGGTGCCTAGCTCCGCCCGCTGTCTTACTTGCGGCGGCGAAAGATTCCGTCGCCCTAATCCGTCATCTCAAGCATCCGGCTGGATTGCGCGTCGCCGGCTTGCGGTCCTCGCCTGGGTGTCGCAAAGCTGGCATTGACCCCTAGCGAGGCCCGGCCGTGTAGCCAAACGCGTAACCAGGGTTTGGCCATTTGGGATATGACACAGCTAGAATCAATTACATGAGGATAGGCATTGACCTTGGCGGAACCAAGATTGAGATCGTCGCCTTGGCGGACGACAGTGCGCAATTGCTGCGCCGTCGAATGCCTACGCCCCGCGCAGATTATCCGGGCACGCTGGCGGCTATTGTCGGCTTGGTCAGAGAAGCTGAAAGTGAACTGGGACAGCAAGCTTCGATCGGCATCGGCATTCCCGGTGCGGAATCACGTGCCACTGGCCTCATCAAGAATGCGAACTCGACCTGGCTGATCGGCAAGCCCCTGAGGCGTGACCTGGAAGCACTATTGCAGCGCGAAGTACGGCTCGCCAACGATGCCAACTGCTTCGCGCTTTCCGAGGCCACCGACGGCGCGGCGGCAGGCGCGGAGCTCGTATTCGGCGTAATTCTAGGCACCGGCGTGGGCGGCGGAATCGTTGCGCACGGCAAAGTCCTCACCGGGGCGAATGCGATTGCGGGAGAGTGGGGACATAACCGGCTGCCGGGCGATGAGCTGGACTGGCCCGAGTGCTATTGCGGCCGCAAGGGCTGTGTCGAAACGTTCCTGTCCGGTCCCGGGATGCAGCGCGATCACGCGAAAGCGAACGGCGAAGTCCTCAATCCGGACGAAATCGCCGCGCGCGCAATGGCCGGTGACGCAGGCTGCGCATCCACCTTGCGCCGCTATGAACAAAGGCTGGCGCGAGCGCTCGCGCAAGTTATCAATATTCTCGATCCCGAGGCGATCGTGCTCGGCGGCGGCCTGTCGAATCTCGAATGCCTCTATGAGAACGTGCCGAAACTCTGGGGCGCGGAGGTGTTCTCCGATCAGATTGCGACCCGCTTGCTGAAGAATCGCCACGGCGACGCTTCCGGTGTGCGCGGGGCCGCCTGGTTATGGTGACGCGCTGCGCCGGCGCGCGCCCCTGCTGCCGCCGAACCACACCCGCTGCGACCGCGGCAATGAGGTGAGGAGATCATTTGGTACGGTGCGAGGCTATGATCTGCAGCAGCGGCGCGAACACTTTGGGCGTGCAGGTGACGATGTTGCCGCTGTCGAGGATCGACATGAGCACTTCCGCGGCCCATCGCCGTCTTCGGCTTCGGTCGCGAGTGTCGCCGGATGCGGGCACGGGTATCAGCGCCCGGCTGTTACGGGTTATCTATGGCCGTCAACAGCAGATCTAGCACTCCATTCCCGCTGATGTCGGCCATCGCTGCGCCTCCGCCGGCATTCTCGGCCCCGATATCAAGCGACGTCGGCGCATACCGGAGCGGGCTCCATAAAGCGGGATTGCCTTTCGCATCCAGATTCCAGCCGACGACGTAGCGAAAATTGTTGATTCCGTCGGGGTTGTCAACCACCGACAACACCAGGTCGGGCCTGCCGTTGCCGTCGAGGTCCGCGATGTCGGCGCCGCCGCCGGCGCTCTCATGGCCGACCGCAACGGACGCCGGAACGTATTTGATCTCACTCCATGAGGCTGGGTCGCCGTTGGCGTCCAGGTTCCAGCCGACCGTGTAGCGGAAATTGTTCATTCCATCGGGATTATCGACCACCATGAACACCAGGTCGGGCCTGCCGTTGCCGTCGATGTCCGCGATAGCTGCGCCGCCGCCGGCACTGTCAACGCCGATCGGCAGGGATGCCGGAGCATATTTGAGCGGGCTCCATGCGACGGGATCGCCACTCGCGTCCAGGTTCCAGCCTATGACGTATCGGAAATTGTTCTGTCCACCTGGATTGTCGACGACCATGAACAGCAAGTCAGGCTTGCCATTGCCGTCGATGTCCGCGATGGCGGCACCGCCTCCGGAACTGGAAGCCCCCAAGATCGGCGGTGCCCATTTGGCATGGCTCCAGTCGCTGGTTGTGCCATCGGAATTCAAGTTCAGGCCAAGCTTGTAATAGAACCTGTTTCCTCCCCTGCCTCCGCTGCTGTCGACGCCCATCAGTACCAGGTCGGGCTTGCCGTTGCCGTCGATATCCGCGATGGCAGTGCCGCCGCCGGCAGGGACGCCGCCGCCGAAGGGCTTGTCAAGGAAAGTGACGAGCGGGCTCCATGTGTTGCCGCCGGATTGCAGGTCCCAGCCGATCGCATAGCGGAAGCTGTTCGGGTCGCCGGGGCCGGTACCGATAGGCTTTTGGTAGTTGCTCCACGTGTTATTGTGGCGATTCTTCGTATTTATCGTCATCAGCTTGTCCTGAAGTCTCACGATCGAATGGCCTCGCTGTTTATTGTTGTCCTTGCCGACGTCCGGCATGACGTATTCGTCGAAGGAAACCTCTTTCCCCAGCGCGTCGGCGCCGGCCGCTATGGTGCGGAAGTCTTTCAAATGTTCGTGTCCGGCAAAGATGCCCAAAACGTTATAGGGCTCGCACGGGCCGGCATCGTTGTCCCGGCGGCAGAGGACGTTGAGTTCCATGTTCTCCATGTCCTTGTTCCACCAGCGCTTACCGGCACCAAAGTCGTAGTGCTGGAAGATCAGGACACCCATGTTGCTGTCGCCTACGTGGCTTCTGAGCCAGTCCTTCAGCCATTTGATCTTGCCGTTGTCTATTTCAGCGTCCGTAGGGTATTCGACCACAGACTCCTTGGAACCGGCCCACAGGCCGAGCTGGATGAAGTAGTACTGTCCCCATCGCCAGATGTAGCTGGCCTTGCCGTACTGGCTCACGATGCCCGGGGCGCCCGTGATGCGCTCGTCGAGGTAGTCTGCCGGTTTATGCCAACCGGAAGGGCCATCGTGGTTCCCAAGCGTCGGAAACACGGGAACCTTGATCTTGTGTCCCTTGTTGTACGCTTCGTAGTTCGTATCCGAACAGCCTCTGATGGCGCCACCGTTGCGGCCCGGATAGTCGTTTTCATAGAGCTGCCTGAAGCCGATCACCTGCTGGGTGGCGTATTCGTCCTGGCTTGGCTTCTGCTCGATCATGTCTCCCATATGCACCACACCCAGGCACTCGGGACTCTTGCAGTCGATGTTCAGGTCGTCGACCGTAGTCCGGTTGTTTTGCATATACGGGCTGTCGTTGTAACCATACCCACTGTTCGACAAGAAGATCCTGTCGCATTGGGTGGCGTCGATATGCGTGTCGCTGATCAGCCCAAATGTAATGTCCGTTTGGTTCTTTGCCACTTGCGCGACCTTGATCTTATGCGGTGTGCCGTAGAGAGCCTTATTGGGCTCCGACCCAAGCGCCGTTGCTTCGTCCTGAGGAGCGCCTCCGCCGTCGCCGACAGACCCGCCGCAGCCGGCGGCTAGCATCGGGAGCACAAGCGCAGCAAAAAGCAACGCTCTTTCCTTGGCCCAGAACCTTCCTGCTGCCACTTTACCGTGACGGCCTGTCTCGCTTGTCATGATGATCCCCCGTTTTCCGCAGCCGCCAGCGCGCCCCGCCGCTGCGGTTGGGCAATAGTTTGTTCAACTCGGTGTGATGAGAAAACCCGGAGTGGCGCGACAGACTGGCCGGTGCGGCACCCGGGAATGGTTTGGGGGCCCCTTGCTGCACTGCTGTTTGCTGCAAACATGGAGTTCAACCTTCGCGCTGTATCCATCGAGCAGTGGGCTACGACGATGTCTCTGGCTTGAAGATGATCCGCGCGTGTTTGCTTTTGCGAAGGCCATTCTCAAGCGCCGATTTTCTTTTTTTAATTTGCGCCCAGTGCGCCCGTCGCATGTTGACAATTGTCAAAGCGGGGCGGCGCTGGCACGCACGCGTATCGGCTGCCGGTTCCGAACGCACGGATGCGTCGATCGTTTTCCAGAACGGGAGCTTCAGCGCCAGAGCCATGGTGCTGGGCGAGCACATGGACTTGCGCAGCCGTCTCGCGCGAGAGGCCCTGGCGCGGAGTCGGATGGCCTATCGTGACCGAGGTGTCGCTGACGCTCTATACCATGTCCGGCAGCGTGGATTAGCAGCCGAGCCCACAGGCCAGCCGCTCTTGTTGTTGCGAGGTCTTATTTGTCGCGGTGCGAGGCTATGATCTGCAGCAGCGGCGCGAACACTTTGGGAGTGCCGGTGATGATGTTGCCGCTGTCGAGGAAATTTCCTTCGCCGTCGAAATCGCTGACCAGGCCGCCGGCTTCCTGGATCATCAGGCTGCCCGCGGCCATGTCCCAGGGCGCGAGGCCCGTTTCCCAAAAGCCGTCCAGACGTCCTGCTGCGACATAGGCCAGATCGAGAGCGGCGGAGCCCGCGCGGCGCACGCCTGCGGTCTGCCCCATGATCTGGCGCAATATGGGCATGTAGTCGCTGATGTGCGCGACCTCGCGGAAAGGAAAGCCGGTGCCGATCAGCGCGTCGTCGAGCTGCTTGCGCTTGGATACGCGCATGCGCCGGTCGTTGAGGTAGGCGCCGTGCCCGCGCGTTGCCGTGTACAGTTCGTTGCGCCCCGGGTCGTAGATCACCGCCTGCGTCACCGTGCCCTTGTAGCGCAATCCGATTGAAACGCAATACTGGGGAAAGCCGTGAATGAAATTGGTGGTGCCGTCGAGCGGGTCGATGATCCAGACATAGTCCGATTTGCCGTGCGCCCCAGACTCCTCTGCTAAAATTGCATGATCCGGAAAGGCCTTCAGCAGGATTTGGATCACCGCCTGTTCCGCCGCCTGGTCGACCTCGGTGACGAAATCGTTGTGGCGTTTGGTCGAGACGGTCAGCGCGTCGATGTCTTGCGCCGCGCGATTGATAATGGTGCCGGCGCGCCGGGCGGCCTTTACCGCGATATTGAGCATGGGATGCATATGATGTGGGATCTTTGCCAGTTTTCGCCGCCTGCGCGCAAGGCTCGATTTTAATATGAGCGCGGAGCTGCTGTCGCACATTCGTATCGTGCTGTCGCACACCTCGCATCCGGGCAACATGGGCGCGGCGGCCCGCGCGATGAAGACCATGGGCATCACCTCGCTCTATCTGGTCAATCCGAAGCGGCCGATCGATGCCGAAGCGGAGGCCATGGCGAGCGGCGCGGCGGACGTGCTGCGCGCGGCCCGCGTTTGCGCCAGCCTGGACGAGGCCTTGCGCGGCACGGTGTACGCGCTGGCGGTTAGCGCGCGCCGGCGCGAACTGGCCTACGCTTCGGCCGACGCGCGCAGCGCGGCGCTGACGCTGGTCGCGGCGGCGCAGGAAGGGGAGGTCGCGATCGTGTTCGGCACAGAAATGTCCGGCCTGACCAACGAGGAAATCCTGCAATGCGGGGCGCTGGCGTACATTCCCGCCGAACCGGGCTATTCCTCGCTCAATCTGGCGGCGGCGGTGCAGGTGCTGGCCTATGAAGCGCGTGTGGCGGCGCTGGGTGCGCTGCCCCCGGCAGCCGAGTGCGTGCCGGCGCGGCACGAGGATGTGGAGAATCTCTACATCCATCTCGAGCAGAGCCTGCGCGCGAGCGGCTTTCTGGACCCGGCGAACCCCAAGCGGCTGATCCCTCGTCTGCGGCGCCTGTTCGGCCGTGTCCGTCTCGAGCAGGAAGAAGTCAATATCCTGCGCGGCATGCTGAGTTCTTTCGATAAAAATACTTGACTAAAATGCTAGGGATTCATAAACTTATTTTTATCAAGACATTGGCTGGTTTGTCTTTTGTGTATTGAAAACAGTACGTTTAAACATATAGTTATTTTAATAAGTTAACATTGTACTTGAGCTTAATCGGGCAGGAGGCTGGGTAGATACCAGACGTACTTATGTTCAAAAGCATCCGCGAAGACATCGCCAGCGTATTCGACCGGGATCCGGCGGCGCGCTCCACCTGGGAGGTCATCACCTGCTATCCGGGTTTTCATGCCTTGCGCATTCATCGCATCGCGAATTGGCTGTGGCACATGAATCTGCGCTGGCTGGGGCGGTTGGTGTCGCACCTGGGACGCTTCCTCACGGGCATCGAGATCCACCCGGGCGCGACCATAGGCCGGCGTTTCTTCATCGACCACGGCATGGGCGTGGTCATCGGCGAAACGGCCGAGATCGGCGATGATGTCACTCTGTATCATGGAGTGACCCTGGGCGGCACCTCCTGGAATAAGGGCAAGCGCCATCCGACCCTCAGGAACAGGGTTGTTATCGGTGCCGGCGCTAAAGTGCTGGGCCCCATTGTCGTCGGCGAGGGCGCGAAAATCGGCTCCAACGCGGTGGTGGTGAAAGACGTTCCAGCGGGCGCCTCGGCAGTCGGTATCCCGGCGCGCTTCATCGTCGAGGACCAGGACAAGTCGCGCGAGGAAAAGGCGGCAAAACTGGGATTTTCTGCCTACGCCGTCACGGCGAAGGCCGCGGACGATCCGATGGCGAAGGCGCTGCAGGGCTTGCTCGATCACTCGATGGAGCAGGATCACCGCCTGGAGCAGCTGCAGCGCGAGGTCGAGGCGCTGAAGGCGCGAACCGAGGACGATCCGACTGTTGCCGATGGCTTCGACCCGGGGCGGGTCAGCCGGCAGGCGGAGGAATAGTTGACTAAATTACTCGGATTTTGATATAATTCCTTGTGTTCATCGGCTAGCGAGGGGGAGAAGGCTATGAGACTGACAACGAAAGGCAGATTTGCGGTCACCGCCATGTTGGACTTGGCTTTGCGCCATAAGCAGGGTCCGGTAACTTTGGCCGGCATCGGCGTGCGCCAGAGCATTTCTCTGTCCTATCTGGAGCAATTGTTCGGCAAGCTGCGCCGGCATGCGCTGGTTGAAAGCGTGCGCGGTCCCGGCGGCGGTTATCGCCTGGCACAGCCGACCGAGAAGGTCTCGGTGGCCGATATCGTCCTCGCCGTGGACGAGCCGCTAGATGCGACGCAATGCGGCGGCCTGGAAAACTGCCAGGAAGACAAGCGCTGCATGACCCATAACCTGTGGGCCACGCTGAACGACAAGTTATACGATTACCTGAACTCGGTGACGCTGCAGGATCTCGTCAACGAGCAACTGGCGAAAAGCAGCGGCAATGTGACCATGCTGATGGACCGGCGCCCCGCGGATGCGCGCAAGGTCGTCTCCTTGCCGGTCTGAGTAAAACCGATTCGATTGCGCAAAGAGCCACTCTGATATGAAGCAGCCCATTTACCTCGACTACTCTGCGACCACGCCGGTTGATCCGCGCGTCGCCGCGAAGATGATTCCCTATCTGACCGAGAAGTTCGGCAATCCCGCGAGCCGCTCGCACAGCTACGGCTGGGAAGCCGAAGCGGCGGTAGAGGAGGCGCGCGCACATGTGGCGGCGCTGCTCAACGCTGACCCCAAGGAAATCATCTGGACCTCGGGGGCCACCGAAGGCGACAACCTCGCCATCAAGGGCGCGGCGCACTTCTACCAGGGCAAGGGCAAACACATCATCACCGTCAAGACAGAGCACAAGGCGGTGCTGGACACGGTGCGCGAGCTCGAGCGCCAGGGATTCGAAGCCACCTACCTCAGCCCGGAGCCGAGCGGACTGCTCGATCTGGACAAACTAAAGGCGGCGATACGCCCGGACACCATCCTCGTGTCGGTGATGATGGTCAACAACGAAATCGGCGTGATCCAGGACATCGCCGCCATCGGCGAGATCTGCCGCGCCAAGGGCATCATATTTCACTGCGACGCGGTGCAGGCGGTGGGCAAGGTCGAGATCGATCTGGCCAAACTGAAGGTCGACCTGATGACCGTCACCGCGCACAAGGTCTACGGGCCGAAGGGCATAGGCGCGCAGTACGTGCGCCGCAAGCCGCGCGTGCGCATCGAACCGCAGATACACGGCGGCGGACACGAGCGCGGCATGCGCTCGGGCACGCTCGCGACACACCAGATCGTCGGCATGGGCGAGGCATTCCGCATCGCGCGCCTGGAGATGGCCGCCGAGAACGAGCGCATCCGCGGTTTGCGCGACCGCCTATGGACGGGTTTGAGCGAAATCGAGGAAGTCCACCTGAACGGCGACCTGGAACAACGCATTCCGGGCAATCTCAACGTCAGCTTCAATTTCGTCGAGGGCGAGTCGCTGATTATGGGCATCAAGGAAATCGCCGTGTCCTCGGGTTCGGCCTGCACTTCCGCCAGCCTGGAGCCCTCCTACGTGCTGCGCGCGCTGGGGCGCTCCGACGAACTGGCGCATTCCTCCATTCGTTTTACGATCGGCCGCTTCAACACGGCGGAAGAGATCGATTTCACCGTAGACCTGCTCAAGCGCAAGATTGCCAAGCTGCGCGAACTTTCCCCGCTGTGGGACATGTTCAAGGAAGGCGTCGATTTGAATACTGTGCAGTGGGCCGCACATTGAAATTGGGTTAAAGGAGAATCACCATGGCATACAGCGACAAAGTTCTGGACCACTATGAAAATCCGCGCAACGTCGGCTCGTTCGAGAAGGGTGACGAGGCGGTCGGGACCGGCATGGTCGGGGCGCCCGCGTGCGGCGACGTGATGAAGCTGCAGATCAGAGTCGGCACGGACGGCGTGATCCAGGACGCCAAGTTCAAGACCTACGGCTGCGGTTCGGCCATCGCGTCCTCGTCCCTGGTGACCGAGTGGGTGAAAGGCAAGACCCTCGACCAGGCGATGGGCATCAAGAATACCCAGATCGCGGAGGAACTGGCGCTGCCACCGGTGAAAATCCACTGCTCTATCCTCGCCGAAGATGCAATCAAGGCCGCCATCGCCGATTACAAGACCAAGCACGCACCGGCCACGGACGACAGCGCGGCCGCCGCGACGCAACAAGCCGCGTGAGGCCGCGATGCCCGTTACGCTGACTGAAAAAGCTGCAAGGCACGTCTCCAACTTCATCGCCAAGCGCGGCAAGGGTGTGGGCCTGCGCCTGGGCGTGCGCACCACCGGTTGTTCGGGCATGGCCTACAAGCTGGAGTTTGCCGACGACGTCAATCCGGATGACGCCTTGTTCGAGAGCCACGGGGTGAAAGTGATCGTGGACCCGAAGAGTTTGCCTTATCTCGAGGGAACCGAGCTGGATTTCGCGCGCGAGGGGCTGAACGAAGGCTTCAAGTTCAAGAACCCGAACGTGAAAGATCAGTGCGGTTGCGGGGAAAGTTTTAACATCTAGGTTTCAAGGCAAAGGACGCGAACGGCGCAAGGGACCCCAAGTTGGTTTCAGGATCGCCGAAACGGCCTCTGACTCAGGGGAGCACGAGCTAAGCTTCCCCTCAAATCTCAATTGGTTCTCAGGTCCTGGCGCCCTGCGTTTCAAAGGTTTTGTCCGCGTATGATCAATTTCCACCAAAACCATTTCGAGCTGTTCGGCCTGCCGCAGCGCTTTCAACTGGACTTGGCGCAGTTGGATGAGGCCTACCGCGCAATTCAGTCGCAGGTCCATCCCGACCGGTTTGTGGGCGCAAGCGATGCCGAACGCCGCGTCTCGATGCAATCTGCAACCCAGGTGAACGAGGCGTATCGCACGCTCAAAAGCCCGCTGGCGCGCGCGCGCTACCTGCTTGCGCTGCAGGGCGTGGACGTCGCGAGCGAGAGCAATACCGCGATGCCCGCCGAATTCCTGATGCAGCAGATGCAGTGGCGCGAGTCGGTGGAGGACGCCGCACATCAGCCCGAAGCGCTCGCCGCGCTGGCGCGCCGTCTCGCCGGTGAAATGAAGGATCAGTACGCCGATCTCGAGCGCTGCCTCGATCGCCAGGACGACTATGCGCCGGCAGCCGAGTCGGTGCGCAAGCTGATGTTCCTCGAGCGCCTGCGCGAGGAGATCGGCGACGCCCTGGAGGGAGCGGACGCCTGATGGCCCTGTTGCAGATCGCCGAACCCGGAATGTCGCCCGAGCCGCACCAGCACCGTCTGGCGGTGGGCATCGACCTGGGTACGACCAACTCGTTGGTGGCGACGGTGCGCAGCGGCATCGCCGCGGTGCTGAACGATGCCGAGGGGCACGCGCTGCTGCCTTCGGTGGTGCGCTATTTCCCCGACGGTACTAGCGCGGTGGGTTACCCGGCCCAGGCCGAGCTTACCTGCGATCCGCGCAACACCATCGTTTCGGTCAAACGTTTCATGGGGCGCGGGCTGAAAGACGTCGCCAACGCCGAGAACTGCCC
>CAZRMO010000035.1:0-24061 GCA_964601155.1 uncultured Enterobacteriaceae bacterium
GCGCTCGCGGCCGCGGAGATCCTGGAACAGGAATACGACATCGCCGCCGACGTCTGGAGCGTCACCAGTTTCACCGAGCTGCGCCGCGACGGCCTCGACTGCGAGCGCTGGAATGGCGAGCACGCGGGCGAGCCGCGCAGGAGCTGGGTGGAGCAATGCCTGGGTGCGGCGCGCAGCCCGGTCGTCGCAGCGAGCGATTATGTGCGCGCGGTGCCGGATCTGATCCGCGCCTGGGTGCCGGGCAATTATCTTACCCTGGGCACCGACGGCTTCGGCCGCAGCGATACGCGCGCCGCGCTGAGGCACTTTTTCGGCGTCGATGCGCAGGCGATAGCGCGGGCAGCGCTTCGAGCCCTTGCTTGCGCGGACGGATAGGGAACGGGCGCGGCGCCCCGCCGCCGCAGTGGTTGCTTAGCCGCTTATCGTGTTTCCGGGGGCTTCGCCGTATGGCGGTGAATAGATCACCAACACGCGCGCCGGCGCGTCGCTGGTCACGGTGAAGGTATGCCGCATGTCAGCCGGGAAAAAGCAGCAGTCGCCGGGGCCGAGTTCGCGCGCCCGCCCTCCAACTTCGGCCCGCGCGCGGCCTTCCAGCATATAGCAAACCTGTTCGATCCCGGGGTGCCGGTGCGGCAGCGCGCCTTTGCCCTTCTCGATCACGCCCAGCACCACCTCGACCTGCGTCGCACCTACGGTTTCGGGGCCGATCAGGCGGTAATTGGTCGTGCCGGTATGGTTGGCGGGGTGATAAGGCGCGATCGATTGCGTGTTGACGAAACAGTTGGCTACAAGGTCTTGGTCGGCCATGGCGGTCTCCGCATACGCGTTTTGTCTTATTCTAAACGGTTGATCCAGATCAAATACGAGCTGAGACTAAGTCCTTGACGTGGCTTATAATTGGCTCCTGCGCAACGCGAGGAGAAGCCGCCAGGCTGGCGCCGCTCGCGTGCTCCAATAGATTCAATAGAAATAGAATTAGTGAAAGCAACATGCAGCTTTACGCCCTCGGCCTGAATCACAGCACCGCTCCGCTCGCGATCCGCGAGCAGATGGCGTTTCACGCCGAAAAACTCGGGCTGGCCCTGCGCGAGTTGACCGAGACCAAGCCGGTGGGCGAGGCGGCGATCCTTTCCACCTGCAACCGTACCGAGTTGTATTGCTCCGCGGCCGAGCCGCACGAGGCGCTGTTCTGGCTGGCCGAGCATCAGAGCGTGAAGCCGCAGGAATTGAAACCCTATCTTTACACCTTGCCCAAGGAACAGGCGGTGCGCCATGCGTTTCGCGTGGCTTCGGGCCTGGAATCCATGGTGCTGGGCGAACCGCAGATCCTGGGCCAGATGAAGGAGGCGGTGCGCCAGGCCGAATCGGCCGGCACCCTGGGGACGCTGTTGCACAAATTGTTCCAGCGCTCTTTTGCGGTGGCCAAGGAGGTGCGCACCAACACTCAGATCGGCGCCAACGTGGTGTCGATGGCGGCGGCGTCGGTAAAGCTTGCGGCGCGCATCTACCCCAGCCTGAAAGATCAGAAGATCCTGTTCATCGGGGCGGGCGAGATGATCGAATTGTGCGCGACCCATTTTGCCGCGCAGCAGCCGCGCGCCATCGCAGTGGCCAACCGCACCCTGGAGCGGGCGCGAGCGCTCGCGCACCGCATCAATGGCCGCGCCAAGGAGCTGCGCGATCTGCCGGAGGAACTGCACGAGTACGACATTGTGGTGTCCTGCACCGCAAGTGCGCTACCCATCCTCGGCAAGGGGACGGTCGAGCGGGCGATCAAGAGGCGTCGCCGCCGGCCCATGTTCATGGTGGACTTGGCCGTGCCGCGCGACATCGAGTCCGAAGTCGCGCAAATGGACGACGTCTTCCTTTACACCGTCGACGACCTGGGCGAGATGGTGAAAACCGGCGTCGATGCGCGCCAGTCCGCAGTGGCGCAGGCGGAGGCCATCATCGAAACCGGCGTCGGCACCTTTCTGAACTGGCTGTCGTCGCGCGATGTGGTGCCCACCATACGCACGCTCAGGAACCACGCCGAGGAAGCGCGCGGCGAGGAAGTGCAGCGTGCGCTGAGGCTGCTCGCGCGCGGCGACGATCCGAAACAGGTGCTCGAAGCGCTGTCGCACGGACTCACCAACAAGCTGATGCATGCGCCGACCCAGGCGCTCAACAACGCCCCCGCCGAAGAACGCGCCCAGCTCGCCGATCTGGTGTCGCGCCTGTACCCGCCCCGCAGCCCGCGTTAGCCGGCCGCGGATTCGCAGCCACCGGCATGAAGTCTTCTATTGCCTCGAAACTGGAGCAGCTTGCGCGCCGCCTGGGCGAGCTTACGCGTCTTTTGTCCGGCGAAGACGTCGTGCACGACATGGATAATTACCGCAAGCTCACGCGCGAACACGCGGAGCTCACGCCGGTAGTCGAGCTGTATCAGACATTCAAGCGGGCGGAAGCGGACGCGCATGCGGCGCAGGACATGCTCGCGGATCCGCAGATGAAGGCGTTTGCGGAGGCCGAGTTGCGCGAGGCGCGCGAGCGCATGACGGCGATCGAAGTCGAACTGCAGAAGTTGCTGTTGCCGAAGGACCCCGACGACGAACGCAACACCTTCCTCGAGATCCGCGCCGGCACCGGCGGCGACGAGTCGGCCCTGTTCGCGGGCGACCTGTTCCGCATGTACACGCGCTATGCCGAGCGCAAGCGCTGGCAGGTGGAGGTGATCTCGGCGAGCCCGTCCGAGGTCGGCGGCTACAAGGAGATCATCGCCAAGATCGTCGGCGAGGGCGTGTTTTCCAAACTCAAGTTCGAATCCGGCGGCCACCGGGTGCAGCGCGTGCCCGCGACCGAGACCCAAGGGCGCATCCACACCTCGGCCTGCACCGTCGCGGTGATGCCGGAGGCCGATGAAGTCAGCGACGTCGTCATCAATCCGGCGGAGATCCGCATCGATACTTTCCGCGCTTCCGGCGCAGGCGGGCAGCACATCAACAAGACCGATTCCGCGGTGCGCGTGACGCACCTGCCCTCCGGCATCGTGGTCGAATGCCAGGACGGGCGCTCGCAGCACAAGAACAAGGCGCAGGCGCTGTCGGTGCTGGCGGCGCGCATCAAGGACAAGCAGCTGCGCGAGCAGGCGGCGCAGCAGGCGGCGGCGCGCAAGAGCCTGATCGGCAGCGGCGACCGTTCCGAACGCATCCGCACCTACAACTTTCCGCAGGGGCGCGTCACGGATCACCGTATCAATCTGACGCTGTACAAAATCCAGGACATCATGGACGGCGATCTCGCCGAACTGACCGGGGCCCTTGCCGCCGAGCACCAGGCCGAGCAGCTCGCCGCGCTGGGCGAGGAAGCCGCGGCCTGATTTGCGCGCCAGCCCGGACGTGACGACCATAGCGCAACTGCTGGCGCAGAGCGGCCTGCCGCCGCTGGAAGCGCGCATGCTGTTCGAGCGGGTGTCGGGAAAAACGCGCGCGGGGCTGATCGCGCATGCGGACGAGGCCGCCGGGCCCGAGGCCGAGCAGGCGTTTGCCGCCCTGGCCGAACGCCGCCGCCTGGGGGAGCCCATCGCCTACATACTCGGCGAGCGCGAATTTTACGGGCTCGAACTTCAGGTCACGCCTGCGGTGCTGATTCCGCGACCGGAGACCGAGCTGCTGGTGGAACTCGCGCTGGAACGCATCCCTGTGAACGCAGCCGCGCGCGTGCTCGACCTGGGGACGGGCAGCGGCGCGATCGCCGTCGCGCTGGCAAAGGCGCGGCCGCAGGCGCGGCTGACGGCGGTGGATGTGGACTACGCCGCGCTCACCGTCGCGCGCGAGAATACGCGCCGCCACCGGGTCAGCGTGAGATTCTTCTGCGGCGACTGGTTCGGCGCGCTGCCCGGAGAGAGGTTCGATCTGATCGTCTCCAATCCGCCTTATGTCGCCGCCGCCGATCCGCACCTGGCCGTGGGCGACCTGCGTTTCGAGCCGCAGCGCGCATTGGTCGGCGGCGCGGACGGACTCGATTGCATCCGCGCCATCGTCGCGAAAGCGCACGCGCATCTGCAACACGGCGCCTGGCTGCTGTTCGAGCACGGCTACGACCAGGCGGAGGCCTGCCGCGCGCTGCTCCAGGCACAGGGATATCAGGAAGTGCAATCCTGGCCCGACCTGGCCGGGATTGCGCGTGTGAGCGGCGGGCGCGCCGGCGCGATGACCTGAGATTGAGATAATCTGCGCATATTCTCACCTTGTTAAGGACAGTCCAGCGATGAGCACTCGCGGCCAAGCGCCGAAGAAACGCATTAGTCAGCCGCACGGCGTGACGCCCATGGACCAGGTGAAACACCTCACCGGTCTGGAATTCATGCGCGACATACTCGAGGGCAGGCTTCCGCCGGCGCCGATTACTGCAGCGCTCAAGTTCGAACTGACCGCGGTCGAGCATGGCCGCGCCGTGTTCGAAGGCGTGCCCGAATTCGCGTTCTACAATCCCATCGGCAGCGTGCATGGCGGCTATGCGGCGACGCTGCTCGATTCCTGCATGGGCTGCGCAGTACATACGACCCTGCCCGCCGGACAGGCCTACACCACGCTGGAATTCAAGATCAATTTCGTGCGCGCCATGACCGACAAGACCGGTCGCGTGCGCGCCGAGGGCAGGGTGATACATCCGGGCAATCGCGCGGCCACTGCCGAAGGCAATCTGTACGACAGTCGCGGCAAGCTGCTCGCCCACGCGACCACGACCTGCCTGATTTTTCCGCTCTGAAGCGGACCCCGGATCGCCGATCGCGGTTGACCGGAGGGCGTGGCGTCGGTAAAATCCAAACCTGAGCAATTTACTCAAGTATTGGCAAAGGAGCTGTGCATGGATACGCAACAAATGATCAAGGAACAGGTTTCAGGCCACCCAGTGGTGCTGTATATGAAAGGCACGCCGCAGGCGCCGCAATGCGGTTTCTCCGCCAATGCGATAGCCATGCTCAGTGCCTGCGGGGCGAAGGACGTGTTCACGGTCGACGTGCTGGCCAATCCCGAAATCCGCCAGGGCATCAAGACCTACGCCAACTGGCCCACCATTCCGCAACTCTACGTCAAGGGCGAGTTCGTCGGCGGCTCCGACATCATGGGCGAAATGTACCAGTCGGGCGAATTGCAGAAGCTGCTGGCCGGCTAGCATTCCCGATCTGTCCGGCGGATCTTGCGATCCGACCTGAACCGCGCGCCGTCGACGTGACGGTAGAGGCGGTTGCCTCGCGTTTTATCCTGGCGTTTGATCGGCAAGGTGGTCGGCGTGCGCCGGCCCGAGATCGACGAAGATATTGCCGTCGCCAGGCTGAAGCGCAATAGGCGAGGCTGCCGCACGCAGGAACCTCCCCTGATTTGATCTATATCAACCGCTTGGATTTGCGTTACATCTACATGCGTACATAAGGTTTGAAAAGTCGGCTGATAGGGATAATCTGAACGGATTGTCCGAGAACGCATGATGCCCGACGAATCCGCGCCTCAAACTGCGCCACCTCTGGAGCGCCGCCTCGCGACGATCCTGTGCGCCGACGTCGCAGGCTATAGCGCGATGATGGCTGCCGACGAAGAGCGCACGGTGCGTGTGTTTCGCGGCCACCGTGAAATCTTCGAATCGCTGGTCAGCCTGCATCGGGGGCGGATCTTCAATACCGCTGGCGATGCGCTGCTCGCTGAGTTCAACAGCGCAGTCGAGGCCGTGCGCTGCGCGACCGAAATCCAGGCCGCGCTGCGCACGCGGAACGAACATCTCGCGCCCGAAGAGAAGATGCAGTTCCGTATGGGCATCAACCTGGGCGACGTGATTATTCAGGGCGGCGATTTGCTCGGCGACGGCGTCAACGTTGCAGCGCGTATCCAGACGGCGACTGCGCCCGGCGGCATCTGCATATCTGGCAGTGTGCACGACCAAATTCAGAATAAGTTGTCGCTCGACTTCAAGCTGCTCGGCGAGCAGTCCTACAAAAACATCGCCAAGCCGGTGCGCACGTACACCATCAATGAAGGCGCCGCCGTAACCGAACCGGCGAGCCGAACGCGCTTGCGAGTGCTGGCAGCGAGCATCGCGGCAGTGCTGGCGGTCGCGGGCGCGGGCTACTGGGGCTACCGGCAGTACGATGCGCAGCGCGAGAGGCAACTCCAAGCCGATGCGAGCTTGGCCGCCCAGCTGGCGGCGCAGAAGCAGGCCGTCGAACAGGCGCAGCGCGCCGCCGAGGAAGCCAAGCGTGAGGCGCAGGCGCAGGTGCAGCAGGCCGCCGAGGAAGCCAAGCGCGAGGCGCAGGCGCAGGCACAGAAACTGGCGGCCGAAGAAGGGCTGCGCCGCACACAGGAGGAACGCAATAGGGTCGAACGGGATCGAAAGCTGCTGGAGGCGGAAAGGCGGGATGCGGCGGCCGCAAAGCAACAGGCCGCGGATGAAGCGCTGCGCCGCGCACGGGAGGAGCGCGCGCAACTCGAGCAAGAGCGCAAGCGGATCGAGGCGGAGAAGCAGGCGGCCGCGGCGGCCAGAAAGCAGGCGGAAGCGAGTCAGCGCGCGGCGTCCCCGGCTGCCAAAGACACGCAGAAGCTCGCCGCGTCGTTCGACGGCATTTACAGCGGGCAGCTCTGCAACCAGTTTCAGAACAAGGCACCGCTCTGCTGGCCGGTCATTCTGGTGGTGGCCAACGGGACCGTCGAAGGCAGTTGGCTCACCAAAACGAAAAAGACGGCAAAGGTGCATGGAGTCGTCGCGGCCGACGACTCGGTCCGGTTGAAGCTGGCGGCGCAGGCACCGAACGGTAGATCGGTGGAGGCAGTTCTGCTTGGGCGCATCGGCGACGGCGGGATCACTGTTTCCGGCCGATGGACCGGCGGAAGGGAAATCGCCGGAGACTGGAAGCGCACGCCCTGACCTGCCACTCGCGGCCTTCGCGCCAAAACCTGCGACTGCCGAGGCGCATGCGTGAACTATCCGGTGGATTTCGCGTCTCGACCCGGTCCGCGCGCCTAAAGAGCGAACTCAGTCACCCTTTGCAGGGGTGACGCTGGCAGCGGTGGGCAAGGCGCCGCGAGGGGTGCCGGTATATTCCTCGAGCAAAATGTTGTTCTTGGTCGAGTTCTTGACCTTGTACATCAGCGTTTCAGCGCAACGGATCGCATTGTCGACGTTTGCCGGCGGGGAGCGGAACACCGCCACGCCGATGCTGAATCCAACGGGCCAACCGTTCAGCGCGGCATGATCGATAAGATTTTCGCGCAGCGCAGCGAAGAACGTTGTGGCACCGGCAAGGTCGGTTTCCGGAAGCACAACGGCAAACTCATCACCGCCCAGGCGGCCGCAGAAGTCGGAGGCGCGCAGTCGTTTGCTTAAGGTGCTTGCGACCGTCTTCAGAACCTGATCGCCGACGCTATGGCCGAGGCGATCATTGACGCCTTTGAAACCGTCGAGGTCAAGGTAGCCGAGGGCCAGCGTTCGGCCGTGCCGGGAGGCAAGCTCGAACAGCGAGTCACAACGTTGCCTGAAGGTGCGGGCGTTCATGATGCCAGTAAGACCGTCTTGTTGCGCAAGCGATACGTGCAAAGCGAGAAAGCGGCGCTGGCGATCGAGCAGATCGGTGATGATCGCAAAAAACGAAAGGCGGACGCCGGCGTTCCATAAGGGTATGAGGGGGTGGCCGTAGTGGTGCCCGGACATGACATCGACCAGCAGCCAGGTCAGCGCAGAAATGACGCAAAGGAAAAAGCCGAGGCGCCTTCCTGAATACCATGCCCCAATCCCGATGGGAATCGTGTAGAAGACGGAAACGGACAGCTCGTAGCCCGTCGCGAAATCGATCGTGCCAACGACGGCAACGGCCAAAGGCAGAAATACCGCAAGCTGAAGCGGTGACAGAGCCGATATGAACCCGGTAATTGCTTTTAGCATGGTCGCTGCGCCCTATCCTTACGCCTATGATGCGCCGAAACCAGCGTGGGCGTCGCTCAAGCTCTTGGATCGTAATACCGAATCAAACCGCTCCCTGATTCTTTGGCTTGATACATAGCCGTGTCGGCCCACTTGAGGATATCGTCCTGGCCGGCGTCATCCTTGCCAAACAACACGACGCCGATGCTTGCCGTGCAGCGATGCTCGATAGTCGTTGCCGCTGCTCCCTCATGCCGGACGTGAAATACGTAAGGCTTGGCCAACTCGGCGGATATCTTCCTGGCGATGATGTCGGCTTGTGCGGCGGATTCCGGTTTGTCCACGCTCAGCTCGGTGACCATCACCACAAACTCGTCGCCGCCGAAGCGCGCCACGGTGTCCATCTCCCGCACACAACCTTTCAGCCGGCCGGCCGCCTCGATCAACAGCAAGTCGCCCACTTCATGACCCCGCGTGTCGTTGAGCAGTTTGAAGTTATCCAGGTCAAGGAAGAACAAGGCGCCGTAGCAAGCGCTGCGCTCGCTGGCGGCCATAGCCTGGCGCAGTCGGTCGTTGAGCAAGCGACGATTCGGCAATGCGGTGAGCGTGTCATGGAACGCCAGTTGGCGAATCTGGTCTTCCATTTGCTTGCGCTCGGTGATGTCCTCGACGATGCCTATCCACAGGACGTCTCCATTTTCCTGCGGATCGGGTGACGAGGCGATGTGCAGCCACTTGACGGTTTCGCCCGTTTGGACTCGCCCGTTCCAATCAAATGGCCGTAGTCGTTCAATCCCGTCCAGATTCAATTGTATGAATGCGTCCCTGTCGTCCGGGTGAATCGTTTGGGGCACGATATCGAAATTCGCCAGAAGGCTATCCACGCTTGCGCCGAACATTTCCGCGCTCCTTGGACTGACATAGTCGAGGGCGAAGGTGCCTTCCGGCGTGCTGCGCAAGACGTAAATGCCGAACGGAATTTTCGACACCAAATCGTCATACTGCTGCTTGCTTTTTAGCAAAGCCTGCTCGGATTGCTTGCGCTCGGCGATGTCGCGCCAAATACAGTAGATGACTTGCCTGTCCCCGAGTGCGATAGGCCAGAGCGTGACCTCGGCGATGAAATTCGAGCCGTCGGCTTTGCTGTGTATCCACTCGAAGCGGTGAAAGCCCTTCTTCTTGGCGATGGCCATCATGCGCTCGGCTTTGGCGAAGGAATCTTCGCCGTCGGGCTGCCGGGGTGGTGAGAGTTTTGAAGGATGAGCGCCCAGTAAGTCGTTGCGACTTGTGTAGCCCAGGGTCCCTACGGCCGCATCGTTGCATTCAATATAGCGGTTGCCGTCGATGATCCAGCTGGGATCGGGTGACGATTCGAACAACTGCTTAAACCAGCCGGGTTCGGAGGTGACGGCGGAATGTGGCATTCGAGCCCATCATGAGCATATCATGGGGCATGATGCCATTTTGGCTATCCGGGAGCAATTGGCGATGTTCGCAGGCGCGCAATCGGCCAAACCGGGTCTGATTACCTTGGCACAAAGCCGCCATTCACTCTGCCCCGTCCAGCAGTAATGAGCGTCGCTGCCGCATCACGGTATCCTGTATATTTCGCTTTCGATACGGGCCTTGGCGTCCGTGCGTAGGTTTAGCTCGCGCATTCCTACGCGAGCGTAATTTTTCCGGATCCCGCGCGACAGCGAATCCCGCCGAACGGAGAAGCAATATGAACGACACTGATCGCAGACAAACGACGCGCCGCAAGTGGCTGGAGACGCTCGACAAGTACCGGCGCGACTTCGAACAGCCGGCGTCGGCCGAGTACTGGTCGCCCTCGCTCGATTGCGCCTCGCGCGACGAGCTGCGCGCGATCCAGGACGAGAAGCTCGCGGCGCTCACCCCGTTCCTGTACGAGAACTCGCTGTTCTATCGCCGGCGCTTCGACAAACTCGGCCTCACGCCAGGCGACATCCGCAGCGTGGACGACCTCGTCAAGTGGCCGCCGGTCGACAAAAAGGAGATGTCCGAGGACCTGAGCGCGAATCCGCCCTGGGGCACTTACACCACGCACGACGACGAGATCTGGAACCAGCGCGGCTGGACGCTGTTTCCGACTTCGGGCACGACCGGGCTGCCACGCGTGTTCCGCTACTCCAAGCTCGACCTGAGGCAGTGGCAGTGGGCGAACGCGCGCGCGCTGTGGTCGCTAGGCGCGCGCCCTGGGGAGAAAGTGCTCCTGGTGGTCGGCTTCGGGCCGCACGTGTGGGCCTGGGGCGTGCTGCACGCGCTCGCGCACATGGGAGTGCCATGCATCCCTGCGGGAGGGCTCACCGCGGAGGCGCGCTGCAACATCATTCTGCGCTACCAGCCGACCATGCTCGCCACGCTGCCCTCGCAGCTCCTGCGGCTGGGACGCACCATGCAGCAGATGGGGCACGATCCGCGCAAGACCTCGATCAAGACGCTGTTCACCGGAGGCGAGCCGGCGGCGGGGATCGCCGCGACGCGCGAGCGCCTGGAGGACATGTGGGGCGCGAAGCTGGTCGAGTTCTACGGCTGCACCGAGGCCGCGCCGCATTCAGGGGGCTATTCATGTCACGCCGCGGTGCGCCCGGACGGGACGGTCCAGACCCATCTGATGGAGGACATCCAGGTGTGGGAGCTGATCGATCCGCAGACCGGCGAGCGCGTGCCCGAGGGCAGCCGCGGCATCACCGTGTGCACCAACATGAACTCGGAGAGCTCCTCGCAGCTGCGCTTCGTGGTTGGCGACTACACCGTGTTCGACAGCGCGCCCTGCGCCTGCGGGCGCACCCACGTGCGCGCGCTCGGCGGCTTCCATGGCCGCGCCGACGACCTGCTCAACTTGCGTGGGATCAAGTTCTACCCCTCCGTCCTGGAGGACGCGGTGCGCTCGGTCCCGGGTATCGGCGACGAGTACGAGGTCGTGCTCGACACCAACCAGGACGGCATCGACTTCATGACCGTGCTGGTCGAGCATGCCGATTATCACCAGCCCGAGCCGGTGGTCCGGGCGTTGCAGAGCGCGCTCAGCTCGCGCATCGAGCTGCGCGTCGGCGTCGAAGTGATGCCGCCCGACACCCTGCCCAAGACCGAGTTCAAGGTCAAGCGCGTCAAAGACCGGCGCCAGAAAAACTGATCAGAGTGGCGAAGCCGGTGCATTGCCCGGCCGCCATCCTTAGACCACCCCAATAAAGGAGAGCACATCCATGTCGATTTCCGCCAATGGCCGTCCCCCGTTTCGCGCCGACCACATCGGCAGCTTGCTGCGACCGCCCGCGCTGCGCGAGGCGTTCAAGCAGTTCGCGGCGAAAGCCATCGGCGAAGCCGAATTCAGGAAAGTCCAGGACGACGCCATCCGCGACGTGGTGAAGCTGCAGGAAGAGGTCGGCCTGGGCCTGGCGACCGACGGCGAATTTCGCCGCCCATCCTATTGGGCGCGCTTCGTCGCGCTTACCGACGGCTTCGTCATCAAGGAAGCGCAGTTCAAGTTCCACGACGATCACGGCCATGAGACCGAGTTCACCGCGCCGCACGTGGTCGGTAGGCTGAAGCGCAGGCAGCCGATTTCGATGGAGGAGTTCAGCTTCGTCAAGCCGCTGACCGGCGCGGTACCGAAGATAACCATGCCCTCGCCCTCGACCATGCACTACTGGCGCGTGGGCAACTGGCAGGAGCCGGGCGTGTACAAGGATGCGACGGAAATGTTCATCGATCTGGGCAAGGTCTACCAGCAGGAAATCGCCGAGCTCGCCGCCGCGGGCTGCCAGTACGTGCAGCTGGACGAGGTGGCGCTGGCCAATCTTTGCGATCCGGTGTCGCGCGAAAGGGCCAAGGCGCTCGGGGGCGACCCCGAAGCGCTGGTGGATCTTTACGTCGAGGCGATCAATCAGGCGGTGAAGAGCGTGCCGGCCGGCATGGTGGTCGGCATCCACATGTGTCGCGGCAATTTCAAGGGAAAGTATCTGTCCGAGGGCGGCTACGATTCCGTCGCCGAAAAGCTGTTCAACGGCGCCAGGGTCAATCACTTCCTGCTCGAATACGACACGCCGCGCGCGGGCGACTTCGCGCCGCTGCGTTTCCTGCCCAAGAGCAAAGGCGTCGTGCTCGGCATGGTGAGTTCCAAGACGCCCCAACTCGAGTCGATCGACGCGCTCAGGCGCCGGGCGGACGAGGCGGCGAAGTACGTCGACCCCGCGCGCCTCGCGATCAGCCCGCAGTGCGGCTTCGCCAGCACCGTCGCCGGCAATCCCGTCACCGAGGCCGACGAGCGCGCCAAGCTGCGCCTCTGCGTCGAAGCCGCGCGGGCGATCTGGGGTTAGGGCAAGACTCTAAGAGTCCATTTCAAAATGAGTCATTCAAGACTTGTCATTTCAAGTTCCCCTACGGGGATAAACTTCGCGAGAAATCTGGTTTTGGATCAAGCAAGAAGCAGATTCCGCGGGCTAGGCCCTCGGAATGACATTTCAATTTGCAACAGGTTCTGAGCGCGAACGTATGCCGGTCACGCTCCGGAGCTTTGCGGCAGGCGCGCTGCCTGGCGCTACTGTCCCTTGGATAGCCGTTTCACGCTGTCGATCAAGGCCTCGAGGCCGTGCTGATTCACCAGCGATTCGAGTCCTCTCTCCATCGCTTCCCGTTCCGCGGGTTCGTTGACTTCGGTTTCCACTTGCCGTACTTCGTAAGTGAGGCAGCCGGGCTGGCACACCGTGACACACAGGGGCTCGGCCAGCGGCGGCTCGTCTTCGCACATGTCGCATTTCAGCGGCAGGCCCGAATCGGGCTCGATGAAAAAATCCCTGGATGGGCAGGACGCGCGGCAGAAGCTGCACTCACCATATTGCTTGCCGTTGAGCTGGTAGAAATGCCGCCCGTCGCACTCGGTGCGGGTGAAGTTGCCGGCGCGCACCGGCACATATTCGTCGTTGATTTCGTCGGTGACCACGCGGATGCGCGAGCGCGCCGGATTGATGCTGCTGTACCTCGGCTTGGCGTGAAACGCCGAACACGCCATTTCGCAGGCGCGGCAACCCGTGCACTTGGCGATGTCGGCGATGATTTCCTTGACGGTCTTTGTGGCGACGTCGGCTTTCATTGCTATCCTCCCATGCGCGCCTGGATCTGCTCCGCCGTTGCGGCTGAGTCGCGGGCGGACGCGCCCGCAGCGGCCGTCAGGATCTTCCTTCGTTCCAGGTCCTCGGCCACGTAAGCCAGATCCAGCCGTTCCAGCGTCTCCCGGTTCGGAATACCCTCTTCGTTCCAGCCCTTGAACGCGTAATATTTGCTCAGCAGTTCCTGTTCGTACTTTTCGTCGCGCACCGCCCAGTGGTCTTCGGGCGGGCGTTCGTCCTTGCGGCGCAGGCCTCGTCGAACGTTCACCGCCCGCACCAGGGTGCGGATTCTCTGGAACGTCTTCCACAGCCGCTCCTTGTCCACCGCCATGCCGGTCGCATGCGAAATCATCTGCGGAATATTGTTCATGTGATAGGCGACGCCGCCGCCGAACTGGCCGCGGAACGAGGACACGAAGCCGCACAGCCCGGTGGAGTCGTCGATGTAATGCATCGCTTCGTTCCAGTCGACGATCTCGCAGGTGGCCTCGTCGGAAATATCGTCGCGCTTCTTCCATTCGAGGAAGTATTTCTTGAACTTCTCGTCGGGCGGGGCTTCCCATTTGCTGACGAAGGCTTCTCTTTGCTCCTGGGTCGGCAGCGGATCCTGCGGAAACGATCCTTCGATCTGGGTGATGCTCATTTTCTCGCCGGTGGCGATCATGAGGAAATAGGCGGGATTCAGCTTGCCGAGTTTGATCGGCAGCTGCTCGAATTTCTTCGTGGTGTTGTGATCAAAAGCTTCGGCGCCCTTGCCGATCCGCTTCGCCGCCTGCGAGACGCTGTCGGCCAGCACGTCGCCGATGCCTTCGCGGCGCACGATTTTTTCGAGCAGGTAGAAGAAGCGGCCCCTGCTGTCGGCGGGCATGTCCGGGAAGTCCTGGTCGCTCAATATGCCGGCCTCGAGCAGTTCGAGCGCGAACGCGATGACCTGCGGCGTCGAGTAGGAATCGAGGCCGTATTCCTGGGCTACGCCGAGGATTTCATAAGTGAAGTCCAGCTCCAGGAACGCCGCCATGTGGTAGGTGTCCTTGCCGAAGCATTTGTAGCCGAAGCGCCGCCCCCCCGGCCAATTGATCACGTTGCGGCATTTCTTCGGGCAGTTGAAGCAGCCGGTCTGCCGGTCCATGTGATCGTACTTCCACCGGGTCCAGCGCTCCTGCAGCTCGTCGCTCCAGAAATTCTTCCGGCGCGTGCGCGCGTTGCCCCAGGCGAAATGGTTGTGGTGGAAGCTGTCGTCCTCGTCCACCGCCATCCAGTCGCCGTTGCCGTCGCCCTCACCCATCTTTTTGTGCAGCGCCTGGGCGAGCTCGAACATTTCGGTCGGCTTGGCGACATTGAGGTCCCGGGTGCCGCGCACGGCTATCGCTTTCAGGCGCTTGTCGCCCATGATCACGCCGACGCCGCGCGACGCGCTGGCGTGATTGTGGTCGATGGAAGCCATGTAGACCCTGTTTTCGCCAGCGAGGCCGATGGCCGCCACCTGCACCCGCTGGTCCTTCAGCTCCTCCTTCAGCAGGTCTTGGGTTTCGGTGGTGCCTTTCCCCTGCAGGTGGCTTGCGTCGCGGATTTCCACCCGGTCGTTGTGTATGTACAGATAGACCAGGTCCGGGGCCTTGCCTTTGATGATGATCCGGTCATAGCCGGCGAATTTCAGCTCCGCTCCAAAGAAACCCCCGAACAGGGAATGCGACATCAGGTTGGTCTGCGGTGAGAACGTGTTCACGACTGTCCGGTTGGCGCCAGGCGCCGGCGTGCCGACCAGAAGACCGGCGCTGAAAATCAACAGATTGTCCGGAGAAAACGGGTCTGTGTCGGGTGGAACCCGTTCAAACAGGATCTTGGCGGCGATACCCTGCCCCCCAAGATAGAGTTCGGTGTCCCCGGGGTCCGAGGCCACTTTTTCGCTGCGGCCCAGGGACAGATCGACCTCCAGACTGAACCCTGTTTCTGCGTATTTCATCTGGCAACGGTTCCTATCTCATGCGACAACCGGCAGGCAGAAGGCGATTTCGCGCCCATAGTCGCAGGACTGGCAGGCGAAGCGTGCTCTGAGCGTCTCGCATTTCACGCCGCGTTCGCAGCGGTGTGTCAGCGCTATCGGTGCTTCGCAATCCGGGCAGGCGCGCGGCATGACGATGGTCACCTGCGTCTGCTGCACGCTGGCGCCGTCGCGGGTGCGGAAATCTCCCTCCACCAGGAGGGTGCGTCGTTCGAAAGCGGCGATGCCCCAATGCTCCAGGTCCCGCAGAAGCTCGTCGAAGAAAGCGACCGTCTTCGCCGTCTGCTCGTGCGCAAGCATCTTCCCGGTTTCGGTCAACATGGAGCGCGGCGCCGCCAGCGCGTAACTCAGTTCCCGGCTCGCCGTGTGCACCAGCGCGTCGACCAGGCCGCGCCCGCGCAGCGTCGCCTTGGTGAAGAAGGCGCCGACACCCAGCGTGCCGAGCTTGTCGAGCCTATCGGCGTCCTGCACGATGCGACAGGGTATGCCGCAGGGCAGTCGGTCGTCGTACAGGGCGCGCAGCGCGGCGCGCACAGCCTCGATATCGGCGCGTTGCGCACCGGACTCGGTCAGCATGCGCTCGGCGAGGACTGCCGCATGCTCCTCTTCCGGCACCTCGTCCTTGTGATATTCGCCCTCATGAAATTTGCCTACGTCATGGTAGAGCGCGACCAGGACCGGCAGCAGCGCATCGACTTCCTCCATTGCGGCGAGCTTGAGGGCAATGGCCGCCGTGCGCTGGGTATGCTCCAGCAGGAATTCGGAGGGCGCCTGTTTGGTCTGACGGTTGTAGCGCGCCTCGGCTTCGATAAGCGTCTGCTCGATGCGTGCGTGCAGCCCGGGAAAGCGTGACTGCAGAAGTTTTCGCACCTCGTTCATCGTCGGTTCCTGGTCCGTGTTCGCCTTTGCTGCGCGCGCATTCGATTCTGACACGCCCACGACGCCTCTGCCATGGGCTGTAGGCCGGCGCATGCGCTACGGCGCGAATCCCTGCGGTCATGGACGACGTGGCCGGCGGAATACCCGATCGCGTTAGTCAAGTTTTCTACTAAAATCAACAAGTTTGACCTAAATCAGTTGACGCCGAGCCGATAAATAAGCATTATAGTACGACAATACCAATTAGCCAGACAGCACGAGCGATTGGGTATAGGTTTTCATTGAAAGGCCAGTCGGCGGCCCTGGGAGGACCGCCGCCGACCGGTGCCAATCTTGCGCTTCGCCTCGAATTGCAGAGTATCCAGTGCATGAAGGGACGCAAGCCGCGCGAATAGGGAGGACCGAACAGATGCGGTATGCGGAAACAGGGTTCGAACTGGAAGTGGATCTTTCCCGTGGCAGTATCGACCGGGCGGAATCCGATCCCGAACTGACCAAGCTTCATCTGGGCGGGCTGGGCACCAGCGCCAGAATACTGTGGGACCGGGTTCCCGCCGAGGCCGAGGCGTTTTCCGAAGACAATCTGCTGATCTTCGCCACCGGCCTGCTTTGCGGCACTGCGGCGCCCGGCGCCAACCGCACCGTCGTCTCGACATTTTCCCCGCAGACCCAGTTGCTCGCCTATTCGATGATGGGCGGATTCTGGGCGCCGGAGTTGAAGCACGCCGGTTACGACAAGGTGATCATCCGCGGCAAGTCACCCGAGCTGGTCTATCTCTGGATCAACAACGACAAGGTCGAAATCCGCGACGCCGCGCATTTGCGCGGCAAGGGCGCCATCGAAACCGCCGAATGCATCCGCCAGGAACTGAAGGAGCCGAATGCCCAGGTGGCCGCCATCGGCCTCGCCGGGGAGAGCCGGGTCTTTTACGCATCCATCGAGCAGGGCCGGTCCAGCGCCAGCCGCGGCGGCATCGGCGCGGTCATGGGCGACAAGGGACTCAAGGCGATCGTGGTGCGCGGCACCAAGGACGTCAACGTCGCGCGGCCGGAAGAATTCATCAAACTGTGCGACGAGGTGCTGCAATACATCAAGTTCCGCGCCGACCATCCGATTCCCGGCGTTCCCGCCATCCTGCAGGGCCTCGGCTCGCCGCAGGAAATGGCGATCGTCGACGAGCAATGGCATACCACCAGCTTCATGTGGGGCAACGCGCGCACCCGGCGCAAGGACTTCTGGACCCATGAAATAGAAGAAAAATGGCGCAAGACGCAGGAGGATGTGCGTACGCGCCTGATCAGCTGCTACAACTGTCCGATGAAATGCGGGGCGACCATCTCCGTCCCGGGGCAGCCGACCTACATGATGAAGTGCTACTCCAAGCTCACTTACACCATGGCGGCGTATTCCGATCTGGAGTTCGGCTTCAAAATCGCGCAGCGCGCGACCGAATACGGCGTGGACGGATTCTCGACGCCCCAGGTCATGGCTTTCGCGCTCGAGCTGCTCGAGGCCGGCATCCTCACCGACGCGGATTTCCCGGGCATGCCGGCCGACGTCGAGGGGCGTTTCTTCTGGCTGCTCGACCGCATCGTCAGGCGCGAAGGCATAGGCGACGCGCTCGCCGATGGCGTGTACTGGGCGGCCAGGCGCATCGGCAATGGCGCGGAAAAATTCGACCACAACACGATCAAGAAACACGAACAGCTGCCGCTCAAGCTCGGCATGCTCAACCCGATCTACTACCTGATGTACTCGACCGGAGAGAAGATCAACATTACCCAGATCGAGGGGCAGTTTCCCCAGGCGCCGTTTCCGACCATGGAAGAGCGCGAAGCCTTCGTCAAGGACTGGATCCAGGTTCCGGACGACAAGTTCAAGCGCTACCTGCTCGAGTGGGAGCCGCGCGGCGAGAAATCGAATCCGCATTACCCCTCGGTCGAAGCCAGCTGCGACGTCGTGGACTGGCAGGAAAAGATGCACTACATCGACGACGCGCTCGGGACCTGCGCCGGGCTGTCGTCCTTCCCGCTGAAGCCGCCCTATCACATCCACAACTTTCCGAAATTCATTTCGGCGGGGACCGGCATCGACTTCGACTCGGCCAGCCTGTGGAAGGCGGCGACGCGCAACCGCACCCTGCTGCGCGCGATCAACGTGCGCCGCGGCATGCGCCGCGCCGACGACAAGCCGCCCGAGGACCACTGGAAGAGGCGCTTCCCCGATCTGGAGAAGACGCTGCTCGACGCGTACTACGAACTCAAAGGCTGGGACAGCAACGGCATCCCCACCAAGGCGTCGCTGTTGGACCTGGACCTGGCCTGTGTCGCCGAGGACCTGGAGCAGCGGGGGATCCTCGGCAAGGCGGACGCCGCCGGCGAAAAGGCCGGAGGGGAAACGCAAGCGAAGGAGGCACTCAGCCATGCCTAAGGTCATGAAGAAGATCAAGTCGATCACCATCAACGCCGACTTGTGCAACGGTTGCCGCGCATGCGAGGTCATCTGCTCGCTGTTTCACGCGACGCCGCGCTACAGCAGCAACAATCCGGCGCGCTCGCGCATCCGCATCACGCGCGAGCCGCTGCGCGACATTTATCTTCCGGTCTACGCCGGGGAATACACGCCGGCCGAATGCGCCGGCCGGGACACCTACATCATCGACGGCAAGAAATACGATGAGTGCGATTTCTGCCGCGCGTCCTGCCCCTCGCGCGATCTGTTCAAGGAGCCGGATTCCGGCCTGCCGCTGAAATGCGACATGTGCGAAGACGAGCCGGGCTTGGAAAAGCCCAAGTGCGTGGAGTGGTGCCTCAACGACGCGCTGATCTACGTAGAGCGCGAAGAGGAAGTCGAAGAGCCCGAGGCTAGCCAGCCTGAACTCGAGACCGGCGTCGAGGCGCTCATCGACAAGCACGGGCTGCAGAAGTTGCTGGACACCGTAGCAAGAATGACGAAGTCCTAGAGCGTATTTCAGAATGAAATATCCGAAAAATGTCATTCCGAGCGAAGCGAGGAATCTGCTTTTGAATCAGCAAAAAGCAGATTCCTCGGCCGTTGGCCTCGGAATGACAGGTAATTTTTCAATGGCCGTTTAGGAAATCAAGGCTGCACAGCACGGGAACGAACATGGAAATGGTCACCCCCTTCAAGGAAATCATCGACGCCATCAAGGCGGCGGGCGGCGATGCGTTCAAGCACTGCTACCAGTGCGGCCTGTGCGATACCGTCTGCCCCTGGAACCGGGTGCGCAACTTCAGCATGCGCAAGCTCGTGCGCGAGGCGACCTTCGGCCTGACCGAGATCGAGAGCGAGGACATCTGGCGCTGCACCACCTGCGGCAAGTGCCCGCAGGTCTGCCCGCGCGACGTCAGGCAGATCGAGTCCGGCGTGGCGCTGCGCCGCATCGCCACCGACTATGACGTGTTCCCGCATGCGGTGCAGCCGATCCGGGCGGTGGCCGCCAGCCTGCGCGCCGAAGGCAACCCCTTCGGCGAAGAGCGAACCAAGCGCGCCAAGTGGGCCGAGGGCCTGGACGTCAAGTCCTACACCGAGGGGATGGAATTCCTGTATCTGCCCGGCTGTTACCTGTCCTACGACCCCAGGGCGCGGAAGATCGCGCGCGCCACCGTCGAAATCCTCAACAAGGCGGGCGTGGATTTCGGCATCCTCGGCCCGGAGGAAAGCTGCTGCGGCGAGAGCATCCGCAAGACCGGCGACGAGGCGCTGTTCAAGGCACTGGCGCGGCAGAACATCCGCGCACTCGTCGATCATGGGGTGAAAAAGGTTCTGGTGTCCTCGCCGCATTGCTATCACACCTATACCCGCGAGTACCCGGAGTTCATGGTGCACTTCGAGGTGGTGCACATGTCGCAGCTGATCCACAGCCTGATCGCCGCAGGCAGGCTGCAGCTGAAGACCGAATACGCCAAAACGGTGACTTACCACGACCCCTGTTACCTCGGCCGGCACAACGGCGTCTATGACGCGCCGCGGGACGCGCTGCAGAGCGTGCCCGGGCTGAAGCTCAAGGAACTGCCCGAGTCGCGCAAAAACAGTTTCTGCTGTGGCGGCGGCGGCGGCCGCATCTGGATGGAAACCCCCAAGGGCGAACGCTTCTCCGACCTGAGGCTGGCTCAGGCGATCGGCACCGGGGCCGAGGTTCTGGCGACCTCCTGTCCGTACTGCATCACCAACTTCGAGGACAGCAGGCTGAATGTGACAGGCGGCGATGCGATCGAGGTCAAGGACATCACCGAAGTTATCCGCGACGCACTCTAGGCGAAGGCAAGAGTCATGAACCTACCCATACAAGAAATGCTCAGACAGCGCTCGCAGCGACCGGGCGACGACGGCATGGGCGACGTCATGGTGGTCGGCGGCGGCATCAGCGGCATCCAGGCCGCGCTCGACATGGCCACGGCGGGCTTCAAGGTCTATCTGGTCGACAAATCGCCCACCATAGGCGGCAAGATGTCGCAGCTGGACAAGACCTATCCGACCATAGACTGCTCGATGTGCATCGAGTCGCCCAAATTCATCGAGTGCGACCGCCACCCGAACATCGAGATCATGACCTACACCGAGGTTGCCGCCGTGGAGGGCGTTGCCGGCGATTTCACGGTCACGCTGGTGAAAAAGCCGCGCTACATCGACGAGGACAAGTGCACCGGCTGCACCGTTTGCGTCGAGTACTGCCCGGCCAAGATTCCCGATCCGTTCAACCAGAATCTGTCGCTGAACAAGGCGGTGCACATCTACTTTTCGCAGGCCGTGCCGCTGGTGACCTACATCGACGACAGCTGCCTCTATCTCAAGGACAAGACCTGCTCGATCTGCGAGGGCGTGTGCGAGAACGACGCCATAGACTTCAGCCAGGTGCCGGAGAAGATTGAACTCAAGGTCGGCGCCATCGTCATGTCGCCCGGCTACGACATCTTCGATCCCAAGGTTCGCGGCGACTACGGCTACGGCACCATAGAGAACGTGGTCACCAGCCTGGATTTCGAGCGCCTGCTTTGCGCCACCGGCCCGCACGAGGGTCAGATCCTGCGCCCCTCGGACAAGAAGCATCCGCAAAAGATCGCCTGGATACACTGCGTCGGCTCGCGCCAGGTCGTGCCGGGCGGCAATACCTATTGCTCGGCGGTGTGCTGCTCCTACACGCAAAAGCAGGTGATCCTGGCCAAGGACCACGTGCCCGAACTGGAAGCGAAAATCTTCCACAACGACATCCGCTCCTACGGCAAGGACTTCGAGCGTTTCTATCAGCGCGCGCAGCGCCTGCCCGGCGTCGAATTCATCCGCAGCTACGTATCGATCGGGGCCGAGAATCCCGTCACCAAGAACGTCAGCATCCGCTACGCGACGCCCGAGGGCGTGAAGGAAGAGGAATTCGAGCTGGTGGTGCTGTCGGTGGGCATCAACCCGCCCAAGGACGCGCAGAAGTTCTCGAAGATGTTCGGCATCGAACTCAATGCACACGGATTTTGCAAGACCGATCCCTACGATCCGATCAAGACCAGCCGCCCGGGCATATTCATCAGCGGCGCCTTCCAAGGCCCGATGGATATACCGGAATCGGTGTATACCGCCAGCGGTGCCGGCGCGCAGGTGGCGCAGCTGCTGCAGTCGCGACGCGGCATGCTGTCCAAAGAGCGCGTCTATCCCGAGGAGCGGGACACCTCCCAGGAGGAAGCCAGGGTCGGCGTGTTCGTCTGCCGCTGCGGTGCCAACATTGGCCGCGTGGTCGATGTGCCGGGCGTGGTCGAGTACTCGAAAGGCCTGAAGAACGTGGTCCACGTCGAGGAGAGCCTGTTCGCCTGCGCCACCAACACCGCCAAGGCCATTTCCGACACCATACGCGACAAAGGCCTCAATCGCGTCGTCGTCGCCGCCTGCACGCCGCGCACGCACGAGCCGCTGTTTCGCGACACCCTGCGCGAAGCCGGCGTCAACCAGTATTTCTTCGACATGGCCAACATCCGCGAGCACTGTTCCTGGGTGCATTCCAAGGAGCAGGAGGACGCGACCAGGAAGGCCAAGGACATCGTGCGCATGTCGGTGGCGCGCGCCGCCATGCTCGAGCCGCTGGACGAATTCTCCCTGCCGGTGAACAAGGCCGCCCTGGTAGTCGGCGGCGGCGTGGCCGGCATGACCAGTGCCCTTGCGATGGCGGAGCAGGGCCACGAGACCTATTTGCTGGAGAAGGCCTCCGACCTCGGCGGCATCGCCAACCGCATGCACTACACCGCCGAAGGGCTGGATGTGCAGTCCTATCTCAAAGATCTGAAGAAAAAGGTGTACCAGCACCGCGACGTCCACGTGATTACCGATGCGCAGATCCTGGACGTCGACGGCTACGTCGGAAATTTCGAGACCAGGGTGAAATCCAAGGGCAGGACGCGCAGCATCAAGCACGGCGTGGCGATCATCGCCGTCGGCGCGCAGGAACTGAAGCCGACCGAGTACCTGTACGGCAAGAGCGAGCGGGTGATGACCCAGCTCGAATTGGAAGAGAAGTTGGGCAAGGGCGGCGAGAGCCTCGCCGCCACCGAGAGCCTGGTGATGATTCAGTGCGTCGGCTGCCGCCAGGAGGACCGCAATTATTGCTCGCGCGTCTGCTGCAGCGGGGCGATGAAAAACGCGCTCAAGCTGAAGGCCTTGAAGCCGGATGCGGAGATCTATGTGCTGTTCCGCGACATGCGCACCTACGGCTTCAAGGAGGATCTCTACCGCGAGGCCTCGAACCAGAACGTCAAGTTCATCCGCTACGAGCCGGAGGACAAGCCCGTGGTCGAGGCGGTCGAGGAAGGCGGGCGCAGCTTCCTGCGCGTCACCGCCGCCGATCCCATACTGGGCAAGAAACTGGCGCTGGAGGTGGACAACGTGGTCCTGTCCGCCGCAGTGATCCCGCCGGCAGGCGCCAACGAGATTGCGCGCTTCTTCAAGGTGCCACTCTCCCCGGACGGCTTCTTCCAGGAAGCCCACGTCAAACTGCGGCCGGTGGACTTCGCCGCCGAGGGCGTCTATCTGTGCGGCACGGCGCAGTATCCGAAACACTTTTCAGAAACCATCAGCCAGGCCTACGGCGCCGCAGGCCGGGCGCTGACGACACTGACACAGGACACCGTCGTCGCTTCGGGCTCGGTGTGCGCGGTGGACGAAATCGACTGCGTGTCCTGCGGCGCCTGCATCACCTGCTGCACCTACAACGCCATCGAGTTCCAGGATACGCCCCGCGGCAAGAAGGCCGTGGTCAATCCGGTGTTGTGCAAGGGCGATGGACTATGCAATGCCAAATGCCCCACGGGCGCCATCGGCCTGAAGCATTACACCGACAAGGAAGTGTTCCGTCAGATCGACGCGGCGCTGAGCGCATGAACGATGGCATCGCCAACCCAATATATAGAGTGAAGAGCTAAGCATGGCCGCCCCCACCGAGTTCAAACCCGTCGTCGTCGGTTTCCTGTGCAACTGGTGCTGCTATGGCGGCGCCGACCTCGCCGGCGTCTCCCGCTTCCAGTATCCGCCGGCTTTGCGCGTCATCCGCCTGATGTGCTCGGGCCGGGTCGACCTGGAATTCATTTTCCGCGCCTTCGCCAAGAAGGCCGACGGCGTGTTCATCGGCGGCTGCCACTTGAACGACTGCCACTACAACCCCGAGGGCAACTACGACGCGCTCGGCAACAGCCTGATTGCCAAGCGCATCCTGGCGAACATCGGCATCAATCCGGAGCGGCTGCGGCTGGAGTGGGTGTCGGCGGGCGAGGGCACACGCTTCGCCGAAGTCATGCACGAGGTGTCGGCCAAGGTCAAGAGTCTCGGCCCTTTGGGTTCGAGCGAGGGCAAGTCGATTGCCGAACTGCAGGCGGGCTTGCAGGCGGCGACCGACCTGGTGCCTTACATAAAGCTGGTCGAGCGCGAACGCTTCAGGGTGCCGGAAAGGACCGAAGACGGTTACCACAAGCTTTTCGGCAGCGCCGAGTTCGACAAGTTGTTCCAGGAATTGATACTCGACAAGCTGGAGATGGGCCGCATCATGGGCTACGCCCGTTCGCAGTCGGTGGCTGCGAACGAGATTGCCGCCGGCCTCGGACTGCAGGACGCGGACGTTCTGCGCCATTTGAATGTGATGGCGCAGCGGGGGCTGGTCAAGCTCGA
>CAZRMO010000035.1:24161-32368 GCA_964601155.1 uncultured Enterobacteriaceae bacterium
CGGACGTTCTGCGCCATTTGAATGTGATGGCGCAGCGGGGGCTGGTCAAGCTCGAGGGCAATCAGGTGCAGGCCGTCGCGGTTGCTTGAATTTAACTAAATAGCCAAACGTATTTCGCAATGAATATTCCATTAACGGTCATTCCGAGCGCAGCGAGGAATCTGCTGTTGAACCAGGCAAAAAGCAGATTCCTCAGCCTACGGCTTCGGAATGACAGTTAATTTTCAAATTGCCTCTAAGCGAATTGATGACATGTGTGAACAGAAGATAGCCGACATCATCGAAAAATACCGGGGCAGACCGGGCGCGGTGATCCATGCGCTGACCGAAATCCAGCACGAGAACCACTGGCTGCCGCGCGAGGTGATGCACAAAGTCGCCGACGCCCTGGAGGTGCCTTTCAGCCAGGTGATGCAGATCGCCAGCTTCTATAAGACTTTCAGCCTTACGCCCAAGGGGCAGCACGAGGTGCACGTGTGCACCGGCATGACCTGCCACCTGCGCGGCGCCGCGAAGCTGATGGCGAAGGTCGGGGAAATCACCGGCCTCAAACCCGGTGAAACCGACACCGACGCGAAGTTCTCGCTGGAGGCCGGCAGCTGCCTCGGGAGCTGCAGCATCGGGCCCGAGTTGATCGTCGACGGCAAGCACTACGGCAGGATGACGCCGGAGCGGGCGGCCGACGTACTGAAGCAATACGAGTAGCAACGTGAGCAGGAACAAACCATGACTAGGCTACAAACAACGGCCGAACTGGAAAAACTGAGGGCGGAGATAGTCGCGGCCCGCGATCCGGCCAAACCCTGCATCGCGGTGTGCGGCGGCGCGGCCTGCGACGGACTCGACTCTGCCGCCGTCGCCAGCGCCTTTGCCGCGGAAATCGCGAAACAAGGCGTAGAGGCAAAGGTCGATTTCCGGGTCACCGGCTGCCACGGCTACTGCAACAAGGGGCCGAACGTTGTCGTCGGCCCGGGCGATGTCTGCTACTTCGAAGTCAAACCCGAAGACGTCCCCGAAGTCGTTGCCGGCGCAATCAAAGGCGAAGTGGTGGATCGCCTGGTCTACCGCGATCCGGCCACCGGCGAAAAAGCGGTTCACATGAACGAGGTGCCGTTTTACAAGCACCAGATGCGCATACTCACCGGCGACATCCCCAGAATCGATCCGACGCGCATAGACGACTACATCGCCGTGGGCGGCTACAGCGCGCTCGCCAAGGCGCTGTCCAAGATGAGCTCCGACGACGTGCTCAACGAGGTCAAGAAGGCGAACCTGCGCGGCCGAGGCGGCGGCGGTTTTCCCGCCGGCCTGAAATGGGAGACGACCCGGAACGCGCCCGAGAAAACCAAGTACGTCATCGTCAACGGTCACGAAGGCGAGTCCGCCGCCTTCATGGACCGGGCCATGCTCACCGGCAACCCGCACCGGGTGCTGGAAGGCCTGATCATCGGCGCCTACGCCATCGGCGCGCAGCAGGGCTTCATCTATACCCGCCACGACTCCCCGTCGATGGCGAAGCACATCACGGCCGCGCTGGAGCAGGCGCGCGAATACGGCCTGCTGGGCAAAAACATCCTCGGTTCGGGCTTCGACTTCGAGGTGGAACTGCACTTCGACGTCGGCATTTTCGTCTCCGGCGAATCGAGCGCGCTGATGCGCTCGATCGAGGGCAATGCGCCCGAGCCCAGACCCAAATACATCCGCACCTCGGTCAGCGGCATCTGGGACAAGCCGAGCAATCTGAACAATGTCGAGACCTGGGCCAACGTGCCCGAGATCATCAACCGCGGCGCGGATTGGTTCACCAGCATAGGTTCGGAGAAGAGCAAGGGCACCAAGCTCGTGTCGCTCTCGGGCCATGTGGTCAACAGCGGCGTGGTCGAGGTGCCGATGGGCACGCCGCTGCGTACGATCGTGTTCGACATCGGCGGCGGCGTCCCCGAGGGCAAGGCGCCCAAGGCGATCCATTTCGGCGGCGCCATGGGCGGGTCGATACCGATCGACATGATCGATGCGCCCTTGGACTTCGACGGCATGTCCAAGCTGGGCGCGCCTATCGGCGCCGGCGGTTTGTTGGTGATGAACGAGGACACCGACATGGTCGAGATCGCACGCTATCTGCTCGACTTTCTGGTCAAGGAATCCTGCGGCAAATGCGTTCCCTGCCGCGAAGGCATGTACCAGATGCTGAAAATCCTGACCAACATCATCGAGGGCAGGGGACGCAAGTTCGATCTCGAACGGCTGGCCGATCTGACCGAGGTCACCAGCCTGGGCAGCTTGTGCGCGCTGGGGAAGACTTCGTCCGATCCGCTCAAGAGCATGCTGCGCTATTTCAAACCGGAATTCGAGGCGAGAATCGCTGAAGGCAGCGCCGCCGGGAGCGAGGCGCAATGACTGACATAACGTTGCAGATCGACGGCAAGGAAACGACGGTTCCGGCAGGAACGACCGTGCTCAAGGCCGCGCAACAGATCGGCGTCGCTATCCCGACGCTGTGCCACCATCCCAAGCTCGAGGATTACGGCGGCTGCCGCCTTTGCATGGTGGAGGTCGAGTCGCGCGGCAGGACGAACTATGTGGTGTCCTGCCTCTACCCGGTGGAGAAGGGCCTGGTCGTGCGCACGCGCTCGGAGAAGGTCGACAAGATACGCCGCGTAATCATCGAGGAGCTGATGGCGCGCGCGCCGGATGCGCCCGAACTCGTGCGGCTCGCTTATGAATACGGCGCCGACCGCAACCGCTTCGAAAAGGATCCGTCGTTCTGCATACTCTGCGGCTTGTGCGTGCGCTACTGCGACGAGGTGAAGCAGAAGCGTGCCGTCGGCTTCATCGAGAACGGACATGTTCGCGAGATCAGCTTCATTCCGGAGATCGCGGCGAAGGAATGCTGGAACTGCCAGGAATGCTTCGCGATTTGCCCGACGTCCTATGCCCAGGCCGCTTACCTGCTCACCGAGGCGCTCGCTTTCCCTGGCCGGCGCAAGAATGAAAGCGCGCCGAAGGGCGAGGAAGGGGACCGCATGGCGGATATCCCCGCTGTCCCGGTGAACTTCGTCAAGCGCCCGCCCGCTTCCGAGCCTGAAATGGCGCGCTGAACCCGCGCGCCAAGGAGAAGCCAGAAATGACCACGGTGTTTACCGCACGTGAGATTGCCGAAGCCGCAGTCGAGAAGGAGATGAAACGGCGCGACTTCTACGCCAAGGTGAGCAAGCTCAGTACGAATCCGGAGATGAGCAAGCTGTTCGAGTTCCTCACCGCCGAGGAAGAACGGCACGTGGCCACGTTCATGAAACTGCGCGACGGCGTGCCGGTGGAGGAAGTTCGGCCGGAAGAGTACGACGCCGATATGGAAGCTTACATGGACTCGGTCGTGGAGGACCGCCTCTACTCCAAGATCGGGCTCGACGATTTCGTGCAGAAGGCGATCGACGCCAAGGATGTCTTCCGCCTGGCCATCGCCCTGGAAAAGGACGCCATCCTGTTCTTCTGGGAGTTCCTGCCTTACGTCAACGACAAGGACAAGAGGGTCGTCAGGACGCTGATGGACGAGGAAAAAGGCCACATCCGGATGCTCTGGAAGCTGAAACAGGAACTCGGCCAGTAGGCCACCTGGCCTAGGCGCAAGCCGGCGTCGCTTAGGCCACGCGTTTGTCGAACGACAGGCGCTGCGACTGTCCGAAGCCGGTGTCGTAGAAAAATCCGAGCAGCCCGAAGTTCTCGCGCGCAACCACCGTTTCCACACGCTCCACGCGCAGCTCCTCGAGGTTCGCAAAAAGCTGCGACAAGAGCGCATGACCTACGCCGCGATGGGCGTAGTCCGGGTCCACCCCGATCGTATCCAGCACCGCCACCGGCTCCGCGCGGCCGTAATCGCCGAAATCGGCGCGCGCCGCGACGAAGCCTGCGGCTATGCCGTCCACGCGCGCCACCAGCGATACGCGCACCGCGGAATCGTTCATCGCCTCTTCGACCAGTTCGCGCATGTAGGCCTCGCGCCTGCGGCCGCTGACCCGCTGATCGATGCGAATGAGATCGTCGAGGTCGTCGGGCTTGAGCGTGCGCACTTCGAACTTGTCGCGCCTGAGCGCCTCGAAGTCGTTCGCTGCGGCGGCGCTGTAGTCGACTTCATTCGCCGAAAAGCCGGTGAGGTGCGCGGGAGCCAGAACCTTGTCGCCCTCATGCGCCGCGAGCTGGCCTCGCTCAAGCGGACAGTCGAGAACCAGGTTCTTCGAGAACTCGAAGCCCGCGCGATCGAAGAACTGCATGATCGCGTGGGCGCGCCAGGATGCGGTCGTCCGGATTGCCGTTACGCCCATGCGCTTCGCCTCGCTGTCGAGCCGGGCCAGCAGCGCTGAACCGATGCCCTGGCCCTGCTCGCCCGGCGCCACGGCCATCGCCTCCAGCCGCAATGCCGGCTCCGCCCGTCCGAACTCGCCCAGCAGTTTCCTCGCCTTGATGAAGCCGACGAACCTGCCGTCCTGCTCCGCCGAATACTGAACATGCTGCTCGGTCTGATCGAGGGCCGCTTTGAGACGACGCTGGAAATAGAGTTGGCGCGGGCGACCGACGATCATCTCGTCCAGTGCGACCACCGATTCCATGTCCTCCGCTCTGGTACGACGAATCGCGATGGCGGCAGCTTGCTGCTGTGTGCGGTTTGCCACGGGTTCCTCCTTCATGGACGGCAAAACAATCCCGAAACTCTAGCTTGGAAGGGGGACTGCTGATCTGATGTAGCGCAAACCTTGGCGCCTTCGCAATGCGGTTTCTTGCGTCGCGCGCCAACATTCTCGCCCGGTATCGGGTGCCTGGCGTCGGATTTGTGGTGGATAGCCTGCCTGGTAAGCGGTATGCTACGCACCCTCGATTATCCGACTTCCGCGCTCAGTCATGAAGCGCAGCGAAACCATGCCCACGAGAATCTCCGACCTCCACATCGCGCGCGAAGATTTGCTGCCCGCACCGAGCGAACTGCACCTCGATCTGCCCGTAGGCGAGGCCGAGGCCGCGCATATCGCCGGCGCGCGCGCCGCGGTGCAGGCCATTGTGCGCGGCGACGACGAGCGCTTGCTCGTGATTGTCGGCCCCTGCTCGATCCACGAGCCCGAGTCCGCAATCGAATATGCCCGGCGCTTGCGCGATTTCTCGCCTGGCGTGGCCGACGCGCTTCACCTGGTCATGCGCGTCTATTTCGAGAAGCCCAGGACGCGCATGGGATGGAAGGGCTTGATCTACGATCCCGACCTCGACGGCCGGGGGAACATCGGCGAGGGCCTGCGCCGCGCGCGGCGCATTCTGCTCGAGTGCGCGCGCCTGGGCGTCGCGGCGGCGTCCGAAATCCTCGACCTGGTGACGCCGCAGTACTACGCTGAACTGCTCAGCTGGGGCGCGATCGGTGCGCGCACGGTGGAAAGCCCGCTGCACCGGCAGATGGCATCGGCGCTGTCGGCGCCGGTGGGTTTCAAGAATGCCACCGACGGCAGCGTGCAGACCGCCGTCGACGCCATGCTTGTCGCCGCCCAGCCGCACACGTTTCCATCGGTCTCAACCGATGGCAGGGCGATGATAGTAACCAGCACCGGCAATCCGTACGGACATCTCATTTTGCGCGGCGGTGCGCAGGGACCCAACTACGATGCAGCCGGCGTGCGCGCCGCGGCTGACACCCTGGTGCGGGCCGGCCTGCCGCCGCGCATGATCGTCGACTGCAGCCACGGCAACAGCGGCAAGGACTATCGCAAACAGCCCGAAGTGGCGGCTTGCCTGGCGGAGCAGATTGCGGGCGGCTCGCGCGCAATCTGCGGCGTCATGCTGGAAAGCCATCTGGTCGAGGGCAGTCAGGCGATCACCGGCGGCCGCGACAATCTGCGCTACGGTCAGAGCGTCACCGACGCATGCATCGGCTGGGACCAGACCATGGCCGTGCTCGAGCGCCTGGCGGTTGCGGTGCGGCAGCGGCGCGCCGCCTGAGGGCGATTTTCTTAGGCGCTCTCAGATTCCGATCAGCCGCGTGTTGGACAGGGAGAGGCGGTGGACCAGGACCGCCAGGAAGGCGCGGTCGAATTTGTGGCGGCAAATGTCGGAGGCTCGATCGAGATCTTCGTTGCGTATGGTGATCACGCGCGATTCGGACAGGGCGACGACGTCGGCGCTGCGCATGCTGTCGGTCTCCCTGGAAGTGTAGGCCATCTCGCCGAAACATTCGCCCGCGTTGAGAATGTTGAGCAGCTTGTGCTGCTTGATCACCTTGACTTCACCGGATGCGAGCAGGCAGAAGAAATCGCCCGGCTGCCCATCGAACATCAGCGCCTTGCCCGGCCTGCAGTATTCCCAGCTGCTGATGCGCATCACCTCCCACAACTCGGCATCGCCGAAACCGTCGAAGAAGGCCATGTTGCGCAAAATGTTGAATTTCTCGCTGTCGGCAAATGCCTCCTTCTGTTGCGCCGCCTGCTCGCTGCTGATCACCGCCGCGAGGTCGTTGGAGAATTCATCCCAATCCTGGTAGCGCTTCTCCAGTTCCTTTTGCATCGCCTTGCGCACGATCCGGTCCACCGCGGCCGGAATTTCAGGGCGCAGGCTGGCCGGCGGTTGCGGCTCGGCATTGGTGATCTGGTACATCATGCTGAGGTTGTTGCTCGCCTGGAACGGCAACTGCCCCGTCAACAACTGGTAGGTCACCACGCCTAGCGAATAGATATCGGTGTGCAGCGTGAGCGGATGCTCCTTGATCTGCTGCGGCGACATGTACGCGGGCGAGCCGATGCCGCTCACCTGCGTAGCCATGCTGGAGGTGATCAGCGCGGAGCCGAAGTCGGAAATCTTGATGTCGGTCTCGCCGTGCAGCAGGATGTTGGCCGGCTTGATGTCGCGGTGGATGACCCCGGCGCGGTTGGCGAAATCCAGCGCGCGAGTGCATTTGAAAATGATTTCGACGATCCTGTCCACCGGCAGCAGCGCGCCCGCGTTGCAGTGCGGCTCGAGCGTGCCGCCGTCGACGTATTCCATCACCACGTAGCTGATACCCTCGTCCACCACCGCATCGTAGATCTGCACGATATGCGGATGCACGAGCTTGCCGGCGAGCGAGGCTTCGGTGATGAACAGCTTGCGGAACAGCTTGCGGTTCTCGTCGTCGCTGTGCGTGTCCGGGAACACCACCTTGATCGCGACTTCACGGCCGGCGAAAGGATCGTGGCACAGATACACCTCGCTGGTGGCGCCCGACCCCAGTTTTTCTATCACCCGGTACTTGCCGATCTTCTCCATGCAGGCTAGTTCGTCAATCTCCTGCGCGCCTGCCTGATTGCGGCGCGCACGCGGCGCGGCGCGGTGCCGCCTTCGTGGTCGCGGCTGGCGAGCGAGCCTTCCAGCGTCAACACCTTGAATACGTCGGCGCCGACGAGCGGCGAAAACTGCTGCAGTTGCGCGAGGCCGAGCGCGGCGAGATCGCAGCCCTGCGCATCCGCCTCACGCACCGCGCGCGCCACCGCTTCGTGCGCATCGCGAAACGGCAGGCCTTTTTTCACCAGATAGTCGGCGAGGTCGGTCGCGGTCGCATGCCCTTCGAGCGCGGCCGCGCGCATCGCCGCCGCGTCGACTTCGATGCCGGCGATCATCTCGGTAAAAATCGCGAGCGTGTCGGCGAGCGTGTCGACGCTGTCGAACAGCGGCTCCTTGTCCTCCTGGTTGTCCTTGTTGTAGGCGAGCGGCTGCGCCTTCATCAGCGTCAGCAGCGCCATCAGGTGGCCGGTGACGCGGCCGGTCTTGCCGCGCGCGAGTTCGGGCACGTCCGGGTTTTTCTTCTGCGGCATGATGGACGATCCGGTGCAGAAGCGGTCGGGCAGCCGGATGAAGCCGTAGCGCGGGCTCATCCACAGCACCAGTTCCTCCGACAGCCGCGAGATGTGGGTCATGACGAGGGCGGCGCAGGCGCAGAACTCGATGGCGAAGTCGCGGTCCGACACCGCGTCGAGCGAATTGGCGCAAACGCCGTCGAAGCCCAGGTCCTTCGCCACCATGCCGCGATCGATCGGGTAGGAGGTGCCGGCGAGCGCGGCCGCGCCCAGCGGCAGCCGGTTCACGCGCTTGCGGCAATCGGCGAGCCGTTCGCGGTCGCGCGCGAACATCTCGAAGTAGGCCATCAGGTGGTGGCCGAAGGTCACCGGCTGCGCCACCTGGAGATGGGTGAAGCCGGGCATCAC
>CAZRMO010000036.1:0-12221 GCA_964601155.1 uncultured Enterobacteriaceae bacterium
CAGTACAGGGCCAAACCGAGTGAGTTGTTCGTAAACCCATCGCCAATCGGCTCGGAGGTGTTCCGGGAAGTCTTCCTCGCGCAGCGTGTGAAAGGACATAAATGCATGGCTCAGCCGAGCTCGCACGTCTCCGGGGCTGGTAGCAAGTGTACCAATTGCTGCGGTGAGCTTTTCAAGCGCGTACCCCGGGGACCCGTCCATTGTTAATGAACTCTAACGTGGATTAGTTGACGTTTTTAGTTGCCAAATTTAGGTGACAAATTTAGTTGACAGAAATCGTCACCACGGGCGAAGCAGATTGCGCCCCCCGTTGCAGTAACACGGGGGCCTACGGATACCCAGCCTAGGGCAACGGGTTATCCTTGTCTATAGACCGAAGGGCATGGGCGGCTTCCGCGCCGAAATGCGGGCGGAGGCGGAAAGGCCCAGGAGTACTCTAGGGGTGCCCGGATTTGCACCGAATTGGCTCCCCGACTAGGGCTCGAACCAAGCGTAGCCACCGGTTCGGTTCGCCGCTTGCGCCCGCGCGGCAGATAGGAGATTGGCCCTGGACTTCGGTCTATAGACAAATCACACACCGGAGCTTAGCTTGCGCATCCGTTGGATCGGTCTTCTAGCTCCGACTCAGGCGCGATTTCAGGGCCCACTGTACCCCGAGAGCCACCGCGGTCGCGCCTGCGAACGAGACGGCCACGCTTCGATGCGGCAACAGCAGTGCCAGCGCGAGGCAGAAGCTGGCGAGCGCGTACAGTCCCCAGATCATCGCTCTGAGCAAGGCTACGGTGAATGCCGGACCGGAAGCGCGATGCGAAAATACGGACAACACGCTGGTAATCACCGGAAACACCGCGAACATCCCGCTCCAGGAAGGCCCGATCGTCGACGCCAGCGAGGTCACGGCGACCGTGACCGCAGCGCCGGCCAGCATGCGCAAGGGCAACTCCCATTTGGGCAGGCGGGCGATCGAGATCGGCGCCGTTATGCGCGGAAACAATTTCGGCGCGGTGGCGAGGGCGAGCAGCGCGATGCCAAGCGATATGACATTGGTGAGCGGAAGCGAGGTCAGCAGCACCGCGGCGAAGCACCAGACGACCAGGCCATATAGCAGGGAAATTCCTGGGGAGCGGCGCGAGCAAACGCGCGCGTAGGTGACGATCAACGCGACCGCGCCGAACACGGCGGAAAGGGAAACGGTGGCCGCGGCCGCTGCAAACGCGGTGCCTTTTTCTAGCGCGAGCAGAAACAGAATGGGGCCGGTCAGCACCGGAAGACCCGCGAGCCAGCCGGCGACCTGCGGTCCCCAACGCCTGCCGGCAAGCGTAATCAGGGCCAGAAACGCCGGAACCAGAAGCAGCTTGAGCGCGAGCACCGAGGATGGTCTTTTGCTTAGGCTTCGGCCACGATCAGCGGCACGTACATCTCCGCCGCGCTCACGCCGCCGTGCACGCCCAGGGTCAGATGAGGCCGCTCCCCCGGGATCCAGTCCTTGATGGTGTAGTCGTCTTTCATCACCAGCGTGTATTCGCCGATGCGCTCGGCCAGGCGCGGGTTCTCCGGGCCCAGGCCGAACCAGCCCTGCGCGATCAGATCGCGACTCCGGTACAGCTCGGTGCAATGGCTCAGCCGCGTCTGCACGTAATGCTCGAAAACCGCACCCTGTCCGGGCCATACATAGCAATAGGCGACGCGGCGCTCGCCGCACAGAGGCAGCATCAGCGTCTGCGCGAGCGGCGGGTGGTCCTCGAGTTCGATGCAGGCAGTCTTGGGCGAATCGATGAAACCGTGGTCGGCGGCCGCGACGACCACGGTATCCGTTCCTGCAATCTCCTCGATGAAGCGGGCAAACGCGGCATCGATCTGGCGGAATTTCTGCTGCACCTCCGCGCTCGCGCTGCCGAAGGTATGCGCGGCCGCATCGAGCTCGCCGGTATAGAGGTGGATGAACTTGCGTTCGCTTCCCGCGCGCAGGATTTCCGCCGCCGCAGAGAACATCTCGGGCAATTCCTTGTACGGCCGCCGCAGGGCGCGCCCGCAATGCGCGACGTTGTAGTCGGAATCGACGATCTCCGCCGGAGATACCACATAAGCAGGTGCCGCGAGGCGATCGAACATGGGTTCGGTCGCGAACACGCTGTTCGGGGCTATGCCGGCCTTGGACAGCGGCTCGCCGCCGTGGCGCGGGCGAAAGCGCAGTGTCGTAGCGAGGCAGCCGAGTTCGCGCAGCCACATGTTCCAGCCGGTAAGCGCATGCTGCTGCGGGCCGACGCCGGTGAGAAAGGTCGTTACCGCAGTGGCCGTGGTCGAGGGAAAAACGGAAGTCAGGCGCGCTTTGAGCCGGCGCTGCAGCGCGCCGTCCGCGCCCGCGCCGGCGAGATAGTCATAGCCGAGCCCGTCGATCACCAGCAGCACGATGTTGCGCGCGCCCGAAAGTGCCTGTGCCGGCAGGGCTGTGAGTTCCGGATAAGCCGCGGCCGTCTCGCCGGGTGTTGCGCCCAGCGCGCGTTCGATCGAGCGCATCAGGTTGACGATACTAGCGCCGTGATAATCTGGAAGATGCATGTGCGGATGCTATAAGAAAGCGGCGCCCGGGGCCAGTGCGCTTGAAACTCGCGGCAGCCGGCCGCATATAGAATCCAAACATCCGTTGGAGTCGCCATGAATACTTTTTCATTTGAAACCGGAACTGAAGCGTTCGAACACGACGTCCTGCAGGCCTCGCAGAAAGTGCCTGTGCTGGTCGATTTCTGGGCGCCCTGGTGCGCCCCCTGCCGCGCGCTGAAACCGATCCTGGAAAAGTTGGCCGCCCAATACCAGGGCCGTTTCCTGCTTGCCAAGGTGAATTCCGACGAACACCCGGAGCTTTCCGCGCGTTTCGGCGTGCGCGGCATCCCCAACGTCAAAGCTTTCGTCGACGGCAAGCTGGCGGATGAATTCGTCGGCGCGCTGCCCGAGAGCGGCGTGCGCGAGTTCATCGACCGTCTGATTCCGACGCCGGGCGAAAAGCTGCGCCGCACGGCGCGCGCGCTGGTGACCCAGGGCGATTTCGACGAGGCCGAGCGCCACCTGCGCAGTGCGCTCGAGCTCGAGCCGGCCAACCATGCGGTGCGGCTGGATCTGGTCGAGTTGTTGCTGGCGAAGAACAGCCACGCCGAGGCGGACCAGATATTCGCGTCGATTCCGGAGCGCGAGCGCGACGAGCGCGCCGAAAGGCTTTATTCCGTGCTCTCACTGTGGAAGAAGAGCCAGCAACTGCCGGCGATGGAGGAATTGCAGGCGCGGCTGGCGGCCGATCCTGACGATTTGCCCATGCGCCTCGCGCTGGGCGAACGCCTGGTTGCCGATGGGCGTTACGAGCCCGCGCTCGAGGCGCTGCTCGAAGTGGTGCGCAAGGACCGCGGCGCGCTGCGCACCAGCGCGCGCAAGCTGATGGTCGAGGTGTTCAGTTTCGCCGAAGATCAGGCGGACCTGGTGAGCGAATACCGCAAACTGCTTGCCAGCGCCCTGTATTGACCTTAGCGGTCATGCCGCGACGCGGACGCCGTGGCCCCGTCCCTGCTCGAAGCATGCGGCAGGGCTGCCCGCGTCGCTCGGTAACCTAGGTTACATACCCTTCACCGGCTTGCCGCTAGAATGCGGGCAGGAATTATTCGAGATTTCGTTTTGCTTGCAACGAGGACATAAACCATGACCGTAGACAATTTTATTCACGTTTTTGCCGGGACCTTCATCTTGCTGTCGCTCGCTTTGGGCGTGCCGGCGAGTCCGGTCTTCCACAGCAGCTACTGGCTGTGGTTCACGGCATTCGTCGGCGCCAACCTGTTCCAGTTCGGCTTTACCAAGGTGTGCCCCTTGGGGTTCATCCTGAAGAAGCTGGGCGTGAAAGAGACCTGCGCGACCACCAACTGATAGCAGGCGCGGCGCGCAGGGCCGCCTCCGCGCGCGCGTCCCTGAACCTGGCGCCGTTTCGGTAATCGCAGGATTTTGTCTTGCGTCAAATCGGAACCAATCGGGTTTCCTCGACACTAATTGCGCGTGCTTAAGAAAAACGCAAAAGTCCGGCATTCTCTTTCACGGTGAGTGCGAAGCTGACAGCGGCGCCGACGGTTGCGTCGTCCAATTGGCGCAGGAAGACTGTGTCATGCTGCGGCCATGACAGGTCTGCGGCGCTCGCGCGAACTTGCGCCGATTCGCCGGGGCAGCACGATTTCGTAATGCTTGTGCGATGGGGGTGGGGGTGCTGACGGCAAATTTGGGTTCTCTGCCTGTGTCGATCACCCTGCTGTTGCTGATCGCGGCGCTGTTCGTCGCGGCAGCGGTTGGCCTGCTGGCCGGGCGCGGCGGGAACACCGGCATAGGCAATGTCTTGATCAGCATGCTGCTCGCCGCGGTGGTGGTGGCGCGCATCGCCTTTGTCGCCGTGCGCTTCGACAGCTACCGCAGTTCGCCCTGGTCCATGCTCGACATCCGCGACGGCGGTTTTTTTCCCTGGGTGGGGATAGCTGCGGCGCTGCTGCTGGCGCTATGGCATGGCTGGCGCCGAGCGCCATTGCGCAAACCGCTGGCCATGGGGCTGGCGGCCGGGGTGTTCACCCTGGGGACGATGTTCGGTGCGATACGCCTGATGATGAACCATACGGGGCTGCCCAAAACACCGCTGACGACGCTCGCGGGTGCGCCGGCAGATCTCGCCAGTCTGGCCGCCGGCAGGCCTCTGGTCATCAATTTGTGGGCTACCTGGTGCCCCCCTTGCCGCCGCGAAATGCCGTTGCTGGCCGCTGCGCAAAAGCGGGAATCGCAGCTGCGCTTTGTTTTCGTCGACCAGGGCGAAAGCGCGGCGGCAGCCAGGCGCTATCTCGCCGCCGCTGGGCTGGATGTCAGCAACGTTCTGCTCGACATCGGCGCGGGCATCCCCCACGAGGTCGGCTCCCAAGGGCTGCCGACGACGCTGTTCTACGACGCCAAAGGACGGCTGGTCGATTCCCATGTGGGTGAACTGTCGGCAGCATCGCTGGCGCGCGGATTGAATGAACTGCGCGGGCGCCCTTCTCAGTCAAACGGCATTTCCCAGTGATCGAAGGCATGTGCGTCCTGCCTTCATTCGTCCCTCGCCGCAGGTTTTCCGAATAGCGCTAGATCGCGTCAAACTGCGGCGGACATCACCGGCTGCTTGTCGCGTACTGATTCCGGCCCGGCGGCGCGCAGCGATTACTTCAGGCGCAGGCCGTCGCTGTCGTAGACCTCGACCGTCACCGGAATGCCCTGGCGCACGCTTTGCCCGACGGTGCAGAATTCCTCGAATTGCTCCAGGGCGCGGTCCAGATGGGCGAGGCTGGATGCGGCGGCGCCCAGGGTCAGCTTTACCACGATGCCCTGCACACGCAGGCGGTTTGCCTCATTGCGATCTATCGTCGCCGTCACCGTGGTCTGGATCGGTTCCGGATGCTGTTTGAATTTGCGAATCGCGAACAACAGGCTGTCCGACATGCAGTTGCCGACGGCGGCGGCGAGCAGATGCGTCGGGTTGGGGCCGGTGCCGCCGCCCAGCGGCGGTGTTTCGTCGCTGTAAAGGACCGGGATCCCCTCGGCAAAATCGATGGCGAAGCGAAAATCCTTCTCCTGCTTCAGCGTGACGGTGACTACCTGCGACATGAACTTGTCTCCTCGGGGTAGGGGTGTATCCGGACGTGAATTACCTTTGCATTGATACTACCCCCAGTATAGAATCGGGTCAAGGTTTGTGCTCTCCGGAAACGCGAAATGAGCTGGATTGAAGGGGGCTGCGGATGGACCATTTGCATCGGGAACAGGACAAGAAGGCGCTGATCCTGCGGCTCAAGCGCATCGAAGGGCAATTGCGCGGACTGCAACGCCTGATCGATGAGGACGCATCCTGCGACGCGGTGGCACAGCAGCTCTCTGCGGCCAGGCGCGCGCTCGACAAGTCGTTCCACGCGTTGGTCGCCTGCATGATCGAATCCCGCCTCGGCGAGAAGGCGGGCGCGCCTGCGGAGCTAAAGCGGGCACTGGAAATTCTCTCGCGCTATAGTTGAACGGTTTGCCGAACGGCCAAAAGGCCGTCGGTTTAGGACCGGGCAGACTGGAGCGAAGCATGTGCGAGCTATTTGCGATGTCGGCGCGGCACCCCACCACGGTCAGCCTTTCCTTGGAGGAGTTTTCGCGGCACGGGGGTTTGAGCGGGCCGCACAAGGACGGCTGGGGGATCGCGTGGTATGAAGAGGGCGATATCCGGCTGGTCAAGGAAAAAGACCCCGCGGCATCCAGCGCCTGCGTGCGCTTCATCGAGACCAATCCGTTTTCCAGTTCGCTCGTCGTCAGCCATATTCGCAGAGCCACGACAGGCGGTGTCGCCTCGCGCAACTGCCAGCCGTTGGTGCGCGAATTGGGTGGCGTCTGGCACTGTTTCGCCCATAACGGCGACTTGAAGGGGATCGCGGCCGATCAGCGTTTCCGAGCCGATGGATTTCTGCCGGTCGGAGAAACCGATTCCGAGCAGGCGTTCTGCGCGCTGATGGATGCGCTGCGGCCGCTGTGGTCCTCGGGGAGGTTGCCGCCGCTAGGCGAGCGCAGACAGGTGGTCGCCCGCTTCGCCGCCGCGCTGCGTGAGCTGGGGCCGGCGAACTTTCTATACTGCGACGGCGATGCGCTGTTCGCGCACGCGGACCGCCGGCATCAAAACGACGGCACGATCAGGCCGCCGGGGCTGTGGCGGCTCGCCCGGCATTGCCCCGCGGGCGGCGAACTGGCGGCAAAAGGGCTGAGGATCGCGTCCGAGGGCGCCGAGCAGCAGGTGTGCCTGCTGGCGAGCGTGCCGCTGACGGCAGAAGGATGGATAGCGCTGGGCGAAGGCGAAATCGTGGTCGCGCGGCAGGGCCGAATCGAGTAAGAGAGGAGGATGACGCAGTGGAAATCGAACAGGCAGTGGCCCGGCACTACGCGCACGGCGCGCTCGAGGAAACGATACTGAGCGCGCTCGCGGCGGCGGGCAAGGATGTGGACCGCCTCACGCCGAAGGACTTGGCTCCGGTCGATGAGTTTCACGTCGGCGGCCGGCCGGCGACGATCGCATTCGCCGCGGAATTCGGTTTGCGGCCGGGGATGCGGCTGCTCGACATCGGTTGCGGGCTGGGCGGAGCGGCGCGCTTTTTTGCCGGTGAACATGACTGCCGCGTCAGCGGAATCGATTTGTCCGCCGAGTACGTCGACGTGGCCAATGCGCTCGCTGTGCGCGTCGGCCTCGGCGAGCGGGCGTCGTTCGCGTCGGGCAGTGCGCTCGCCCTGCCTTTTGAAGCAGGGAGTTTCGACGCCGCCTATATGTTCCACGTCGGCATGAATATCGAAGACAAATCCAGGCTGTTCGCGCAAGTGCGCAGGGTACTCGCGCCCTCGGGCAGGTTCGGCATCTACGACGTGATGCGCATTGCTGACGGTGAACTGTCCTATCCGGTGCCCTGGGCCAGCGGCCCCGAATCGAGTTTCATCGCGGACGCCGCCAGCTACCGGCGCTGGCTCGAGGCCGCAGGCTTCGAAGTGCTGAAGGAAAGGAACCGGCGCGAGTTCGCGCTCGAGGTTTTCGCGCAGATGCGGGCGCGCGGCGCAGCTTCGGCGCCGGCGCCCTTGGGCTTGCATATCGTCATGGGGGCGAACGCTGCGCTAAAGGTCAAAAATATGATCGCCGACATCGGCTCCGGCCTGATCGCGCCGACGGAAATGATCTGTCGCGTCGCCGCATAGCCGGTTTCGCTCCCTGCTCGCCCGAATCATGCGGCAGGGATGCGCGGCAGCGTCAGCATCGCTTCCAGCCCGCCTTCGGCGCGGTTGCGCAGTGCCAGGTCGCCGCCGTGCGCGCGCGCGATATTGCGCGCGATACCCAGGCCCAGCCCGGTTCCGCCGGTGTCACGGCTGCGTGAGGCCTCGGTTCTGAAGAAGGGCTCGAACGCCTGTTCCAGTTGGTCTTCCGGGATGCCGGGGCCCTCGTCGAGCACGCGGATGCTCAAGCGGTCTGCGGCGTCCTCGACCTTGACCGTGGCGCGAGCGCCGTAGCGGATCGCATTGTCGATGAGGTTGCCGAGGCAGCGCCGTAGGGCGAGCGGCCTGCCGCGATAAGGCTGCGCGACGCTGCCCGCGATTTCGACCTTGCTGCCGGTGTCCTGATAGTCGGCCTGCATGCTTTCGAGCAGCGCCATCACGTCGACGCGCTGCACCGGTTCCTGCGTGCTCGCGTCGCGCATGAAATCCAGCGTCTGCGTGACCATGGACTCCATCTCCTCCAGATCCTTGGCGAACTTCGCGCGCAGCGCCTCGTCGTCCAGCATTTCCGCGCGCAGCCGCAGGCGCGTGATCGGCGTCTTGAGATCATGCGACATGGCGGTGAAAATGCGCGTGCGATCCGCGATGAAGCGCGACAGCCGCCGCTGCATGGTGTTGAATGCGCGCGCTGCGCGCTGCGCCTCGCTCGGGCCGGTTTCGGGCAAGGGCGGACGGTTGATGTCCTCGCCCAGTTTCTCCGCAGCCGTCGCCAGCTCGGACAGCGGGCCGGTGACCCAGCGCACCGCGATCAGCGACAGCGCAATCACTGTTCCCAGCAGAATCAGCAGCGTCAGCGCCAGGCGCAGCGGGACGGCTCTGGCCTGCGGCGAAAGGTAGGAATCGAAGGTCGCCCAGGTGCCGTCATGCAGTGCAACTTGCACCGTGAAAAACGTGCCTGCCGCGGAAAAATTCCGGTCCGGGCCGCGCCCCCAGCGTGGGCCCTGGCCCTGCATCATGCCCATCATCGGCATGCCCTGCGTTCCGTCGCCCGGCCGCGGGCGGAAGCTTTCCGGAGCGCCTTCCAGACGCACCACGTTAAGCTGGGCGTCCTTGCCGAGCTCGTAACGCAACATGGCGGTGAACATCGAATGCGGAAAGTCGCCTTCGGCGGATCCGTCGCGCGGCGCAATTCGGGCACGGTCCAGGGACACTGCCAGCGGCGGCGCATTGAATACCGCAACGACTCTGCGGCGCTCCGCCGGCGGAAGTGAATCGAGCAGCTTGACGATATCGGAGATTTGCTGCACCAGCTGCATTCCTCCTGCCCGATAGAGCAGCTGGTCGCGCTCGGTGAGATTGATGTAAGCGGTGACGAGCTGCGCGAATATCAATCCGCTCAGCAATATCAGTATGAGCCTGCCGAAAAGGCTGCGCGGCGCGAGGCGCATTAGCGCTCCACGTCGACCGGGACCGCGAGCACGTAGCCTTCGCCGCGCACGGTCTTGATGATCTGCGGATCGGCCGGATCGTCGCCCAGGCGGTGGCGCAGCCGGCTGACCTGAATGTCGATGCTGCGGTCGAGCGGGTCGGCGTCGTGGCCCTTGGACAGCAGCATCAGCTGGTCGCGCGTGAGTACGTGGTTGGGGTGGCTGAGGAAAATCCGCAGCAGCTGGTATTCGTTGCCGCTCAGCGCGGTGACCACGCCTTCGGGCGATACCAGGTGGCGCGCCACGGTGTCCAGGCGCCAGCCGGCAAACGCGATTCCGCGGGCGTCATCGGCGCGCAGATTGCGCGGCAGACTGCGTGTGCGCCGCAACACGCTCTTGATGCGCGCCAGCAACTCGCGCGGGCTGAAAGGTTTGGCGAGATAGTCGTCCGCGCCCATTTCCAGGCCGACGATGCGGTCGGTTTCCTCGCCGCGGGCGGTCAGCATGATCACCGGCGTGTCGGACTCGGCGCGCAGCTTGCGGCACAGCGTCAGGCCGTCCTCTCCCGGCAGCATCAGATCGAGCACGATCAGATCGACCTTGGCACGTGCGAGCGTGGCCCACATCGCCTTGCCGTCTGCGACGACCGCCGTCTGGTAGCCGTTCCTGCGCAGATAATCGCCGAGCAGACTGCGGATTTCCGCGTCGTCGTCGACGACTAGAATATGGTCCGGGGTATCCATGCGTCTCTTTATAAGCGCAGGCGTGCGCACTGTGCGAGGAAATTTGTAGCGTAGTGTATCAAGTCCGGTTTTTCGATGCGGCGGCGTACGAAACGGCGCGCGCATTCGCGGCGCCGGAGGCACCGCGGCTTCAGCGGGTCGCGGTGCAGGGCGCGGCTAGCGGTAGACCAGCACCGGTATCGACGAATGCGTCAGCACTTTCTGGGTTTCGCTCCCGAGCAGAAAGCCTTCCAGGCCGCGCCGGCCGTGCGAGGCCATGACGATGAGATCGCACTTTTCCTTGCCGGCCTTCTCGACGATCGCTTTGGACGGAGAGCTGCTGGCGGCGTAATCGGTAGCGCACTGCACGTTCGCCGCAGCAGCGGCTCTGGTGACCGCGTCGAGTATGCGTTTGGCGTACTCCTTGCTGCGTTCGGCGAAGATTTCCGGCTGCAACTCGGCCACGCCGCTGGCCTCGGCCGCGTAGGCGCCCTGCAGCGGATAGATTTCCATCGCGTGGAACGCGGTGATGCGCGCGCCGAGCACCTGCGCCAGCTTGATCGCCGCTTCCACGGCCTTGTCGGATAAAGCCGATCCGTCGGTGGGTACCAGGATGTGCTTGTACATATAGCCTCCGCATCAGGGTGATTCGCTTTGCTCGTGGCGCGAGCTTATCAGCTATTCCTCGGCGGCAGCGGCAGGCCCTTCGCCGCTGAGGACCTTCGGCTTTGTCGGCAGGACCAAATGACCGGCATCGGCTGCCTGGGCTGGGGCAGACAAGTGACGCTTCAGACTCTGGCGCTGGCGCAATTTTTGAGGCAAAATCTCCCGTAAGCGCTTGATGGCCGCGGCTTTTTGGGGCCTTATTCCGCAGTGCATCAAGCTTGGTTTCGTGCACGCAGGAAAATTGAGGCAAGCGCATGGCGGAAGTTCCGCTCATCCTGACACTCGACTTTCATGGCGTCCCGCACCGCTGGGTGACCTGGCAGCAGTCCTGCTATTACTACGCCAAGAACCTGGTCGCATGGACGCTGGGCGAGCGCGCGTTCACGTTCTACGGCGGCACCTCGCGCAAAACCGGCGAGCGCTCCAGCATCACCACCAACTCCATCATCGCGATCAAGGGCAGGGCGCTGGCGGCCAGGGGCTTCTCCCAGGTGCCGCCGCTCAACAATCGCGAGCTGTTCCGCCGCGACCGGCATATCTGCGCCTATTGCGGTGCCGAGTTCGGCTATCTGCGTCTGACGCGCGATCACATCACGCCGCTGTCGCGCGGCGGTCGCGACCACTGGATGAACGTGGTCTCGGCCTGCCGCCACTGCAACGGCATCAAGCGCAATCGCAAGCCCGAGGAAGCCGGCATGGAATTGATGTACACGCCTTACGTGCCGAACAAGGCCGAGTACCTGATACTCACCAACCGCAAGATCCTTTCCGACCAGATGGGTTTCCTGGCCCAGCACGTCGCCGCGCACAGCCGCGCCGTGCCGCACGCCGTCGTGCACGCCTAGGACGCGGGCGTTCTTGGCTCAGGATTGCCGGCGTCACTCCGATGTTCCTGTGCCCGGGCGCGACGCGGCCCGCAGCGTGCTCGCGCGGACCCGATGACGCCCGACTACTGGCCGCGCGCCAAGCGTGCGCTGGTGCGCCGCGACGCGGTGCTCGCCGGCATCATCCGCGCGCATCCGCGCATCGCGCTCGCCCGTCGCGGCGAGCCGTTCAAGACGCTCGCCCGCTCCATCGTCGGCCAGCAGATTTCGGTGAAAGCCGCGGAGTCGGTGTGGAACCGGGTGCTCGCCATTGCGCCCGAGGCCAGCCCCGAGCAAATGCTCAAGGCGCGCCGCCGGCTTCCCGCCTGCGGCCTGTCGCAGCGCAAGACCGAGTACATAGCGGATCTGGCGCGCCATTTCGCCGATGGCACTATCCACGCGCGCGATTGGCCGGACATGGACGACGAGGCGGTGATCGCCGAGCTGATCCAGGTGCGCGGCATCGGCCGCTGGACGGCGGAGATGTTTCTGATATTCAACCTGCTGCGGCCGGATGTCCTGCCGCTGGACGATCTGGGCCTGCAGAAGGCGATCTGCCTGCACTATCTTGACGGCGCGCGCCCCGCGCGCGAGCATATGCGCGAGCTCGCCGCGAACTGGGCGCCATGGCGTTCAGTCGCCACCTGGTACTTGTGGCGCAGCCTGGATCCGGTACCGGTGGAATACTGATTGCGCCTGACAGAATTTCCGTCAGGCGGCCGAACTCGCGGTGGCATACGCTGCTCGGACAGTGCGATAGAATAAGCGCTTCTTCA
>CAZRMO010000036.1:12321-31645 GCA_964601155.1 uncultured Enterobacteriaceae bacterium
GAACTCGCGGTGGCATACGCTGCTCGGACAGTGCGATAGAATAAGCGCTTCTTCACGTCGACCGCCAACTGCCCTTTGAAGACCACCTTCCTCGAATTCGAACAGTCCATTTCCGAGCTCGAAGCAAAGATCGAGGAATTGCGTTTCGTGCAGGACGACTCGGCCGTGGACATCTCCGAGGAAATCGCGCGGCTGCAGAAAAAAAGCAATGCGCTGACCAAGGATCTCTACGCCAAGCTCACGCCTTGGCAGATGGCGCAGGTGGCGCGCCATCCGCAGCGTCCCTTTACCCTGGACTACATCGGCGCGCTGTTCACCGATTTCGAGGAATTGCACGGCGATCGGGCCTACGCCGACGACCTCTCGATCGTCGGTGGTCTGGCGCGCTTCAACGGCCAGTCGGTAATGGTGATAGGGCAGCAGAAGGGGCGCGATACCAAGGAGAAGATCCTGCGCAACTTCGGCATGCCGCGTCCGGAGGGCTACCGCAAAGCGATGCGGCTGATGCGCCTGGCGGAAAAATTCGCGATTCCGGTACTCACGTTCGTCGATACGCCCGGTGCCTATCCCGGCATCGGTGCCGAGGAGCGCGGCCAGTCAGAGGCGATCGGCCGCAGTCTCTACGTTATGGCCGAACTCCGGGTGCCCGTAATCTGCACCATCATCGGCGAGGGGGGCTCGGGCGGTGCCCTCGCGCTCGCAGTCGGCGACACCGTGATGATGCTGCAATACGCGATCTATTCGGTAATCTCGCCCGAGGGCTGTGCCTCGATTCTGTGGAAAAGCGCCGACAAGGCGCCCGAAGCTGCCGAATCGATGGGCATTACGGCTGCCCGTCTGAAAACCCTGGGCCTGATCGACAAGATTATCAACGAACCTCTGGGCGGCGCCCACCGTGATCACGCGGCCATGGCGCAGAATCTGAAAAAAGCGCTGCAGGATGCCTTGCGCTCGCTGGTGAACAAGGGCGCGGACGAATTGATCGAGGCGCGCTTGGACCGCCTGATGGCCTATGGCAAGTTCAAGGAAGTCGAAACCGGATAATTTGGACAGCCTCGAAGCCACGGTTTGCGCGGCGCTGCAGCCCTTGCTGTTTCCCGGGGCCAGGCTGGCGCTGGGTTTATCCGGCGGCATAGACTCGGTAGTGCTGCTGGAGGTACTGCGTGGGCTTGCCGGTCCGCTGGGTTTTCAGCTTTCCTGCGTGCACGTCAACCACGGCATCAGCCCGAACGCGAAGCGCTGGGCGGGATTTTGCGCGCGCTTGTGCAAGCGCCACAAGGTAGCGCTGGCCGTGCATGTGGTCGATGTCGCGCAATACCGCACCGAGGGGCTGGAGGCGGCAGCGCGCCGCGCCCGCTACCAGGTCTACGCCACGCAGGACAAGGCCGATTTCATCGTGCTCGCCCAGCACTTGGACGACCAGGCCGAGACTTTGCTGCTGCAGCTGCTGCGCGGCGCAGGGGTGAGGGGCGGGGCAGCGATGCCGGTGGTACGCGCACAGAATCGCGGCAAAAAACGCCATGGCGCTGCGGCGCCCGCGATCCTGCGCCCCCTGCTTGCGATTCCGCGCCGGCAACTCGAGGCCTACGCCCGCGCCAAGAAGCTGAAGTGGGTCGAAGACGAGAGCAACGCCGACACGCGCCGCGACCGCAATTTTCTGCGGCACAAGGTGTTGCCTGTGATCGGGCAGGCTTTTCCCGGCTACCGCGCGACGCTGGCGCGCGCGGCCGGACATCTGGCTGAGGCCAGCCTGATGCTGGATCAGCTGGCCCAGTCCGATGCGAGGCGCGCGGCGCAGGGAAACAGACTCGCGCTGGCGGAATTGCGGCGCCTGGGCATCGCCCGCGCGAAGAACCTGCTGCGCTGGCTGCTGCTGCGCCAGGGCCAGGCCGCGCCGGAGGCGGACCGTCTGCAAGAGGGATTGCGCCAGTTGCTCGAAGCCGGCGACGACGCCGCGGTGCGCGTCAAGCTGGGCGGGCTGGAATTGCGCCGCTACGCCGGATGGGCTTATCTGCTGCCGCTGCTGCCGGACCCGCTCGCGCAATTGCGGCGCGTATGGGACGGCGCTCGTACATGGCCGCTGCCCGAATTGGGCGGGACGCTGCGCTTCACGCGCAGGCATGGCGCAGGCCTCGCTTGCGCGCGCGTCGGCAAGCTGGGCTTGAACTTAAGGCTGCGGCAGGGGGGCGAGAAACTGCGCCTGCAGGCCAAGGGTTCTACGCGCAGCCTGAAAAACCTGCTGCAGGAGGCGCGCCTGCCGCCTTGGGAGCGCGAGCGGCTGCCCTTGATCTATTGCGCCGAAACGCTGGTCGCGGTGCCGGGCCTGGGTGTGGCCAGCGACTGGGAGGCCGGTGCCGGCGAGGCCGGCTGGCTGATCAACTGGCGGCCGCAGGCTTGAACCGCGGCGGGCGCCGGCCAGACTCATCCCAGTGATGTCTGATCCGGGCAAGGTAGGCGACATAAAGCAAATTCGCTGATAAAATATAACGTTAAGCTTTCTCAGACTCAACTTTTGGAGATTTGCATGGCTTTGGAACGCACCCTGTCTATCATCAAGCCCGACGCTGTGGCCAAGAATGTCATCGGCAAGATCTATTCTCGCTTTGAAACCAACGGCTTGAAGATTATCGCCGCGCGCATGCTGCATTTGTCGCGCACCGAGGCGGAAGGCTTTTATGCGGTGCACAGGGGCCGGCCTTTTTTTGAGGATCTGGTCAAATTCATGGTTTCCGGCCCGGTGATGGTGCAGGTGCTCGAGGGCGAGAATGCGATCGCCAAGAACCGCGAGCTGATGGGCGCCACGGACCCGAAAAAGGCGGACAAAGGCACGATACGCGCCGATTTCGCCGACAGTATCGACGCCAACGCGGTGCACGGTTCGGATGCCGTGGACACCGCCAAGGTCGAAATCGCCTACTTTTTCCCCGCCCTGAACATCTACTCGCGCTGATACTGCGGCAGCCGTGAACCATAATCTCCTCGACTACGATGCCGCGCAACTGAGCGCTTTCTTCGCCGAAATTGGCGAGAAGCCGTTTCGCGCCAAGCAGCTGTTGCGCTGGATGCATCAGAGCGGAGAGGCGGATTTTTCGAAAATGAGCGACCTCGCCAAGCCGCTGCGGCAAAAGCTTGCGGCGTGCGCCACGATCGAGGCGCCGCAGATCGTAGCCGATGCCACGGCCGCCGACGGCACGCGCAAATGGCTGATCGATGTAGGCAATGGTAATGCGGTGGAGAGTGTGTTCATCCCCGAGGCGAATCGAGGCACGCTGTGCGTTTCTTCGCAGGCAGGCTGCGCGCTCGACTGCAAATTCTGCTCCACCGGCAAGCAGGGCTTCAACCGCAATCTGACTACGGCGGAGATCATCGGCCAGTTGTGGATCGCATCGCGCGCCCTGGCGCGCGATGCCGGTGGCACGCCGGCGCATGGCGCCGCGAAGGCCCTCGGTGGCGCGTCCAAGGACGAGCGCATGATCAGCAACGTGGTCATGATGGGTATGGGGGAGCCGCTGGCAAATTTCGACAATGTGGTCGCAGCCATGCGCCTGATGCTCGACGACAATGCTTACGGCTTGTCGCGTCGGCGGGTGACGCTGTCCACCTCAGGTATCGTTCCCGCGATCGATCGCCTGCGCGACGCCTGTCCGGTGGCGCTTGCGGTATCGCTGCACGCGCCCAACGACGCGCTGCGCGACACGCTGGTGCCGATCAACAGGAAATACCCGCTGGCCAAGCTGCTTGCCGCGTGCCAGCGTTATCTGCACCAGGCGCCGCGCGATTTCATCACGTTCGAGTACGTGATGCTGGACGGCGTCAACGACAGCGCGGAACATGCGCGACAATTGATCGCGCTGGTGCGCGACGTGCCGTGCAAGCTCAACCTTATTCCGTTCAATCCTTTCCCCGCTTCCGGTTTCAAGCGCTCGCCGCGCGAGGCCATCCGCCGTTTCGGCGAAATGCTGCTTGCTGCAGGGTTGGTGGTTACGACCCGCAGGACGCGCGGGGACGATATCGACGCGGCCTGCGGGCAACTCGCCGGCCGGGTGGAAGACAAAACCCGGCGCACGCGCCGTGTGGTGGAGATACAGCCATGCTGAAATCGTTTTCTTTGCTTGCGGCGTTCATTGCCTGCGCCGCGCTTGTCGGCTGTGCGCAGAACCCGGTGTCCTCGGGGTCCCGGGCAGATTCGGTGGATACGGGAACCGTGAGCGGCGACGTCACCAGCCCGCTCAATCGCGCGCGCGTCCATACCGAACTCGCTTCGGCGTACTTCCAACGCGGCAACGTGGGCGTCGCGCTCGAAGAATTGCGCACCGCGGTCGCGGCCGATCCGAATTATGCGCCGGCTTACAATGTTTTCGGCCTGGTGCATATGGACCTGCACGAGAACAAGGTCGCACAGAAATATTTCGAGCGCGCCCTCTCCCTGTCGCCGAACGATCCGGACATCAACAACAACTACGGTTGGTTCCTGTGCCGCACCGGGCGCGAGGAGCGGTCCATCAACTACTTCCTTACGGCGCTGAAGAATCCCCTGTACAAGACGCCGGCGCGCTCCTACGTCAACGCCGGGCTGTGCTCTCTGAAGAAAGATGGCGGGAGCGACGCCGTCGGGTATTTCGAGCATGCGCTGCGCAGCGATCCGAACAATCTGCAGGCTCTGCTCAACCTGGCAAAGCTGCAGTACCAGCGTGACCAGTTGGAGGCTGCGCGCGGATATATCGAGCGCTACAACAAGCTGGTCCACCCTACGGCCGAATCGCTGTGGCTGGCGCTGCGCATCGAGCGCAAATTGGGCAACAGGGCAAGCGAGGACTCGCTCGCCTTCGAATTGCGGCGGCGTTTCTCCGGTTCCCCGGAATATCAGCATTTGCTCAAGGACCAGTTTGAATGAGCGAAGCGGAAGCAGCGACCGAACGCGCCAGCCCGGGAAAGGCGCTGGCGGCCGCACGCGCCGAGCTCAAGCTCAGCGTGGGCGACGTGTCGCAGCAGATAAAGTACGGGGTCAAGCAGATCGCAGCCATCGAGTCCGACGACTACGCGAAACTTCCGGGGACGACGTTCGTGCGCGGCATGATCCGCAGCTATGCCAAGCTACTGCAGATCGATCCGGAGCCGCTGCTCGCCGATCTGGGCCGGCGCGATATCCCCGCTGCGGCCACTGTAGATCTTCGCACCAACAGACAAGTGCCGTTTATCGAGGGTAGCGGAAAATCGAACCGCATCTATGTTTCGCTGTCCGTCGTGGCTCTGATGGCGGTCGCGGCCGTGCTCTACGAATGGCAAATCAACCCGCTGGACAAGGGCCAGGTGGTGACGATCACGCCCAAAGAGGCGGGCGAGACTGCGCCCGCGCCGCCGGCAGCGCCTGTGCCGGCTGCGGCAAGCGTGTCCTCGACCGCTCCGGTAAGTACGCCGTCCGCGCCGGCTGCGGCAAGCGCGCCCTCGACCGCGCCGGCAGGTGCGCCGTCTGCGACGGCTCCGGCAAGTACATCGTCCGCGCCGGCTCCGGTAAGCACGCTGTCCTCGCCGGCTCCGGCGAGCGCAACGGATTCCGCTGGCGCAGCCGCGACGGAGGTCCCGCAGCCTCCCGCCCAGACCGCGGCACCGGCTGCTGCGGCTAGCGAAAGCATGGTTCCGAAAAAACGCATCGAACTCACGTTCGCTCAGTTGTCCTGGGTCGAAGTCAAACAGGCCGATGGCAAGATACTGTTGTCGCAGCTCAATCAGCCCGGCACCAGCAAGGTGATCGAAGGGGTGCCGCCGTTCGAGATCGTCATCGGCAATGCCGCCAGTGTGCGCCTGACGTACAACGGCTCGCCGGTCAATTTGCGGCCTTATGTCAAGGTCGACGTCGCGCGCCTGAAACTCGAGTAGCCCGCATGTCCGCCACGGCACGCAAGAGCACGCGCCAAGTGCGCATCGGGGACGTCGCCATCGGTGGCGGCGCACCCATCGTGGTGCAGTCCATGACCAATACCGATACCGCAGACGCGCTCGCCACGGTGCAGCAGGTCTGCGACCTGGCGCGCGCAGGTTCCGAATTGGTGCGCATCACGGTGAACACGGCGGAGGCGGCGGCGCAGGTCGCGCGCATCCGCGATGAACTCGCTCGCAGGAACTGCGCCGTGCCGCTGGTAGGGGATTTTCATTTCAACGGGCACCGCCTGCTCAGCCAGTATCCCGAGTGCGCCGAGGCGCTCGCCAAATACCGCATCAATCCGGGCAACGTCGGCAAGGGGTCGAAGCGCGACGAGCAGTTCGCCACCATGATCGAGATGGCGTGCGAATACGGCAAGCCGGTGCGCATCGGCGTGAACTGGGGCAGCCTGGACCAGGAACTGTTGGCGCGCCTGATGGACGAGAACGGCGCGCGCGCGCAGCCGCTGCCGGCCGATGCGGTAATGCGCGAGGCGCTGGTGGTGTCGGCGCTGGAATCGGCCGCGCAAGCGGAAAGTTGGGGCCTGCCGGCAGACAGAATCGTGCTGTCGTGCAAGGTCAGCGGTGTACAGGATCTGATCTCGGTCTATCGTGAATTGGCGGCACGCTGCGACTATCCGCTGCATCTGGGGCTTACCGAAGCCGGCATGGGTTCCAAGGGTATCGTTGCCTCGACTGCGGCGCTGTCGGTGCTGCTGCAGGAAGGCATAGGCGACACCATCCGCATTTCGCTCACGCCTGAGCCCGGCGGTGACCGCACGCGCGAAGTCGTCGTGGCACAGGAAATCCTGCAGACCATGGGCTTCAGGTCGTTTGCGCCGTTGGTCATCAGTTGCCCCGGATGCGGCCGTACCACCAGCACCTATTTCCAGGAACTCGCCGCCGATATCCAGGCTTATCTGCGGCGCCAGATGCCGCTGTGGCGCGAGCAATTCCCAGGCGTGGAAGACATGCATGTGGCGGTGATGGGATGCGTGGTGAACGGCCCGGGCGAATCGAAGCAGGCCAACATCGGCATAAGCCTGCCGGGTTCGGGCGAGCGCCCGGTTGCGCCGGTATTCGTCGACGGCGAGAAAACGGTGACGCTCAAGGGCGACACTATTGCCGGCGATTTTCAGAAAATCGTGGACGATTACGTGCGCAGCCATTACGGTGCGGGCGCGGCCGCAGCAAGCGCGGCCAAGAAGCCAGAAACCATTCCGATCAAGACGGCGGTCTAGGCACGGCCTAAGCCAAACGCGAACATGAGCCACACCATACAAGCAGTCCGGGGGATGAACGACATCCTGCCGGAAGAGGCGGCACTTTGGGAGGAACTGGAGGAGACGCTGCGCTCCTGGCTGCGCAGCTACGGTTATCGCAACATGCGCACGCCGCTGCTCGAGCCGACGGCCCTGTTTCGCCGCGCGATCGGCGAGGCCACCGACATCGTCGAAAAGGAGATGTACAGCTTTGTCGACGAACTTAACGGGGAGGCGCTGACGCTGCGCCCGGAAGCCACGGCTTCGACGGTGCGCGCGGCAATCCAGCACAACCTGCTCTACGGCAACCCGCAGCGCCTGTACTACCTGGGACCGATGTACCGGCACGAGCGGCCGCAAAAGGGACGCTACCGCCAGTTCCATCAGGTCGGCGCCGAAGCCCTGGGCTATGCCGGTCCGGATGTCGATGCCGAGTTACTGCTGATGTGCGCGCGGCTGTGGAACGACCTCGGGCTGGAAGACATCAAGCTGCAGCTCAATTCGATCGGCAGCCCCGAGGAGCGCCTGCGCCACCGTGCGGAACTGGTGCAGTATCTCGAGGCGCATGAAGATGCGCTCGACGCGGATGCCAAGCGCCGCCTGCATACCAATCCCCTGCGCGTGCTCGACAGCAAGAATCCGCTGATGCAACCGCTGATCGAGGCGGCGCCGCGGCTGCTGGAGCACCTGGGTGAGGCCTCGCTGGCGCATTTCGAAGGCGTGCAGCAGGTGTTGAAGGATGCAGGTATTCCCTACAGCATCAACCCGCGCCTGGTGCGAGGGCTGGACTATTACAATCTCACGGTGTTCGAATGGGTCACCGACAGGCTCGGTGCCCAGGGTACGGTGTGCGGCGGCGGGCGCTACGACGGATTGTTCGAGCAGATCGGCGGCAAGCCGACGCCGGCCTGCGGTTTTGCCATGGGGCTGGAGCGGCTGCTCGCGCTGATGCAGGAAACGCGCGCGCGGGAACCCGCGGCCCAGTGCGAAGTCTATGTGGTGCACCAAGGCAGCGCGGCCGACCGCATGGCGTTCGGCGTGGCAGAAGAGTTGCGCGACATCGGGCTTTCGGTGCTGCAGCACTGCGGCGGCGGCAGCTTCAAGGCGCAGATGAAAAAAGCCGACGCGAGTGGCGCCGTGCTTGCGGTGATCCTGGGCGAGGACGAGGCGGCCAGCGGCGCGGCGAGCGTGAAACACTTGCGCCTGGAGCGCGAGCAAATGCGGGTGGCGCGCGCTGAGCTGCCGGACACAGTAAGCAGTTTATTGTTTTTGGAAGAAGACCAAGAGCGCGCCTGACAGAGTTTCGCTCAGGCATCTGATTCAGGGGGAGCATGAGGGGATGTGCCCCGAAGGTCTCGATCCCTGATGAGGGGGAAAGTCCCCTTGAGGGATGGCCCCTCGTATTGTTGTTAAAGGACTAAGCATGGCGACCTACGATCTGGAAGAACAGGAACAATTGGCTGCGCTGAAAGCGTGGTGGCAGGAAAACGGCAGCCTGGTGATAACGGCCGTTTGCGTGGTGCTGATCGCACTCGCCGCCTGGAGAGGCTGGGCCTATTATCAGCGCAACCAGGCAGTGCAGGCTTCGGGCCTGTATGGGGCCGTGCAGAAAGCGGCCGCTGCGGGCGACCTGAGCCAGGTGCGCGAAGCCGCCGGCGCGATTATCCAGCACTATCCGCGTACTAGCTACGCCGCCATGGCGGCATTGGTTTCGGCCAAAGCCAACTTTGATGGCGGCGATGTCAAAACTGCGCGTGCGCAGCTCGCATGGGTCGCGGAGAACGCCAAGGACGCAGGTCTGCAGGATATTGCGCGCCTGCGGCTCGCCAGCGTGATGCTGGACCAAAAGGCCTATGGCGATGCGCTGAAGGTACTGGACGCCAAACACAGCGCAGTGTTCGATGCGCTGTTTCTGGCGGAGCGGGGCGATGTCCTGGTCGCCCAGGGCAAGAAAGACGAGGCGCGCAGCGCCTATAAGGCGGCGCTGGGCAAGGCAGGTGCCGGTAACGCGAGTTTGCGCGGTTCGATCCAGCTGCGCCTGGATGCCTTGGGGACGGCGAAATGAAGCGCCGATTTGCATGTGTCGCGGTACTGAGCGCCTTGCCTTTGCTCGCCGCTTGCGGCGGCGGCAGCACGGTAAGGAGTGCAATCGATGCCGTCAATCCGATGAACTGGTTCGGCAGCCGCAGCGCCGCGCCGGAAATGGCGCCGCTGCCCGCGATTGTGCCGTCGATCAAGGTGGTCACCCTGTGGCACGCGAACATAGGCAATTCCGAGCAGGCGATATTCAGTCCGGCGATTGCGGGCGGCAGCGCGTATGCAGCCGCGTACGACGGTACGATCACGCGCCTGGATGCGGCCAGCGGCAAACAACTGTGGCGCATCAATGCGGGTGAGCATTTGACCGGCGGAGTTGGCGTCGGCGGCGGACTGGTGGTGGTGGGTAGCGGCGAGGGCGATGTGCTCGCCTTCGACAGCAGCGGCACCGCCCAATGGAAGACGCGCGTCAGCAGCGAAGTGCTGGCTGCGCCGCAGGTGGCGCAGGGGGTGGTTGTGGTGCGCAGCGCCGACGGCCGCATCTTCGGCCTGGACGCGAAGGACGGCAAGCGCATGTGGTACTACCAGCGTTCCATGCCGACGCTGACGGTGCGCTCGCCAGTAGGCATCAGCATTCACGCTGGTGTCGTTTATGCCGGCTATGCCGGCGGCAAGCTGGTCGCGATCGATTTGTCCAACGGGGAGGTGCGCTGGGAGGCAACCGTCGCGCTGCCGCACGGCACCACCGAACTGGAGCGCGTCACCGACGTCATCGGCCTGCCGGTGATCGAAGGGCGCGAAGTCTGCGCGGTCGCCTATCAGGGCCGCATCGGCTGTTTTGATTTTGCCAACGGCCAGACGCTGTGGGGGCGCGAGATGTCGAGCACTTCCGGGCTGGCGCTGGACGCACGCTACGCGTTCGTCAGCGACGACAAGGGCATGGTGTATGCGCTGGACCGCAGCACCGGCACCAGCGTGTGGCGGCAGGACAAGCTGCGCCTGCGCAATCTGTCGGCGCCGCTTGCTCTCGGGCAGGAGATCGTAGTCGCCGACATACAGGGCTACGTGCATTTTCTGGACCGCGACTCCGGTGCCTTCGTCGGTCGCGTGGCGACCGACGGCAGTCCGGTCAGCACCACTCCGCTGGCCCTGCCCGACGGCGGCATCTTGATACAGACCCGCGACGGCGGGCTGTATGCCTTCGCCGTCCGAAAGCGAGAGTGATCAGTGCGCGAACGCAGCATGCGCCGCGGACAAAAGGCCCGATCTTTTCCCGGTCGCCGCGTACTCGCGCTTGATCCCTAGCCCATGAAACCCACAATAGTCATCGTCGGGCGGCCCAACGTCGGCAAATCCACCCTTTTCAACCGGCTCACCCGCAGCCGCGATGCGCTGGTGGCCGACATTCCCGGGCTGACGCGCGATCGCCATTACGGCGAAGGGCGGGTAGGAGACAGGCCGTTTTTCGTGGTGGACACCGGCGGCTTTGAACCGGTGGCGAAAGACGGCATTCTGCACGAAATGGCGAAGCAGACCCTGCAGGCGATCGCCGAGGCCGACGTGGTCCTGTTCATGGTCGACGTGCGCCAGGGTCTGGCGGCGCAGGACCGCAACATCGCCGCCCTGCTGCGCAAGACGGGGCGGCGCGTACTGCTCACCGTCAACAAGGCCGAAGGCATGAATATCGGCGTGGTCACGGCCGAATTCCACGAACTTGCGCTGGGACAGCCGTACGCCATCTCCGCCGCGCATGGCGAAGGCGTAAACGACCTGGTCGAACTCGCGCTCGCCGGGTTCGAGCCGGAACCCGAGGAAGAAGCGGCGCCGGACCATCCGCGCATCGCCATCATCGGCAGGCCCAACGTCGGCAAGTCGACGCTGATCAATGCCCTGCTGGGCGAGAACCGGGTCATCGCCTTCGACCAGCCGGGCACCACGCGCGACAGCATCGAAGTCCCGTTCGAGCGCTGCGGCAGGCGCTATACGCTGATCGATACCGCTGGCCTACGCCGCCGCGGCCGGGTATTCGAGGCGCTGGAAAAATTTTCCGTGATCAAGACCTTGCAGTCGGTGGACCAGGCCAACGTGGTGGTGCTGGTGCTCGATGCGCAGGCCGAGATCTCGGATCAGGATGCCCATATCGCCGGTTACGTCGTGGAAAAAGGGCGCGCGCTCGTGGTTGCCGTCAACAAATGGGACGGACTGGACGACTACAAGCGCGAGTGCGTCAAGCGCGATCTCGGACGCCGGCTCGGCTTCCTCGGATTTGCGCGTTTTCATTTCATTTCGGCCCTGCAAGGAAGCGGCATGCCGGGATTGCTGCCCTCGATCGACGAGGCTTATCGCGCCGCAATGACCAAACTGTCGACACCGCGACTCACGCGCGTGCTGATCGATTCGGTCGAGCGCCAGCAGCCGCCGCGCAAGGGCTTGACCCGGCCCAAGTTGCGCTACGCCCACCAGGGTGGCATGAATCCGCCGTTGATCGTGATTCACGGCAATGCGCTCAACGCCGTACCGGAAAGCTATCGCCGCTATCTGGAGGGCCGCTTTCGCGAGGCGTTTTCACTCCAGGGAACGCCGCTGAAGGTGCAGTTCAAGACCTCTACCAATCCGTACTTGAAAAAGCACTAGGCGCCCCCATGTTAAATCGGTAGTGGAAAATGACTGAGAAATCAATTAGAGTGGCAATTCAACAACTAAGCTGTGGGAGATACGATGAGCGCTAAAGGGCAGTTGTTACAAGACCCGTTTTTGAACACCCTGCGCAAGGAGCACGTGCCGGTGTCAATCTATCTGGTCAACGGCATCAAGCTGCAGGGCCAGGTGGAATCGTTCGACCAGTATGTGGTGCTGTTGAAGAACACGGTCACGCAGATGGTCTACAAGCACGCGATCTCCACCGTCGTGCCGGCTCGCGCAGTCACCATCTCCTACGATCCCCCTGTTTCCGATAACTGAGACCGGCCGCGCCGTTGCAGCCGGCGCGCGCGATGTCTGATGCCGGGCGCGCCAACGCGGCTGTGCTGGTCGGCCTGGACTTCGGCGACGGCGGCTATGGCGAAGGCCTGGAAGAGCTGCGCCTGCTGGTCGAGAGTTCCGGGCTGAGCCCGCGCGCCCTGATCCAGGGCAGGCGCCAGCGGCCCGATCCGGCGCTTTATGCAGGTTCCGGCAAGGCGGAGGAGATCGCGGCCGCGGTGCGCGAGCACAATGCGGTGGTGGTGGTGTTCAACCACGAGCTTTCTCCGGCGCAGCAGCGCAACCTGGAACAGAAGCTGGAATGTCCGGTGCTGGACCGCACCGGACTGATCCTCGGCATTTTCGCCCAGCGCGCGCGCAGCCACGAGGGCAAGCTGCAGGTCGAACTGGCGCAGCTCGAATACGCCTCCACGCGTTTGGTGCGCGGCTGGACCCACCTTGAACGCCAGCGCGGTGGTGGCGGATTTCTCGGAGGCATGGGCGAGACCCAGATCGAGATTGACCGGCGCCTGATCGGCAAACGCGTCAAGCTGCTCAAGGACAAGCTGCAGCAGTTCAAGCGCCGCCGCGACGTGCAGCGCCGCGCGCGGGTGCGCGGCGAGGTGCTGTCGGTATCGCTTGTCGGGTACACCAATGCCGGCAAGTCCACGCTGTTCAACGCGCTCACCCATGCCGGCAGCTACACCGCCGACCAGTTGTTCGCCACGCTCGATACCACCACGCGGCGGCTGTACATCCAAGGAACCGGCAATCTGGTGTTGTCGGACACCGTCGGTTTTATCCGCGATTTGCCGCATGGCCTGGTGGCGTCTTTTCGCGCGACACTGGAGGAAACCATTCATGCCGATCTGCTGCTGCACGTTGTCGACGCCTCGAGCAGCGTGCGCGCGGAGCAGATAGCCTCCGTCAACGCGGTGCTCGCGGAGATCGGCGCCGATGCGATTCCGCAGGTGCTGGTGTGGAACAAAATCGACCTGACGCCGGTTTTGCCGGGATTGGAGCGCGACGAATATGGTAAAATCTGCCGTGTCAGTTTGAGCGCGAAGACCGGCGCTGGCCTGGATCACCTCAGGACGGCCTTGGCTGAAGTCGCAGCCGCGAAAAAATCCGCAGAAAGCAATCGGGAAACCGAGCCGCACCATAAGGAAAAGTATGTCGCTTAATGACCCGCAGTGGGGCAACAAGGGCGGGGGTAACGGGCCGCCGGACCTGGACGAGCTGTGGCGCAACTTCAATCAGAAGTTGAGCGGCCTGTTCGGCAAAAGGGGCGGTGGCGGCGGCTCTTCGTCACCGCCGCCGAGCATGCGCCAGATCGGCGGCGGAGCGGGCCTGCTGATCGCCGTGGTGCTGGCGGTGTGGCTGGCGAGCGGCTTCTACACCGTCGACGCCAAGCAACGCGGCGTGGTGTTTACCTTCGGCAAATATACCGAGCTCACCGAGCCGGGCTTGCGCTGGCACATACCGTTTCCGTTTCAGTCGCAGGAGGTAGTCAATCTGTCCTCGGTGCGAACGATCGAGGTCGGCTACCGCAACAGCGTCAAGACCAAGGTGCCGAAGGAATCGATCATGCTCACCGGCGACGAGAACATTATCGATATCCAGTTTGCCGTGCAGTACACGGTGAAAGATCCGCTCGATTATTTGTTCGCCAACAAGAATCCCGATGAGACCGTGCGGCAGGTGGCCGAGTCTGCGTTTCGCGAAGTGGTCGGCGCGAACAAGATGGACTTCGTGTTGTACGAAGGGCGCGAGCAGGTGGCGAACGATGCGCAGAAAATGATACAGAAGATACTCGACCGCTACAAAACCGGCATCGCGATCAGCAACGTGACCATGCAAAACGCGCAGCCGCCTGAGGAAGTGCAGGCCTCGTTCGACGATGCGGTCAAGGCCAAGCAGGACTTGGAACGGCAGAAGAACGAGGGCCAGGCCTATTTCAACGACGTCGTGCCCAGGGCGAAGGGCGCAGCCTCGCGCCTGACACAGGAGGCGGAAGGCTATCGTCAGAGCGTGCTTGCGAATGCTGAGGGCGAGGCAAGCCGCTTCAAGCAGGTGCTGGCTCAGTACGAAAAGGCGCCGCAGGTGACGCGCGAGCGCATGTATCTCGATACGGTGCAGCAGGTCCTGAGTCACACCAGCAAGATTCTGCTCGACACCAAGGGCAGCGGCAACCTGTTGTACCTGCCGCTGGACAAGATCATGCAGATGTCGGCGGGTGCCTTGCCGGAGACGAGTACGTCGTCCAAGCAGACCTTGGTCGAACCGACGCCGAATCCGGACGCGGACGCGCGCGCGCGCGACACTCTGGGCTCGAGACAAAGGGAGAGCCGGCCATGAACAATCGCCTGGGAATCGTCCTCGCCGGCGTTCTGGCGGTAATCATACTCGCGAGCATGTCGATGTTCACCGTTGACCAGCGCGAGCGCGCCATCGTGTTTCAGTTGGGCGAGGTGAAGGAAGTCATCACCACTCCCGGACTGCATTTCAAGTGGCCCTTCATCCAGAACGTGCGCTTCTTCGACGCGCGCATTCTTACGCTGGATACGCCGGACGCCGAGCGCTATATCACTTCGGAGAAGAAAAACCTGCTGGTGAACTGGTTCGTCAAATGGAAAATCAGCGACCCGCGCCAGTTCTACATCAGCGTCGGCGACGAGGCGCAGGCGGAGACGCGCCTTGCTCAGACCGTCAATGCCACACTGCGCGAGGTGTTCGGCAAGCACACGGTGCAGGAAGTGGTGTCGCAGGATCGCGACGAAATGATGCAAATAGCGCGCCAGCGCTCCAATACGGACGCGAAGAGAATAGGGATCGACATCGTCGACGTGCGCCTGAAGCGGGTGGACCTGCCGCGGGAGGTGAGCGAGTCGGTGTACAAGCGCATGCAAGCGGAAAGAAAGAGCGTGGCCAACGAGTTGCGTTCGGAGGGCGCGAGCGCGGCGGAACGCATCCGCGCCGAGGCGGACAAGGAACGTACGGTGATCGTCGCCAACGCCTACAACGAAGCGCAGCGCATCAAGGGCGAAGGCGACGCCAAGGCCTCGGCGGTGTACGCGCAGGCATATAGCCAGAATCCGGAGTTCTACGCTTTCTACCGCAGCCTCGAAGCCTATCGCTCGAGCTTCAAGAAGCGCAGTGACATGTTGGTGCTGGAGCCGAGCTCTGATTTCTTCAAGTACTTGAAAGGGCCCGGTAAAGGCAGCAAGTAGCGCTTACCGGAGAGCCCGGGTATGCCTAGCACTTTTCTCATGGCGTTTGCGCTGATGCTGGTCATTGAGGGCATCCTGCCGTTCCTGTTCCCGGCGCAGTGGCGCGAAACGTTCCGCCGCATCATCCAGTTCAGCGACGGGCAAATCCGTTTTTTCGGCCTGACGTCGATGTTCGCGGGCTTGTTGCTATTTTTACTCGCGAAGTGAGGAGCAAACGGTGAGGAGCGAAGACATGGGCGGGATTTGTGCGCTCGCCGCTTTTCTGCAGCGGCGTGCGAATTCACATGCGTAACTGGGTCCTGCCCGAATACATCGAGGACATCCTGCCGCCGGACGCGCGCAGGATCGAGTCCCTGCGCGCGCAGTTGCTGGAATTGTTCCGTGTCCATGGCTACGAACTGGTCATGCCGCCGCTGCTCGAGTACCTCGAATCGCTTCTGACCGGCACCGGTCACGACATGGACCTGCGCACGTTCAAGCTGGTGGACCAGCTGTCCGGCCGCACCATGGGTGTGCGCGCCGATATCACGCCGCAAGTGGCGCGCATCGACGCGCATCTGCTCAATCGCGAGGGCGTGACCCGCCTTTGCTACTGCGGTTCGGTGCTGCACACCTTGCCCGCCGGGCTTACCTCCACGCGTGAGCCGCTGCAGATCGGCGCCGAAATCTATGGCCACGGCGGCATCGAGAGCGACCTCGAAATACAGCGGCTGCTGGGACGGGCGCTGAAACTGTGCCGTCTTCCCGGCGTGCGCCTGGACATCGGCCATGTGGCGGTGTTTCGCGAGCTGGCGCGCCGCGGCGATGTCGGACCGGGATTGGAAGCCGATCTGTTCGCGGCCTTGCAGGCCAAGGATGCTGCGGCATTGCGCGGTCTGACCAAACGCCTGGCCAAGGCGATACGCAACGCCATCCTGCTGTTGCCGGAATTGTACGGCGGCCGCGAAGTGATTGCGCGCGCGCGACGCGAGCTGCCGAAATACGCCGGGATCACGCGCGCGCTTGCCGACCTGCAGGTCCTGACTGCAAAGCAGGAAATACCCGTGAGCATCGATCTGGCCGATTTGCGCGGCTATCACTATCACAGCGGCGTCGCTTTCGCCGCGTATTGCGCCGAATTGCCCAATGCAATTGCGCTGGGCGGGCGCTACGATGGCGTGGGCAGGGCTTTCGGTCGCGCCCGGCCAGCGACCGGTTTCACGCTGTACCTGCTCGAACTCGCGCGCCTTGCGCCGGCCGCGCCGGCCCCGGGGTGCATCCGCGCGCCGCGGAACCGCGACCCGGCGCTGGAGACTGCGATGGCAGGCCTGCGCGCAGCGGGCGAGGTCGTGATTCAGGATCTGCCGGGTCACGCGGACGAGGCGGACGAGGGGCGCTGCGCGCGCAAACTCGTCAAGCAGAAAGGCAAATGGCAGGTCAGAAAGATATGAGCTCGCGCTCGGACGCGCCGGTCTGTTGCCCGGCATCCCTAATTCTTTTTTTCTTGGATCTAGCATGGCAAAGAACGTAGTGGTGGTCGGCACCCAGTGGGGTGACGAGGGCAAGGGCAAGGTCGTCGATTGGCTCACCGACCATGCAGATGGCGTAGTGCGTTTCCAGGGCGGACACAATGCCGGGCATACGCTGGTCATCAACGGCAAGAAGACGATCCTGCGGCTGATTCCATCGGGCATTCTGCGCGAAGGCGTCGCCTGCTACATCGGCAATGGCGTGGTGCTATCGCCGTCGGCCGTGCTGCAGGAGATCGACGAGCTCGAAACCGCCGGGGTCGCGGTCACCAGCCGCTTGCGCATCTCCGGCGCCTGTCCCCTGATCCTGCCCTATCACGTGGCGATCGACCTGGCGCGCGAAGTGGCCAAGGGCGCGGACAAAATCGGTACCACGGGACGGGGCATCGGTCCGGCCTATGAGGACAAGGTGGCACGGCGCGCCATCCGCCTGCAGGACTTGCTCAATCCGCAGCGTTTTGCCGAAAAGCTGCGCGAGGTGCTCGACTTACACAACTTCGTGCTGCAGCATTACCTGAAGGCAAAGCCTGTGGACTTTCAGCAGACGCACGACGAAACGCTGGCATTCGCGCCACGCCTCGCGCCGATGATGGCCGACGTGTCCTCCGAGCTCTACAGTGCCGCGGCTGCGGGGAAACACCTGCTGTTCGAGGGTGCGCAGGGTTCGCTGCTGGACGTCGACCACGGCACCTATCCGTTCGTCACCTCCAGCAGCTGCGTGGCCGGGGCCGCGGCGGGGGGCGCGGGGGTTGGGCCGCAGATGCTGCACTATGTGCTCGGCATCGCCAAAGCCTATTCGACCAGGGTCGGCAGCGGGCCGTTTCCGACCGAACTCGAGGACGCGGTCGGCGAGCAGTTGCGCCAGAAGGGAAACGAGTTCGGCTCGGTCACCGGAAGGCCGCGCCGCTGCGGCTGGTTCGATGCAGCGGTGCTCAAACGTTCGATTCAGATCAATGGCGTGTCCGGGCTGTGCATCACCAAGCTCGACGTGCTCGACGGCATGGAGAAGATCAAGATGGGGGTCGGTTACCGAGTCGGCGGCGCGACCGTGGATATTTTTCCGGCGGGCGCGGACGCCTCCAGGGATTGCGTGCCGATCTACGAGGAAATGCCCGGGTGGTCTGGTAGCACGGTAGGGGTAAAGGAGCTCGATGCGCTGCCGGCCAATGCGCGCGCCTACCTGTCGCGGCTCGAGCAGATCTGCGGCGTGCCGGTGGCCATGATTTCTACCGGGGCAGACCGTAAAGAGACGATCGTCATAAGGCATCCGTTCAAGTAAGTGTCCGCAAGCGCGGGACGCGGGGAGCATGTTGCCGCTGAGTCAATTGCCGCAAAAGGAGGGGTCGGACCGGAATCCGATCCGTCTGCTCGAGGGCGTGCGCGTGCTCGACCTCACCACTTCCATCGCCGGCCCTTATGCGACCCTGCTGCTCGCCGACTTCGGCGCCAGCGTAATCAAGATAGAGCGGCGCGAGGGCGATGACACCCGCTTCTGGGGGCCGCCGTTCCTGGCGCAGCAATCGCTGTGGTTCCTCGCGGTAAACCGCAACAAGCGCAGCCTCACCCTGGATTTCAGCACGCCGCGGGGGCGTGAACTGTTGCATGCGCTGGTGGCGCAACACGATGTGGTCGTGACCAACCAGGTCGCGCGCAGCCAGCGCAAATTGGGGGTCGACTACGCCACGCTGTCGGCGCTTAGTCCCGGACTGGTGCATGTATCGATTACCGGCTTCGGCGTGCAGGGCGCGCGCAGCGAACTCCCCAGCTACGACCTGATCGCAGAGGGCTACAGCGGGGTCATGGATCTGACCGGCGAGGCCGGGGCGCCGCCACAGAAAGTGGGAACGCCGGCGGCGGATCTGCTCTCCGGCATGGATGCGGCGATGGCGGTTGCCGCCGCCCTGTATCGGCGCCGCGCGGACGGCAAGGGCTGCGCCATCGACATTTCCATGGTCGAAAGCATGACGCGCTTCATGGCGCCGCGGCTGGTGCCGTTTCTGGGTTCGGGCGAGCTGCCGCGGCGCTCCGGCGCGCGCGACAGCGTGATTGCCGTCTATCAGACCTTCGATACCGCCGATGCGCCGATCACCCTCGGTCTCGGCAACGACGGTATCTGGCGCCGCTTCTGGGTCGCAGTGGGCGAAGCGGAGTACGGCGCCGACCCGCGTTTTCGCACGAACAAGGACCGGCGCGAAGCGCGCGCGGAGATCGTCGCGCGGATTCAATCGCTGCTGCGGCTGCGTCCGCGCGAGGACTGGTTGGCCTTGTTCCGTCAGCACCGTATCCCGGCCGGGCCGATCAACCGCCTGGATGAAGTCGCTGCCGACCGCGAGCTGCAGGCGCGCGGAATGCTATATTCCGTTCCTGCGTTCAACACCCGTATCCCGCAGGTGGGACTGGGCATACGCGT
>CAZRMO010000037.1:0-31568 GCA_964601155.1 uncultured Enterobacteriaceae bacterium
CGATCGGCCTGCCTGCGCGCTATGTCAGCGGTTACGTCCTCAATTACGTGCCTGAGGGCACGAAGCGTTTGTCCGGCGCGGATGCCTCGCACGCATGGGTGGCGGCACATTGCCCCGGACTCGGTTGGATCGCGTTCGACCCGACCAACGGGAAGCTCGCCGACCTGGAGTTCGTCACCCTCGGTTGGGGCAGGGAGTTTTCCGATATTTCGCCCTTGTCCGGCGTGGTGCTGGGCGGCGCGATGCAGAAGCTCTCGGTAGTGGTCAGGGTGCAGCCACTGGAAGCCAAGGCGTTTCCGCCGCGCGACGCCGCGGCTTAGAAGCCGGCCACTAAAGGCCCTGGCAATCGACGCTTTTCTCATCACTTGTGAACACGGCGGCAAGCGGATACCCGCGGCCTATCGACGGTTGTTCATTGGCGGACGGGCATTGCTCGACTCCCACCGCGGCTACGATCCCGGATCACTGACGATGGCGAAGGCGCTGGCGACTGCCTTCAAGGCGCCGCTCGTGCCCGCTACCGTCAGCCGTCTCCTGATCGACCTCAATCGCTCGATCGGTCATCCGCAGCTTTTTTCGGCGGCAACACGCAGCGCGCCGGCGGCGGTGCGCGCGCAGATCGTCGCGCAATGCTACGACCCCTATCGCGTGCAGGCCGAGCGCCTCGTCCGGCAGTCCGTGTCGCACGGCCGGCGCGTGATCCACATTGCGTCGCACAGCTTCACGCCCGAGTTGAACGGCAAGGCGCGACGCGCCGACGTGGGTTTGCTCTATGACCCCGGTCGGCGCGGGGAGGCGGCACTGTGCGCGCGCTGGAAGGCAGCGCTCGCGGTTCTCGCGCCGACACTTCGCGTGCGCCGCAATTATCCCTATGCTGGCAAAGGGGACGGGCTGACCGCGCATTTGCGCTTGCGCTACCCGCAAGGCGCCTACGTCGGCATCGAGCTGGAGATCAACCAGAGCATCGTCTTCGCCGCGGGCCCGCGCTGGACAGCCCTGCGGCGCGTGCTGGTCGCTTCCTTGCGCGCGGCATGTGCCGCCTGAGGCCGCCATGACGCAGGCCGCGCGCCAGGCGACGCACGGAGTACCATTTTCACCATCTGCGCCGCCAAGCATGCGCAATCCCACCTGACGGATATCGGAGACTCATCATGCAAATTCGCGTCGGCTTTGAAATGATCTACGACTGCCCGCAGCCAACTCCGATGATATTCAACCTCAACGTGCATTTCACGCGCGCGTCCGATCTCGTCCGTCGCGACGATCTGCTGTTCGACCCGCCGGTCCCGGTCGCGGCCTATCGCGACGCGTTCGGCAACTGGTGCACCCGCATCGTCGCGCCGCAGGGGCGCACGCGCGTCACGGCCGATACGATCGTGAACGATAGCGGCGCGCCCGACGAGATCGTGCCGCAGGCGCAGCAGATTCCGGTGCAGAACCTGCCGGAGGAAACGCTGCAGTTCCTGCTCGGCAGCCGCTATTGCGAGACCGACCGGCTGTCCGAGACGGCGTGGAACCTCTTTGGGCTGGCGCCGACGGGATGGGGCCGCGTTCAGGCGATCTGCGACTATGTGCATCGGCACATCAGCTTCGGCTACCAGCACGCGCGCATGACGCGGACGGCGCTCGAGGCGTTCTATGACAAGACGGGCGTCTGTCGCGATTATGCGCACCTCGCCGTTGCGTTTTGCCGCTGCATGAACATCCCCGCGCGCTATTGCACCGGTTACCTCGGCGACATCGGTGTGCCGCCGCCTTACGGTCCGATGGATTTCGCGGCTTGGTTCGAGGCCTTCCTCGACGGCCGTTGGTACACCTTCGACGCGCGCAACAACACGCCGCGCATCGGCAGGGTGCTGATCGCGCGCGGTCGCGATGCGTCCGACGTGGCGATCAGCAACACCTTTGGGCCCAACACATTGACGAGCTTCAAGGTATGGACGGACGAGGTGCGCGGCGCATGAGTCCACTCGCGCCGCGGTCGGCGGCGCAACTTTCGTATTCCCATTTCGCTTGGGCCGCTGGTGCTCGGAATGGCGCATTTATTGCGTCGGACAAAGCAAAATGGCGGCTCGAATTCAAACTAATAACGAAGGCCTCGCTCCGGCGCGCGTCAAGTCCGCGCCCGACGCAGATCGCGAGCTGATTACTCTCTATGAAATCAGCAAGATTCTGAGTTCTTCGCTCGATTTCGGAAGGAGCGTGCGCGCGGTCCTGAACGTGTTGCTGAGTTACCTCGACATGCATCATGGCGTAGTCAGTCTGGTACATCAGACGGAGCAGCTGCACATTGTCGGTGCGCTCGACGGCGTGAAAGTCGGAAGCGTCGGCGCGATCCTGGAAATGGAAAAAGGCTTATCTGGCAAGATCCTCGGAGCCTGGATGCCGGTGGTGATCCAGAACATCGCCGAGGAGCCGGCATTCGTCAATCGCACCGGGCGCAATCCGGCCGAGTGCGAGGGCGTAGCCTACGTCGGCGTTGCGATCAAGGTCGGCGGCGATTGCCTCGGCGTGCTCAGCATCGATCGCTGGCCCGACGGCGGGCGGCGCATGAGCTTCGAACGCGACGTGCGCATCCTGTCGCTGGTGGCGACGCTGATCGGTCAGACCTACCAGTTGCACCAGCGCGTAGCGGCCGAACGCCAGCAGCTGATCGAGGACAAGCACCGGCTGCAAAAGCGCCTGCAGGGCGACTACGACAAATGGGATCTGCTGCAGTACGTGTGCAAGCTGCGCGATGTGTTCTCAAGACATTGAGGGTCGGTAGGGGACGGGCCCGGTTGCGCGCTGTGACGATGACACTTAGCTGCGAAACAATGTGGCGCGCGTCAGCGCGAACCGTGCAGCTAGAGTTCTACCCGCCGTTGCCAGATGGCAGGATCGCGGCGGGCATGAAATACCGCAAGAACAACCATCAAATTCCCGCGAACCTTGAAGTACACGGAAAATGGAAAGCGGCGCGCGACAGTGCGTCGAATATCTCCGAATACAATGGGATAGCGTTCCGGTGCGGCTGCGGCTCTGGCGACAGCCTGCTCGATTTCGATGGCGAATTCATCGCCAAGGCCAGGGCGCTGCTCGTCGTAGTGGACGGCTGCATTCTCAAACTCGTTTTTCGCAGCACGGCGAAAAACGATGCGAAGCGTCATCGCCCCAAGCGCGCTCGAACCGAAGCCTTGACTTCATCCCAAGGGACTACGTCATCCGGAAACGTATCGTCGTCCGCAACGCGGCGATCCAACTCGGCGCGTTGCACGTCGGTAAGGGGGAACGCCTTGGCGTCGACGCAGATGGTCGCCCATATCTCCTCGACGAGGGCGAGCCGTTCGTCGACGTCGAGTCGGTCTATGCCCAAAGTCTTAACGGATACACCCATGGTTACCTCCGTCCAAAAGACAAATGTAGCATGAGCGCGCGGTCGACGCCCAGACGGGTATGGCCGTCTGTTGCCCCTGTTACCCGATGCCTGTTGAAATTACCGCCAAAGTCCGCTTAGATGTGAAGACCCGAATCGCTGAAGGGGCGGATGAAATGCACACTAGCTACGGAAATATATTTGAACTTGCGGCGCCCTATCTGGATACGCGCAGCAACGACGTGCATACGTCCATTTCGTTCCGAATGGCGCTGCAGCTACTCGATCATTATCCGGCAGCGGACGAGTCGGTGGTGCTGCCTGCCGTGATCTTGCACGATGTTGGCTGGAAGATGATTCCCGCGCAAGAACAGCTGACCGCGTTCGGGCCCATTTAGTCGTAACCCTAGCCTAAAAAAACGAACTCACGCTCCCGACTCCGAGCGGGCAGATTGGCCAAGCGATTGCAGCCGTTCAAACCGGGTTCTTCGGTAGCAAGATAACGATATGCCAGAACGATTGCAGGCGGACCGGAGGGGCCTGCACTTTTGATTTACATGTCCGACTGCCGCATGTTCAATACAGACAGCGTTGTCCGAGCCAAGTGGCATCAAATACTTCGGCACGGAGTAGCCATTGAGACGCCTAGGTCCTTTGCCTCTCATTGCGAACGGCGACGAACGCGCCGATCGCCGTCGCCAAGGCCATCAGGTACCAGGTAATGGCGTAGCCCAGGTGGTGATTGGGGAAGTGGATCACGGTAAGACCGCCGACCGGCCATCCCTTTTGGTTCGGGTGCGCGTCCGCATCGATGAAATAAGGGGCAACCGTGCCGGCCGGCAATCCCTTGGCTGCCGCGATCGCGGCGACGTCGCGCGAGTACCAGAGCCCTTTGGCCGGTCGATTGGGACGGAGGAATCCTCCCCGGGGTTCCGTCAAGCGCAGCAGCCCGGTGATCGTCACCTCGCCGTTGGGCCGCTTCAAAGCCCGGAAACTCGGCGATTCGGGCAACGCCGCCGGCAGGTAACCGCGGTTGACCAGCACGATGAAGCCGCGGTCGGTCCGCAGCGGCGTCATCAACCAGAATCCGTAACCCAAGCGGCTGGTTCCGCGCACCAGCGTTTCGTCGGCGTTCAGATACGTTCCGCTGGCCCGGACGTGCAGATACCGATCATGACCGGCACCGATCCGCGGCCACTCGCCTCGGCCGGGCGTCGCGACCGGCGGCGCATGAACGCGCGAGCGGACGTCGGCTATCAACTTCAGCTTCCAGTCGAGACGCCGGACCTGCCAGTTGCCGAGTTGGATGAAGCCGGCGAAGACCAGAACGGCCAGCGTGCCCCAGACGAGCCGATGCCGCTTGGGGGCGCGGCGTCCGCCCGCGAACCGAACGGCAGGCGCGCGCAGCCGCGTCACGCCCCCAGGTGGTGGTGCGTGTACTGGGGCGACATCGGCATCATGTTGGCGTTCTCGTTGTACATGACCCAGAATGAGGCCCCCAGCACGATGACCACGAGGACCACGGTAAAGATCAGGGCCAACATGTTCCAGCCGCCCTCCGAGCTGGTGTTCATGTGTAGAAAATAGATTATGTGCACCACGATTTGCACGACGGCCAGCGCCATCACGATGAGTATCGTCACCCCCTTGTTCCCGATGACATGGTCCATGACCAGCCAAAAGGGGATGACCGTTAGAATCGCCGCCAGAACGAATCCCGTCAGATAACCCTTCAGGGTTCCGTGCGCGATCGCGTGACCGCCATCGTGTCCGTGGTCGGCGGAGGTGACGGCATGCGCCTGGAGTTCTTCGGACGGGCGGCTCATCGCAAGACTCCTACCAGATAGACAAAACTGAAAACTCCGACCCAGACCAGATCGAGGAAGTGCCAGAACATACTGAGACAATACAGACGTCGTTGATTATCCTCGGTCAGTCCGTACTTCCCCACTTGCACAAACAAGGTGATCAGCCAAATGATGCCGAAAGTCACGTGCAAGCCGTGGGTTCCCACTAGGGTAAAGAACGAGGAGAGGAACGCGCTGCGATCCGGCCCGGCGCCCTCCATGACCAAGTGGCTGAACTCGCTGACCTCGAGTCCGACGAAAGCCGCCGCGAACAATCCGGCCACCGCCAGCCAGACGAGCGTCGCCCGCTTGCGGTCCCTGGCCATCTCCAGCATCGCAAAGCCAAATGTCACCGAAGAGAGCAGCAACATCGCGGTGTTGATCGCCAATCCCGTCAGGTCGAACACGTCCTTGCCGGACGGTCCGGCCGCGTAGTTGGTGCCTAGAACCGCAGTGCAGGCGAAGAGCGACGCGAAGATGAAACAGTCGCTCATCAGATAGATCCAGAAGCCCAGCAATGTGCCGTTTTCCGGATGCGGCTCTTCCGCGCAGTAGAACTCCGGCGCGGGCGAATTTACAGTATCGAGTGCAGTCGTATTCATGATGCGGAAACCTGTGCCGATAGTTGCCGACTATAGGCCTGTTCGACGCGGACCACTTCTTCCGCCGCAATATGGTAATCACGGTGGTAGTTGAAGCTGTGCCCGATCGCCACGGCGACGAGGGCCGCGAACGACGCCGCTGCCAGCCACCACATGTACCAGATGAGGCCGAAGCCGCAGGCAAAGGCCAATGCCGCCAGGATGACACCCGCGCCCGTGTTCTTCGGCATGTGGATCGGTTTGAAGCCTTCCGTCGGCCGTTTGTAGCCGCGCTGCTTCATGTCCGTCCAGGCGTCGCGCTCGTGAACCCTCGGGGTGAACGCGAAGTTGTATTGCGGCGGCGGCGACGACGTCGACCATTCCAGGGTACGGCCGTCCCAGAGGTCTCCGGTGTGATCGCGCAGCGCTTCGCGGTTGCGGATGCTGACGACGATCTGAATAAGAAACGCCACAATACCCAACAGAATCATGAATGCGCCGAGCGCTGCGATCTGGAACCAGATCTGCAGGCTCGGGTCCGTGAAGTGGCTGAGCCGGCGGGTCACGCCCATCAGGCCGAGCACGTACAAGGGCGTGAACGCGACCCAGAAGCCTACCAGCCAAAACCAGAAGGATACTTTCCCCCAGAACGGGTCGAGCCGGAATCCGAAGGCCTTCGGAAACCAATAGTTGATGCCGGCAAACGCGCCGAACACCACGCCGCCGATGATCACGTTGTGAAAATGCGCGACCAGGAACAGGCTGTTGTGGAGCAGGAAGTCGGCCGGGGCCACCGACAACATCACGCCGGTCATGCCGCCGATCGTGAAAGTGAACAGAAAACCCATCGTCCACAGCATGGGTACGTCGAAGCGGACGCGGCCGCGGTACATCGTGAACAACCAGTTGAAGATCTTAACGCCGGTCGGAATCGAGATAATCATCGTCGCCAGGGCGAAGAAGGAATTGACGTCCGCACCCGAGCCCATCGTGAAGAAATGGTGCAGCCAGACCAGGTAAGACAGAATCATTATGGCGACGGTCGCGTAGACCATCGACGAGTAACCGAACAGACGCTTGCCCGAGAACGTCGCGACGATTTCCGAGTACACGCCGAACATCGGCAGGATCAGGATGTAGACCTCCGGATGCCCCCAGATCCAGATCAGGTTGATATACATCATCACGTTGCCGCCGAGATCGCTGGTAAAGAAATGCGTGCCGAGGTAGCGATCCATCGACAGGAGCGCGAGCGATGCCGTGAGGATCGGAAAGGCCGCGATGATCAGGGCGTTGGTGCACAACGCTGTCCACGTGAAAATCGGCATTTTCATCAGGGTCATGCCGGGCGCGCGCATCTTGAGGATGGTCACGACCATGTTGATCCCCGACAGCAGCGTCCCGACGCCCGCGATCTGCAAGCCCCAGATGTAATAGTCGACGCCGACCCCCGGGCTCTGCGCCAACTCCGACACCGGCGGATACGCGAGCCAACCCGTGCGCGCAAAGTCACCGATGAACAGCGACAGCATGAACAGTACCGCGCCGGCGACGGTCATCCAGAAGCTGAAATTGTTCAGGAACGGGAAGGCGACGTCCCGCGCGCCGATCTGCATCGGCATGACGAAGTTCATCAGTCCGACGACGAATGGCATCGCAACGAAAAAGATCATGATGGCGCCGTGCGCTGTGAAAATCTGATCGTAGTGGTGCGGCGGCAGGTACCCCATATTGCTGCCGAAGGCGATGGCCTGCTGGGAGCGCATCATGACGGCGTCGGCAAAGCCCCGTAGCAGCAACACGACGGCGAGCACGATGTACATGATGCCGATCTTCTTGTGATCAATGCTCGTGAACCATTCGTGCCACAAATAGCCCCATTTTCCGTAATACGTCAGGGCTCCGAGCAACATGATTCCAGTCACAGCGACGACGATGAAGGTCCCGACCAGGATCGGGCTGTCGTAGGGGATGGCGCTCCAGGTCAAGCGTCCGAACACAAAATGCAATAATGCGGAACGGTCGTGCATCGTCAATGACCTTTCTAACTGAATCAGTTCGTCGAAGCCTTGCCCATGTCTTCGGCGTCGTGCGTCGTGCGTCGACGGGTGGCTGGAGGCGTCAGTCCCCGGATAGGGGGCGGCCGCCAGCGGCGTCAATCGCCATCATCCGGCCCATGCACATCTGCTTGGGATCCACGCAGCGGTTGAGAATCCGGGTGTAGAGATCTTGCTCATAGCTTGCATAGCGATGGACCGGTTCCGCGCGGCTCGGCTGCGCGAGCTTCTCGTAGGCCGAGCGATCGAGATCGCCGCCACCGGCCTTAATCTGAGCGACCCATTGCTTGAAACCGGCATCGCTCATGCCAAGAAAACGAAATCGCATGTCGGTGAAACCCGACCCACTGTAGTTGGCCGAGAACCCCTTGTAATCGCCAGGCTTATTGATCACCGCATGCAGTTGCGTCTGCATGCCGGGCATGGTGTAGATCTGACCCACCAGCGCCGGAACGAAAAAAGAGTTCATCATGGTTGTGGAGGTGAGCCTGAACTCGATCGGCACGTTGACCGGCGCCGCCATCTGATTCACCGTGGCGATGCCGTAGTCGGGGTAAAAAAACAGCCACTTCCAGTCGAGCGACACCACGTTGACTCTGAGCGGCTTGGCATTCTCGGACACGGCGTTGCGGTAATCGGCGGAACTGACCGGACGATAGGGATCCAACTGGTGCGTGCCTATCCACGTCATCGCGCCGAGCGCGATGACGATCAGCAGCGGCGCCGCCCAAACCACGAGTTCGAGCTTCGTCGAATGCTCCCATTCGGGGTCATACGCGGCGCTTTTCGCCGCTGCGCGGTAGCGCCAGGCGACGACCGCGATGGCAATCAGCACCGGCACGATGATCAGCAGCATCAGCACGACCGAGGCGATCATCATATCGCTCTGCCGCATCGCAACCGCACCTGCCGGATGCAAGAGAACCATATTGCAACCGCCGAGCATCAGCGCCAAAGGTGCCAACAGACAACTACGGGGAACTTTCAAGGACAAGCCACATCTGTTTGCATCTGGAAAGATAGTATTATATGAGCATCGTTGCGATCAGGCGATGTCATGTCCATCATTCAGGCAAATCCAACCATTCATTCCCCTTCTCTTGGACGGACCAGATCCGCGCGTGATCACGACGTTTCGCCGGGGGACATCGCGATTGGGGTCGTGATCGGCCGCATCTCCGAGTTCTTCGATTTCTTCGTGTTCGGAATCGCCTGTGTCCTCGTTTTCCCGTCGGTGTTCTTTCCATTTGCGAGCCAGATGGACGGCACGTTCTACTCTTTCGCTATTTTCGCCCTGGCTTTCATCAGCCGGCCGATCGGTTCGCTGTTCTTCAAGCTGCTCCACCAGCATTACGGTCGCGGCACCAAGCTGACGATCGCGCTGTTCCTGCTGGGAAGCACGACGGCCGGCATCGCCTTCGTCCCGGGCTACGCGTCGCTGGGGGATGCCGCGGTCATTTTGTTGGTGGTGCTGCGCCTTGGTCAAGGCTTCGCAATCGGCGGCAGTTGGGATGGTTTGCCGTCGCTGCTCGCGCTGAACGCGCCGGCCGACCGCCGCGGCTCGTATGCGATGATTCCGCAGCTGGGCGCGCCGATAGGCTTCATCGTTGCGGCGGCCCTGTTCGCATATCTGCAAGCCAGCCTCTCGCCGTCCGAGTTTATCCAATGGGGTTGGCGCTACCCGTTCTACGTCGCGTTCGCGATCAACGTGGTCGCCCTGTTTGCGCGTTTGAGGCTCGTCATTACGCCGGAGTTTTCGGCCTCGATGAAGAGCCGCGAACTCGATCCGTCGCCGGTTGGGGAGTTGGTGCGCATGCAAGGGCGCAACATCGCGCTCGGCGCGTTCGTGCCGCTCGCGAGTTACGCGTTATTCCACCTGGTCACGATCTTCGCGCTCTCCTGGGCGCTTCTCTTTACCAAACAGTCCACCGTGACGTTCCTGATCGTCCAGATCATCGGCGCGGCGGTGGCCGTGCCCTGCATGATCCTTTCCGGCATGATCGCGGATCGCATCGGACGTCCGAGGACGCTGGCGATCTTCGCAGTCCTGATCGCCGTCTACAGCGGCTGGACACCAGTGCTGCTCTCTGGGGGAATCACGGAGGGCTACCTGTTCATCGTCCTCGGCTTCGCCCTGCTCGGTTTTTCCCACGCCCAGGCTGCCGGCGCCGTGAACTCCAGCTTCCGCAGCTATTTCCGCTACACCGGAGCGCTGATCACCTCGGATCTGGGCTGGCTTCTTGGCGCCGCCTTCGCGCCGCTGGTGGCGCTGGCACTCGCGGAGTACCTCGGCGTCGGCTATGTCGGCCTATATCTGTTGTCGGGAGCGCTCGGCACCTTGGGCGCGCTATGGGTCAGCCGCGCCGATATTCGCGTGGAGGAATCGTAAGCCCGGCCTTGCGCGAAGCGTTTGCGCGGCAGGACGATTGCCAGGTTATCTCGGAACTCCTAGTGTCCTGAGTCTGAAGTTCGTTGAACGGTGTTCGGTGATGTCTCGGAAGATTGCCAAAATGCGCCGCGTTCGCTGCCAGAGGCGAAGCGCGACGAGACAGGATTGGGCACCCGACGAAGAGCGCGACGGGGGTAATTTGGGATGCAGCGCAAGGCGCGCAACCGGATAAGAACAAACAAACGAACCAAAACCGCCGTCCCAGCCACTCGAACCTCGAAACACACCAGCTCTGAGAACCCTGCGCCGCCACCGTGCGCTTAAAAACAAGAGTTGTTCAACAGAAGGCGTCTGCTCTCCGTCGCGAAGCGTGGTGTCGTTGATCACCGGTGTGTGCATGCTGCGCTGCCCTGCGGTTTAGGTTTGACAGGGTATCCGCAACTTGCGTGCCAAGCGCTCGCCCCAGAAAAAGCTGTTCCCGATCAATGGGATTCGCCGCAGCGCGCACCGGGGCGACATTGGCGCGAATCCGCCAATGTCGCAATTGCTACAAATTTGGCTTGCGCGGGAAAAGCGGATCTTCGGCGGGTCGGAGCGAAGATCCGCGTTTATCCATGCGGAATGACGCTCAGCGCAGTCGCTCTAGGCCGCTCGCGCATGCGGATTCCACGTCGCCCTCGCGCTCCACGGAGACACCGAGATCGCGCAGCCTGCCGTCGCTGAGGCCGTAGATCCAGCCGTGAATTGTCAGTTTCCGTCCGCGTGTCCATGCGTCGCGCACGATATTGGTCTGGGCCACGTGCCTGACCTGCTCGATGACGTTCAGTTCGCACAGCCGCGCCCAGCGGTCCGCCAGTTCCATACCCGGCGTAAGCAGATGCGCATGCTTGTCGCGCACGTCCTGCACGTGGCGCAGCCAGTTGTCGATCAAGCCGAGGCGCTCCCCGGTCAAGGCCGCTCTCACGCCGCCGCAGCCATAGTGGCCGCAAACGATGATGTGGCCGACTTCGAGCACGTCGACGGCGAATTGCATCACCGAGAGGCAGTTCAGATCGGTGTGGACGACGGCGTTCGCGACGTTGCGATGCACGAACACTTCGCCCGGCTGCAGGCCGGTGATCTCATTGGCCGGCACCCGACTGTCGGAGCAGCCGATCCAGAGGTACTTCGGGGACTGAAGCGTCGCCAGGCGGCGAAAGAAATCGGGGTCCCGGTCGGTAATCTCTTTCACCCAGGCCTGGTTGTTCTCGAATAATTCGGGGAGGTATTGCATCGATGGGTTCCTGTTGCGGGGGATGGTTATTGCCGCGGGCGCTCCGGCGGGAAAGTTCCTGCCTTGCCGCCGTGGCGGCAGCGGCGCGCGGCCGACGACCGGCGTAGTTTCTCACAAAAATGCGCGGGAGCTTTCCCGGTCAACGCGCCGGCGCGGCTTCAGGCGAACGCGCGCGGCTGGACGGTGGCCTCGATGACGGACATCCACAGATCGCCGTCGGTATCGACCTGGCGCCTGCGGCGTGTGGCCAGCGCCATAGGGATATGCGCGAAGCGGCCGAGTATGTCGTTCGCAACATCATCGGGCGTCAGCCGGACCATGGGTTCCCCGTGATGAGCATTCTCGTCGGTCACCATGTTCCCCTGCCTTTACTCGCTGTGATCCCGCCTGACGCATGGTTTTAGTGCGGACCCAACCCATTCTGGTGCGGTGCAGCCGCCTTTCCCTGAGTTTCCGCTCTTAAGGCGCTGTTTCAGTGATTGATGCAAGCGTCATGCCAGTGGCACATATATTGCTCCGCATTTGGTGTCGATAATCTGCTAAATTTCGCGCTCCCCAAACCAACAATCGATTTCTTATTCATGAGCGCCATCCCCCTATCCCCCGCAAACCCGGCCGAAATCGAGGATGACCGGACCGGTCTCGGCAAAGAGACATTGAAGCGGGCCTTTCTCGACAATCTGTACTACGTGCAGGGAAAATTCCCGGCGCTTGCATCCAAGCACGATTACTACATGGCGCTCGCCTACACCGTGCGCGACCGGCTGCTGCGCCGCTGGATCAGCACCGCGTCCACCTATACGCGCCAGGGTTCGCGCACCGTCGCCTATTTCTCCGCAGAGTTCCTGCTCGGGCCGCATCTCGTAAACAATCTGATCAATCTCGGCATCGAGAAGCCGGTGCGCGAAGCGATCCGCGACCTGGGCCTCTCCTTCGAGGAGCTGGTGGGCCAGGAGGAGGAGCCCGGGCTGGGCAACGGCGGCTTAGGAAGGCTCGCGGCCTGCTACCTGGACTCCATGGCGACGCTGGAAATACCTTCGCTCGGTTACGGCATCCGCTATGAATTCGGCATTTTCGCCCAGTCCCTGGTCGACGGCTGGCAGGTGGAGCAAACGGACAAGTGGCTGCGCAACGGCAACCCCTGGGAACTCCCGCGACCGGAGTGGACGGTGGAAGTGAAGCTCGGGGGACACACGGAGCGCTACACCGACCAGCAGGGCCGCGCCCGTGTGCGCTGGGTGCCCGGTCGAACCGTGAAGGGCATTCCCTACGACACGCCTATCCTCGGCTACCGCAACAACACCGCCAATACCCTGCGGCTTTGGCGCGCGGAGGCGCCGGAATCCTTCGACGTGAGCGTGTTCAACCGCGGCGATTACTACGGCGCGGTACAGCAAAAGATCGTGTCGGAGAACATCAGCAAGGTGCTGTACCCGAACGACGAGCAAGTCCAGGGCAAGGAACTGCGTCTGCAACAGCAGTATTTCTTCGTCTCCGCCTCGCTGCAGGACATGCTGCGCATCATGCGCGGCCAGAAGATTCCCCCGGAACGCTTCCACGAAAAGTTCGCCGTGCAGTTGAACGACACGCATCCGGCGATCGCCATTGCCGAGCTGATGCGGCTGCTGGTCGACGAGCACGGCATCGAGTGGAGCCGCGCCTGGTCGATCACCAGGCAATGCTTCGGCTACACCAACCACACGCTGCTGCCCGAGGCGCTCGAGCGCTGGCCGCTCGGCCTGATCTCGCGCGTGCTGCCGCGCCACATGGAGATCGTGCTCGAAATCAACGCGCATTTTCTGGATGCGGTTCGCAATCGACTCGGCCACGACCACGCACGCCTGGCGCGCCTGTCCATCATCGACGAGTCCGGCGAGCGCTACCTGCGCATGGCGCACCTCGCGAGCGTGGGCAGCCATGCCATCAACGGCGTTGCCGCACTGCACAGCGAGCTGCTGAAGCAGGATGTCCTCGCGGATTTCCACGCGCTGTGGCCGGACAAATTCCGCAACGTCACCAACGGCGTGACGCCGAGGCGCTGGATCGCGCTGACCAACCCGCGCCTGACGCGCTTCCTGTGCGGAGCGATCGGTGACGGCTGGATCCGGGACCTGGAGCAGTTGCGCCAAATCGAGGCTTACAGCGGGGACTCGGGCTTTCGCCGCGAATGGCGTTTCATCAAGCGCACCGTCAAGGAGGACTTGGCCGCTTACGTGCGGCGCATGACCGGCATCGCGATCGATCCGCACTCCCTGTTCGACGTTCAGGTCAAGAGAATTCACGAGTACAAGCGCCAGCATCTCAACGTGCTACACATCGTGGCGCTGTACCACCGCATCAAATCCGACCCCGATGCGCACATCCAGCCGCGCACCTTCATCTTCGGCGGCAAAGCTGCGCCCGGCTACCGTTTTGCCAAGCTCATGATCAAGCTGATCAACTCCGTGGGCGAGGTCGTGAACAAGGATCCGGCGGTCGCAGACCGACTGAAGGTGGTGTTCCTGCCCAATTACAACGTCACCAATGGCCAGCGCGTCTATCCGGCAGCGGAGCTGTCGGAGCAGATATCCACTGCCGGCAAGGAAGCGTCCGGGACGGGCAATATGAAGTTCTCGATGAACGGGGCGCTCACCATAGGCACGCTGGACGGCGCCAATGTGGAGATTCGCGAACAGGTTGGCGCGGAGAACTTTTTCCTGTTCGGCCTGACGGCGGAGGAGGTGAAGGCCAGCTGGAGCAATGGCTACGATCCCGAAGCGATCTACCGCAACGACGACGAGCTGAAGGCGGTGATCGATCTGATACGCGACGGTCACTTCTCCCGCGGCGACCGCGAGCTGTTCCGTCCGATAGTGGACTCGCTCCTGCACGGCGATGCCTATCGCCTGCTGGCGGACTTCCGCTCGTATGTCGATTGCCAGGCCAGGGTGAGCGCCGCCTATCGGAATACCGACGAATGGACCCGCATGTCCATTCTGAACGTCGCGCGCATGGGCATGTTTTCTTCCGACCGCAGCATCCGCGAGTATTGCCGCGACATCTGGCGGGTCCAGCCGGTGAAAATTGCGCTGCTCGACAAGGATCAGACTAACGCGGATCTGCTCCAGTAGTATCGTCCGATGGCTGCGGCAGCCGCGCAGCGGGATCTTGCTTGTAGAACAGCGCCAACTGGGCATACAGCTCGGGGTAGAGCGAACGCACCGCCAGCGGCAGGGTGAAGAAAGCCTCGGACAGCACGGCGAAGAATTCCGCCGGCTGCTCGCTCGCATAAGGGTCGATCAAGGTGTCGATGCCGCGTTCGACCTGGGTGCAGAATTCGTTGTATGCCGCATCCCAGGCCGAAAGCCACTGCTCTCGATCCATGTGCGCCTGCGGTAGCGGAAAATCATCCATGTCGCCGCGGCGCATGTGCAGCTTGTGCGCGAATTCGTGGATGACGACGTTATAGCCGGCGCCGCCGAGCTTGATGTCTTGCCAGGACAGGATCACCGGCCCGCCGGGCCAGGCTTCGCCGGAGAGCGCGTCGTCGTATTCGTGCACCACGCCGCTCTCGTCCGTTTCCTCGCGCTGCACCTTGAATTCGCCCGGATAGATGACGATGCCCACCCAGTCGCGGTAGGCGTCCATGCCGAGATGCAGGATGGGCAGGCAGGCCTGAACCGCGATCGAAAGGCGCACCGCATCGGTGGGGACGAAACCGCGCGCGCCGTACATCTCCTTTTCGTCCAGAAACAGCACGGCGTAATCCTTCAAACGCCGCCATTCTTCGGGCGTCAGCCCGCGCAGGAAGGGCAGGCTGCGGGTTACGTGCTGCCAGAGCGCCTCGTTCAGCACGAGGCGGCGCAGCACGCGCTTTCGGTGCAAGTTCCTGAAGAATCCGGACATCAGGCAATTATCGCCGATTTGCGTTTGCTCACGGCCGGCACTGGCGCGGGGGCTATATAATTTGGCCATGGCTACCGTGTCGCAGGCTGTGCAAGCCGATTTGGCCTTACCGGCGCTGGACTCGATCGCCGCCGGTTTGCCCGAAGCCGATGCCGAGCGCCTGCGCCGCGCCGGCGAGTTGGCGCTATCCATGTACGCTGACAAGCGGCTCGGCACCGGGGAGCCGGCGCTGGAGCACGCGCTGGGCCTGGCCGCTTCGCTCGCGGCGCTGCGGCTGGACGCGGAAACGCGCGTCGCGGGCATGCTGTTCGCGGCGCCGCAGTATCTGGCCGACAGCGATGACAAGCTCGCTGCAGATTTCGGACCCGCGGTCGCGGGACTGGTGGCGGGCATCGCCAAACTCAACCGGCTGCGCGTGATCACGCGCAGCCTGGCGGGGCAGGAAGGCGGCGCGGCGCATAGCTCGCAGGCCGAGGTGCTGCGCAAAATGCTGCTCGCCATGGTCGAGGACATACGCGTGGTGCTGCTGCGCCTGGCAAGCCGCACGCAGACGCTGCGCTTCATGTCACGTTCGTCCGACGAACTGCGCCGGCCCTACGCGCAGGAAACACTGGACATCTACGCGCCGCTCGCCAACCGCCTGGGCGTCTGGCAACTCAAGTGGGAACTCGAAGACTACGCGTTTCGCTACCTCGAGCCCGGGCTGTACAAGAAAATCGCGTCCATGCTGGATGAGAAACGCGTCGAGCGCGAGCGCTTCATCGCCGATGCGGTGGGCGCGCTCGAGGCCGAATTGCGCGCTATCGGCATTCGCGCCGAAGTTGTGGGCCGGCCCAAGCACATTTACAGCATCTACAACAAGATGCGCGGCAAGAACCTGGACTTCTCCGAACTCTACGACGTGCGCGCCCTGCGCGTGCTGGTCGACTCGGTGAAGGACTGCTATACCGCGCTGGGCGTTGTGCACAACCTGTGGACGCCGATCCCGAAAGAGTTCGACGATTACATCTCGCGCCCGAAAGGCAACGACTACCGTTCGCTGCACACGGCGGTGGTCGGCCCTGACGGGCGCGCGCTGGAGGTGCAGATCCGCACCCACGAGATGCACCGCCATGCCGAGCTGGGTGTGGCCGCGCACTGGCGCTACAAGGAGGCGGGTGCGGGGAAGGGTGCCGGGCGGCCGGATCCCTTCGACGAAAAGATCGCCTGGCTGCGGCAGGTGCTCGCCTGGCGCGACGACGTCGCCGGCTCGGCGGACTGGGTCGAGCAGTTCAAGCGCACCGCGCTGGACGACACGGTCTACGTGCTCACGCCGCAAGGGCGGGTGCTGGATCTGCCGCAGGGATCGACGCCGGTGGATTTCGCCTACCACTTGCATACCGATCTGGGCCACCACTGCCGCGGCGCCAAGGTCGACGGCGCGATGGTGCCGCTCAACTACAAGCTCGCCAACGGCCAGCGCGTGGAGATTGTCGCCGCCAAGACCGGAGGCCCGAGCCGTGACTGGATGAATCCGGCGCTGGGGTACATCCGCAGTTCGCGCGCGCGCAGCAAAGTGCGGCAGTGGTTCAACACGCAGGCGCTGGCGGAGACCGTCGCCCAGGGACGCGCCCTGGTCGAGCGCGGACTGCAGCGCGAAGGCATGACCGGCGCCAATCTGGACCAATTGGCGCAGCAGCTCGGCTACGCCAAGAGCGGGGAGCTGTTCGCGGCCGCCGGGCGCGAGGAAGTCGGGACGAAGCTGTTGCAGACCGCGCTGCGGGGCGCGGAGCCTGCCGAGGAGCCCGCGGACTCCGTGATAACCGGCAAGAGCAAGGCGGACGCCAAGGACGGCGGCATCCTCGTGGTCGGCATGGACAAGCTGCTGACGCAGTTGGCCAAGTGCTGCCGGCCGGCGCCGCCCGACCCCATCGCCGGCTTCGTCACCCGCGGCCGCGGCGTGTCGATCCACCGGCGCAACTGCCGCGACCTGCAGCGCCTGGCCGAGCTGCAGCCCGAGCGCATGATCGACGCCGACTGGGGTGGGCAAAAGGATGGCGTGTTTTCGGTCGACATCGTGGTGCAGGCCCAAGACCGCCAGGGTCTGCTGCGCGATATTTCGGAAGTGCTGTCGCGCGAGAAAATCAATGTCACCGGGGTCAACACCCAATCGAAGCAGCATACGGCACGTATGTCGTTCACGGTCGAGATTTCCGGTCTGGAGCAGTTGCAGCGCACGCTCGCGCAGGTGAAGGAAGTGCAGGGCGTGCTCAGCGCGAGCAGGCGCTAGTGGAAATCGAACTCAAGCTGTTGCTGGCGCCGCGGGATCTGCGCCGGCTGCGCCGCGATCCGCGGATCAAGGCGCTGCAGCAAGGGCGCGCCTCGACCCGCCGCGTTCACAGCATCTATTACGACACCGCCGATCACGCCTTGCTGCGCGCGGGCCTGGGGCTGAGATTGCGCTCGGACGGCCGGCGCTGGCTGCAGACCCTGAAAACCGAGGGCCAGTCCGCGGCCGGTCTGCACCTGCGCGAGGAGTGGGAGTGGCCGCTGCCGGGCGAGGCGCTCGACTTCGGCCTGCTCGCCACCACGCCGCAAGCCAAAGTGTTTCGCGCCGCGCGGCTGCGCGCGGCGCTCGGCCCGGTTTTCGCGACCGATTTCAGGCGTACGCGCGTGCGCCTGGGTTTCGCCGACGGCAGCCTGGCCGAACTGTGCCTGGACAGCGGCGAGGTCCGCAGCGGCAGGCGCGCGGCCGCGATCAGCGAGGCCGAGATCGAACTTCTCGCCGGCAGTCCGGTGCGCCTGTTCGAGCTTGCGCTGGAATTGGCCGAGCGACTGCCGCTGCGCCTTGGCCACGCGAGCAAAGCCGAGCGCGGCTACGCGCTTGCGCGCGGACTGCCGATGCGCCCGGTCAAGGCAGCGGCGCCCGGGCTCGACCCGCAAGGCAGCGTGGGTGCGGCGTTTTCCGCCATCGTGCACAGCTGCATCGCCCACTTGCAGGCGAACGAAAGCGGTTTTCTGGCAGGCAAGGATCCGGAGTATCTGCACCAGCTGCGCGTCGCCCTGCGGCGCCTGCGCGCCTGCTTCAGTCTGTTCAAGACGGTGATACCGCAGCCCGCATTCGCACCGCTCATGGACCAGTTGCGTGAGCAAAGCCAGACGCTGGGGAAGGCGCGCGACTGGGACGTGTTCGTGCACGAAATGCTGCGCGCGCTGCGCTCGCAGCGCGGCGACGAAGCCGCGGTGGCGGCGTTCGAGCGGCGCTGCGACCGCCTGCGCGGCACGCAGTTGCGCGCTGCGCAGGCGATGGTCGCCTCGCCCGCCTGGCAGCGAATGTGGCTGGAATTCGGGCGGCTGTTGGCCGAGGGCGCGTGGATGCGGGAGCAGCCGGCGCTTGCGCTGCCGGTGGGCGGCTTTGCCGCTGGAGTGCTGCAGCAGCGCGCCCTTACTCTAAAAAGGCGCGGCAAGCAGCTGCGGGATTTGGACCCCGCTGCGCGCCATCGCCTGCGCATTGCGGCGAAGAAGCTGCGCTATGCGGTGGAATTTTTCGCTGCACTCTACCCGAAGCGGCGCGTGCGGCCTTACATCCAGTCGCTCGCGGCGATGCAGGACGTGCTCGGTGGCCTGAACGACGCGGCGACCATGCTGCGCTTGCTGGAAGAAGCGCTGGCGGGTGCGCGTGCGCCCGATGCGCGCGTCGCCGGAATGATCCAGGGCTGGAGCGCGGCCAGCACGCACCTGCAGCTCGATGCGCTGTCGCGGGCGTGGAAACACTGGCAGCGGCAGAAGCCGTTCTGGAGGTAATTACAAGCAAATTCCGAAAAGGGGGTAGTCATGTTCGAATCCGCAGAGCTGGGCCACAAAGTCTCGAAACAGGTCTATGCCAGGCAGGAGCCCAAGCTGCGCGAGGCGCTGCTCAACGCGCAGTTCGACCTCGCGCAGGCAAAGAAATTCCCGGTGCTGATCCTGATCGGCGGGGTGGACGGTGCGGGAAAGGGCGAGACCGTCAACCTGCTCAACGAGTGGATGGATCCGCGCCATATCCAGACGCGCGCCTTCGGCGATCCCTCGGACGAGGAAGCGGAGCGGCCGCGCATGTGGCGCTTCTGGCGCGAGCTGCCGCCCAAGGGCAAGATAGGCATTATGTTCGGCTCATGGTACACCTACCCGATCGTGAACCGGGTGCTGGGGCGGACCGACGACGCTGCGCTCAAGGGCAGTCTGGAAGAAATCGTGCGCTTCGAAAAGATGCTCTGTGACGAGGGCGTGCTGCTGCTGAAGTTCTGGTTTCACCTCTCGAAGAAGCAGCAGAAACAGCGCATGCAGGAGCTGGAGAAGGATCCGCTCACGCGCTGGCGCGTGACCAAGCTCGACTGGGACCGGTTCAAGATGTACGACGTCTTCCGCACGGTGTCCCAGCGCGCGCTGCGCGAGACCAGCAACGCCAGCGCGCCGTGGACGGTGGTCGAGGGCGTGGACGCGCGCTATCGCAGCCTCACCGTGGGCAAAATGTTGCTCGATGCGATGAAAAAGCGGCTGGAGAAAAGCAACTACAAGGAGCGCCGGGTGCAGGTGCCGCCGCTGCCCGAGATGGACAACCTCGGGCTGCTGCGCGACCTGGACATGACGCAGAAGCTCGCCAAGGAAAAATACGAAACCCAGCTGGAGAAATGGCAGGGGCGACTGAACCTGCTGTCGCGCAATAAGAAGTATTTCAAGAACAACTCGCTGATCCTGTTGTTCGAGGGCTCGGACGCGGCGGGCAAGGGCGGGGCGATCAGGCGCATCACCGGCGCCATCGACGCGCGCCATTTCCAGGTGGTGCCGGTCGCGGCGCCGACCGAGGAAGAGCGCGCGCAGCCCTATCTGTGGCGCTTCTGGCGCCATGCGCCGCGGCACGGGCGCATTACCATTTTCGATCGCTCCTGGTACGGGCGGGTGCTGGTGGAGCGCGTCGAGGGTTTTTGCGGCGTCGCCGACTGGATGCGCGCCTACAGCGAGATCAACGATTTTGAGGAGCAGCTCGCGCGCGGCGGCGCGATCGTGTGCAAATTCTGGCTGCAGATCACCGCGGACGAGCAATTGAAGCGCTTCACACTGCGGCAGAAGACCAGCTTCAAGCGCTTCAAGATTACCGAGGAGGACTGGCGCAACCGCAAGAAATGGGGCGAATACGAGCAGGCGGTATGCGACATGATAGACCGCACCAGCAGCGAGATCGCGCCCTGGACCGTGATCGAGGCCGAGGACAAGTATTTCGCGCGCGTCAAGATCCTCCGGACCATCGTCGACCGCATGCAGGCGGCGCTTTGATGCGGCGAATCAGCCAGGTTTTCGCGCTTTGGCTCAGCGCCGGATAGGCAGGATCGTGGAAACTGCAGGCCTGAGCTTACGGCGCGGCCAGCCTGAATTCGCGGCGAACCGAAATGCAGTCTTCCGAGCCGGCCTGGAACTCACGGCACACCAGGGGCCGGCTTGCATAGACGCTGCAGCGGGTTTCGATGCCGAGCTTGCCCACCAGCGCGGCACATCGGCTTCCATGGCACAACATGCGGCCGTGATCGACGTCGATTAGTTCATCCGGGATGTCCGCGCCGTCGCCATCACCGATGAACGCCGGCCAGGACTCGGAGTAGGCGCAGCACGCGCCGCAATCGCGGCAGTCAAGCGACATTCGAGCCCACCGGTAAGTAACGCCAGCTAGGCCGCAACCGGCTGCGAGTTACCGCCTTTTGCCGGTCTGCGCAACGCTTCCCGCGTCCGTCTGGAGGAAAGCAGCAACACGAATTCCGTGACGTGCGCCTCCGCCTGCAGTCGGGCAAGTTCCTGTTCGTATACCTGCTTCACTACGGCGAACTCGTGGCCGGTTTCGGTCGCGAGCGTCTCCATCGCTTTCAGGTGCTGCGCTTCCTGATCGGAGTTGTGGTAGAGCTGTGGCATTTGGATCTTCCTGAGATTGCCGTTTGTGCTGCCGGCGCCGCGTCGGCCGCAGACGAGCGCCGTACTCTTGAGCAGAGTGAAGGCAACAGCGGCGACCGGGCGCATTATATTGCGTTCCCGGCAGAAGTGGCGACGAACTTGGGATCGTTTTGCAGGATACTTTTCATCGCCTGGCTTCACGTGCGCTCGAACACCGCGGCGATGCCTTGCCCGCCGCCGATGCACATGGTCACGAGGGCATAGCGTCCGCCGCTGCGCTGCAGTTCGTATAGTGCCTTGACCGTGAGCAGCGCACCGGTGGCGCCGATGGGGTGGCCCAGCGCGACGGCGCCCCCGTTGGGGTTGGTTTTCGCCGGGTCGAATTGCAGCTCCTTCGCCACGGCGCAGGCCTGTGCCGCAAAGGCCTCGTTCGATTCGACCACGTCCATGTCGCTCACCTTGAGACCCGCGCGCGCGAGCGCTGTCTGCACCGCCTGCACGGGGCCTATGCCCATGTACTTGGGGTCGACGCCGGCATGGCCGTAGGCAAGCATCCGCGCCATCGGCTTCAGGCCTTTTTTCGCCGCGGCGCCGGCTTCCATCAACACCAGCGCCGCCGCGCCGTCGTTGATGCCGGAGGCGTTGCCCGCGGTGACGGAGCCGTCCTTCTTGAATGCGGCCCTGAGCTTGGTCATGCCTTCGATGCTCGCGTCGGCGCGTGGGTGCTCGTCGGTGTCGAATACGATGACGCCCTTGCGCGTCTTCAGCTCGATCGGCAGGATCTGCTCCTTGAAGTAGCCTTTTTGTATCGCGTTGATCGCGCGGCGGTGGCTTTCGACCGCGAATTCGTCCTGCTGCGCGCGCGTGACGTTCCATTTCTCTGCGACGTTTTCAGCGGTGATGCCCATGTGCACCGTATCGAACGGATCGGTGAGCGCGCCCACCATCATGTCCACGGTGCCGCCGTCGCCCATGCGCTGGCCCCAGCGCAGCGCCGGCATCAGGTAGCCGCCGCGGCTCATCGACTCGGCGCCGCCAGCCAACGCTATGTCGGCATCGCCGAGCAGGATGGCTTGCGCGGCGCTGACGATGGCCTGCATGCCGCTGCCGCACAGGCGGTTGAGCGTCATCGCCGGGGTGTGGTGCGCGAGGCCCGCGTTGATCATGGCCACGCGCGACAGGTACATGTCCTTGGGCTCGGTATGAATCACGTTGCCGAACACCACGTGGCCGACTTCGGCCGGATCGATCTTGGCGCGCGCCACCGCTTCGCGCGTAACCCTCGCCGCGAGTTCGGTCGGCGCGATATCTTTCAGTCCGCCGCCGTAATCACCGATTGCGGTGCGCACACCGCTCACCAACACGACTTCTCTGCTCATCTGGATTCTCCTCGAATTTGCGCGGCGCTCCGCTATGCCCGGGCGGTCATGATGCCATCGGGCAGTGCTGCGCCTTTTGTCCCAGGTCAAACCGGCGCGCAGAAGCCCGCGATACGCGCGCATGCCGCGAAAGTTCACATTTTCGTCAACGGAGTGTCACTTCCAGCGGTTATCTTGTGCCCGCTGCGCCGACCCCGAAGAGCAGTCGAGGAGAATTGATGGTGACAGAGCGGAAGATGGGTATCTCACAGGCTGATCGAAATGACCAGCGGAATGACCATGCGCGAGCCTTGGCGGCCATCATGGCAATAACGCGGCGCGATTGGACCTTGCAGGCGCATGCCCCGAGGCGAAGCGCGGCCGCAGCGGATCCCGCTCGCCCGAAGTCACTCGTGTGAGAGATCGCCCAGCAGCGTCATTTGTGCCGAGCGCGGCAGGGTGCCGCGCGGATTCTTGCGCGCGTAATGGCCTTCGGCGTCCATGTCCCAGGCCTGGCGGTTGTCCTTGAGGTAGTGCTTGAGCCCCTCCTTGATGACGCGCTGCTTGAGTTTCTTGTCGAGCACGGGAAAGCACAGTTCGACGCGGCGGAAGAAGTTGCGGTCCATCCAGTCGGCGCTCGACAAATACACCTGCTCCTTGCCGCCGTTGTGAAAATAGAAAATGCGCGTGTGCTCGAGAAAGCGGCCGACGATGGAGCGCACCCGGATGTGCTCTGACAATCCGGGCACGCCGGGGCGCAGCGCGCATACGCCGCGCACAATCAGGTCGACGCGCACGCCGGCCTGTGAAGCCGCGTACAGCGCATTGATCACCGTCGGCTCGAGCAAGGCATTCATTTTCGCGATGATGCGCGCCGGCTTGCCTGCCGTCGCGAGCCGGGTCTCGTTCTTGATCGCGGCGATCACTTTCGCGTGCAGGGTGAACGGAGCCTGCCACAGATGGTGCAGCGTCCCGGCCTTGCCCAGGCCGGTGAGTTGCTTGAATACTTCGTTGACGTCGGCGCAGATGTCCTGGTTGCAGGTGAGCAGGCCGAAGTCGGTGTAAAGGCGCGCGGTGCGCGCATGGTAATTGCCGGTGCCCAGGTGCACATAGCGGCGCAGCTTGCCATCCTCCCGCCGTACCACCATCGCCATCTTGGCATGGGTCTTGTGCGCGACCACGCCATAGACCACGTGCGCGCCGACTTCCTCCAGCCGCTCGGCCCAGTTGATGTTGGCTTCTTCCTCGAAGCGCGCCATCAGTTCCACCACCACGGTGACCTCTTTGCCGTTGCTGGCGGCCTCGATCAAGGCTTCCATGATGGCCGAATCGGTGCCGATGCGATAGACCGTCTGCTTGATCGCGACGACCTGTGGGTCCCTGGCGGCTTCCTGTATGAAGCTGACCACCGGCGTGAACGACTGAAACGGGTGGTGCAGCAGCACGTCGCCCTTGCGCACTGCACTGAGAATGTCGGCGCGTTTCGCCAGAGCCGCCGGGCGACCGGGACGGAACGGCGGGAACTGCAGATCGGGCCGCTCGACGAGTTCGGGAATCTGCATCAGCCGCACCAGATTGACCGGACCGTTCACCTGGTACAGGTCCTCGGCGCCGAGACCGGTTTGCTGCAGCAGGAATTCGGCCATGCCCTGGGTGCAGTTGTCGGCGACTTCCAGGCGCACCGCGGCGCCCAGATTGCGCTGCGGCAGTTCACCCTGCAGCGCGGTGCGCAGGTTTTTCACTTCCTCTTCGTCCACGAACAGATCGCTGTTGCGGGTTACGCGAAACTGGTAGCAGCCGCGCACGCTCATGCCCGCGAACAGCTCGGTCGCGTGTTCGTGCAGGACCGAGGAGAGGAAGACGAAGCTCTGTTCCTTGCGCGGCTGCAGTCCGCGCGGCAAGGGGATCATCCGCGGCAGAATGCGCGGCGCCTGCACGATGGCGGCGCGGGAGGCGCGGCCGAAGGCATCGCGGCCTTCGAGTTCGACCGCGAAATTCAGGCTTTTGTTGAACACGCGCGGGAAGGGATGCGCCGGATCCAGGCCGATCGGCGTGAGCACGGGCATCATTTCGTTGAAGAAATAGTCGCGCATCCAGGCGCGCTGCGCGTCGTTCAAATCGTTGCGGCGCAGGAAGCGTACGCCGGCTTTCTCCAGCTCGGGCAGGATATGCTCGTTGAGAAGCCGGTACTGGCGCCCCACCAGCTCGTGCGCGATGCGGCTGACCGCGGCAAACACGTCGCGCGGATTCATGTTGTCCGTCCCGGTGCTGGGCAGATTGACGCTGATCGTCTCCTTCAGCTCGGCGACGCGGATCTCGAAGAATTCGTCCAGGTTGCTGCTGACGATGCAAAGAAAACGCAGGCGTTCGAGCAAGGGCGTATCCGCGTCCTCGGCCTGCGCCAACACGCGGCGGTTGAACTCCAGGATGCCGATTTCCCGGTTGAGGAACGGCGCCTGCGCGGCCTGCATTGGATCTGGCTTCTTGACAATCACGGCGTGGGTTCAGCCTCGGAGTATCGTCCGAATATTAACCGATTCGCAGCAAGCGCAAGGTGCAACATATATTACTGCGCTAGCACCGGCGCGCCGGCAGTACCCTCGGATCGAATAGCCGGCGCATACGCGGGGCCGTGTTTGTTCGACGCGGCGTGCGCTCCGGCTTGGCTCGGGCATTTTGATTGCGTGTCCAGGTTCCTGATGCTAAGGTAACCGCGCCATGCAATACGAGACGCTTGCCGCGGTCGACCTGGGCTCCAACAGCTTTCACCTGCAGATCGGCCGCATCGTCGATGAGCAGATCTACCTGCTCGACGGCCTGCGCGAGCCGGTGCGCCTGGGCGCGGGTCTGACGCGCGACAAGCGCATAGACCGCGCCACCCAGGTGCGGGCGCTGGACGCGCTGCGGCGTTTCTCCGACCGTTTGCGCGGTTTTCCCGCCGAAGCGGTGCGCGTGGTCGGCACCAACACGCTGCGCGTGGCGAAGAATTCGCGTCAGTTCCTGGCCGAGGCCAAGGAAGCCCTGGGTTTCCCGATCGAAATCATCGCGGGACGCGAGGAGGCGCGCCTGATCTATCTGGGCGTGGCGCATGGCCTGCCGCTGAGCCGGGACAAGCGCCTGGTGATGGACATCGGCGGCGGCTCGACCGAGTTCATCATAGGCATCGGCGTGCAGCCGGAGCTTATGGACAGCCTGTACATGGGTTGTGTCAGCTTCAGCATGAAATACTTCCCCGACGGCAGGATAGAGAAGTCCGCGTTCAAGCAGGCCGAGCTTGCGGCAAGGAACGAGCTGCAGACCATCGTCAAGCAGTACACCCGGCACGGTTGGGCCGAGGTCGTCGCCTCGTCCGGCACTGCGCGCTCGATCGCTGCCGTCCTGGAAGCCAACGGCTGGAGCGAGCACGGCATCTCGGCGCCGGGCCTGGACAAGTTGAGGAGCGCCCTGGTCAAGGCGGGCGCGGTCGGGCGCTTGGCATTGCCCGGCCTGCGCGAGGACCGCGCGGCCATACTCCCGGGCGGCGTGGCCATCATGTGCGCCGCGTTTGCCGAGCTTGGCATCGAACATGTGAGCGTGTCCGACGCCGCCCTGCGCCAGGGTGTGCTCTACGACCTGCTGGGCCGCGTGCAAAAGCACGACATGCGCGAGGTCACGGTGCGCCACTTCATGCGCCGCTACCACGTCGATACCGCCCAGGCGCAGCGCGTGGCTGAACTTGCGGGGAGGCTGTATCGCCATCTGCGCGACGCCGGTGCCGACCCGAACGCAGAACAGATGCTCGCCTGGGCCGCCGCTTTGCACGAGATCGGCATATCCATCGCCCATAACGGTTACCACAAGCACTCCGCCTATGTCATCGCCAACGCCGACATGCCGGGATTTTCGCGCATGGAACAGTCCCAACTCGCGCGGCTGGCACTCGCCCACCGCGGCAAGCTGGCCAAACTGCAGGACCTGAGTCCGGTCCCGGGCGACTGGGATCTGGTGTTTTGCCTGCGTCTGGCGAGCCTGTTTTGCCGCAGCCGCACCGATTTCGATTTGCCGCGGCTTGGCTGCCAATTGACCGAGAGCGGTTTTCGCCTGATGCTGCCGGAGGACCTGCTGGAGCAGCGCCCCCTGAGCGCGGCGGCGCTTGCCGATGAGGCGGACGAATGGAAATCGATCGGGCTGCGCCTGGAATTGAAGCCGCTGCGCGATACCGCTGCCAAAGCGGCTTGAGCCGGCGACATCGGCAACGAAGATCGAGAGGTTAAAGCAAGTCGGGACTGACAACCGCGCGCAGTATGGTTTCGCCGGCGCGCTCCGAAAACCACCAAAGCGCGCCTTTCCTGATAGTCCAGTCCGCAGGCTGGCCCGCAAGCAGCGATGCGGCAAGCCGTCCCAGCGTTGGCTGGTGTCCGACGAGAACGACCATGCCCGCGCGTTTGGGCCAGTTGCTCGCGGCGATAAGATCGGCGATGTCGGTCTGCACGCCGATGCGCGGCTCCGTGGTGTACGGCATATCCAGCGCGGCTGCGGTTTGCTGTGCGCGTTTGGCCGGGCTGGCCAGGACCAGACATTTGTCCTGCAGCCGGGGCCTGAGCCATTGCGCCACCTGCTTCGCCTGCTTCAGCCCTTTCTTGCTCAGTGCGCGCCCGGCGTCGGGCATCCCGTCCTCGGCGTCGGCGTGACGCCAGAGCAGCAGATTCGCGCCGAATTCAACATGATTTCCGCTCATGCTGCCCGGTCTCCGTTACCGCGGCCATCCTGCATCGCAGGACCGTGTACAAACCTCAGGCCGGCACAGGAGAGCCGGTGCGCCAGTCACGACTTATGCGGGCAATCGACCTTGGTGCAATCGGCGTACAGATGCAGCGAGTGCTCGGTGATGACGAAGCCGCGCTGCTTGGCGATCTTGTTCTGGCGTTTCTCGATTTCGGCATCGTAGAATTCCTCGACCCGCCCGCACTGCATGCAGACAAGATGATCGTGATGGCTGCCCTCGTTGAGTTCGAACACGGCGCGGCCGGATTCGAAATGATGCCGCTGCAGCAAACCGGCGTGCTCGAACTGGGTCAGCACGCGATACACCGTGGCCAGGCCTGTGTCCAATCCGTCGGCGACCAGCAGCTTGTACACGTCCTCGGCGGACAGGTGCCGGACTTTGCTCGTTTCGAACAGGCTGAGAATTTTGAGTCTGGGCGCCGTCGCTTTCAGACCGATGGTTTTGAGATCTTCAGGTTTGCTCATGCGTTGATCGACGAGGGCTTAGGATGGGTTATGATATAGCGGTTTATGTTTCCTGAGAAACAAATTAATTCATGTTTTTGCGTGCATTGGCCATACTAGCGGTAGTGTTTTTAGCTTCCTGCAGCTCCGGCAGGCTGTCTGTGCTCGGCATAACGCCTTACCGGATGGAAATCCAGCAGGGCAACTTTGTTTCGCAGGAGGCAGTGTCAAAACTGAAGCTCGGTATGAGCAAGGAACAGGTGCGTTTCGTGCTGGGCACGCCGTTGCTCACCGATATCTTCCACGCTGACCGTTGGGATTACGTGTACCGGCGGCAGAAGGCCAACTCCAACGTACTCGAACACCGCAGGATCGCGGTTTTCTTCGAGGACGGCAAGCTCAAGCGCATCGAAGGTGATGTCACGCCGGCGGGCAGTGAAGCCGGGGTGAAGGCGGCTGAAGCGCAGCCGGCGCCGGCTTCAGCTAAGCCCGATGCGTCCAAACCGGCGTCCGCCCCCGCCAAGCCCGCCGCGGATCAGGCCGGCGCAGGGCAGGCGCCGCCGGCACAGGACGGGACGCAGAAAAAGAGCTGGTGGCAACGGCTCAAGGATAAGTTTTGACGTGATCTCAGACTCTTGACCAAATCAGCATGAAAATTGTTATCGCGGGCAGCTCCGGTCGCATGGGTCGTGCCCTGATCGAGGCAGTCTTGGCCAGTGCCGATCTGAAGTTGTCCGCGGCGCTGGAAATTCGCTCCAGCCCGCAGTTGGGCAAGGACGCGGGCGAGGCGGTGGGCGGTGCCTGCGGCGTCCCCGTCAGCGCGGACTATGTCGCCGGCATCGCCGCTTCCGATTGCCTGATCGACTTCACCCGGCCCGAGGGCAGTCTGCTGCATCTGGATGCCTGCGTGAAGGCGGGCACGAGCATGGTGATCGGCACTACCGGGTTCAGCACCGCGGGCAGGCAGCGTATCGTGGATGCGGCGCAGCACATCCCTATCGTATTCGCACCGAACATGGCCATAGGCGTCAACGCCGTCTTCAAATTGGCCGAGGTCGCGGCGAAAATACTCGGTGACGCATACGACGTAGAGATCATCGAGGCGCATCATCGGCACAAGGTCGACGCACCCTCGGGCACGGCGCTCAAGCTGGGCGAGGTGGTCGCTACGGCGCTGGGCCGCGACCTGAAAACCTGCGCCGTGCATGGACGCGAGGGCAATACCGGCGAGCGCGACGCGAAGAGCATCGGTTTTCATGCGATCCGTGGCGGCGACATCGTCGGCGAGCATACCGTGATGTTTGCCGGCAGCGGCGAGCGCGTCGAGATCACCGTGCGCTCGCAAAGCCGCACGACCTATGCCGCGGGTGCTCTGCGTGCAGCGCGCTTTCTCGATGGCAAACGGACCGGTCTTTACGATATGCAGGACGTGCTCGGCCTGAGGTAAGGCCGTTGTTTGTTGCCCGTTGCCCATTGCTCGTTTCTCGAACCACGAGCCACGATCAAGGAACCACGATCCCGCGTTTGGCGTAAAACCGCGTTCAGGGTTATAATTCGATTGTTTGACGGGACGGAACAGCCGCTGTTTCTGTCCCGTTTCTGTATATAAATCCTGGAGTTATCAGTGCCTTCGCCGTTCCCGCCCGCCATTCTCGCGCTCGCAGACGGAACGGTATTTAGCGGTGTCGGTGTCGGCGTCGCAGGCAGTTCCGCCGGCGAGGTGGTGTTCAACACTGCCATGACTGGCTACCAGGAAATTCTCACCGATCCTTCCTATTGCCGCCAGATCGTCACGCTGACCTATCCGCATATCGGCAATACCGGCGTCAACCGGGAAGATCAGGAATCGGCTCAGGTGTATGCCGCCGGCCTGGTCATTCGCGACCTGCCTTTGCGGGTATCGAATTTCCGCAGCGAGCAAAGCCTTTCGGATTATCTCGAAGCCAACAAGATCGTCGCCATCGCCGGCATCGACACGCGCAAGCTCACGCGCATATTACGCACCAATGGGGCGCAGTCGGGCTGTCTCCTCGCCGCCGCTCAGGGCGGGAGCCTGGGTGAGGCCGAGGTGAGCCGAGCCCTGGCCGCGGCGCGCGCCTTTCCCGGGCTGGCGGGTATGGATCTGGCGAAGGTAGTGTCCGCACGAGCACCTTACGAATGGAATGAAGGGGCTTGGGCGCTGGGCACGGGCCATCGCAAAATCGACAGTCATCGCTTTCATGTCGCCGCGTATGACTACGGCATCAAGCGCAACATTCTGCGCCTTCTGTGCGAGCGCGGCTGCAAGGTGACGGTGTTCCCGGCCGAGGCGCCGGCCAAAATGGTGCTGGCGGGCAAACCCGACGGCGTATTTCTGTCGAACGGTCCGGGAGATCCCGAGCCCTGCGATTACGCCATCGAGGCGATAGGCGAAATCGTCGCGGCCGGCGTGCCGACGTTCGGCATTTGTCTCGGCCATCAGTTGCTTGGCCTCGCTTCGGGCGCAAAGACCATAAAAATGAAATTCGGTCATCACGGCGCCAACCACCCGGTGAAGGACCTCGACACGGGGCAGGTGGTGATTACCAGTCAGAACCACGGCTTTGCCGTTGACCCGGCGACGCTCCCGGCCAATCTGCGGGCTACGCACGTTTCGCTGTTTGACGGCAGTCTGCAGGGCATGGCGCGCACAGACCGGCCCGCGTTCTGCTTCCAGGGCCACCCCGAGGCGAGCCCCGGCCCTCACGATATCGGCTACCTGTTCGATCGCTTCGCGAAACTCATGGAAGAAAGAAAAGCATGAACCGCAAGGAGCAGGATGGACGCAAGAGGGTTTGCGCGCTAAGTGCCGAGGCGACGTTCCCGGGCGCGACGCGAGTGAGGCGCTGATGCCAAAACGCACCGACATTCGCAGCGTGCTGATCATCGGCGCCGGCCCGATCATCATCGGTCAGGCCTGCGAATTCGACTATTCCGGCGCGCAGGCGTGCAAGGCGCTGCGCGAGGAGGGCTATAAAGTCATCCTGGTCAACTCCAATCCGGCGACCATCATGACCGACCCGGAGATGGCCGACGTCACCTATATCGAGCCGGTGCAGTGGCAGATGGTCGAGTCCATCATCGCGAAGGAGCGCCCGGACGCGCTGCTGCCGACCATGGGCGGGCAGACCGGGCTCAACTGCGCGCTTGACCTGGCGCGCCACGGGGTGCTGGAGAAATACGGCGTCGAAATGATAGGCGCTTCACGCGAGGCCATCGACAAGGCCGAAGATCGCGAGAAATTCAAGCAGGCGATGAAATCCATCGGGCTGGACTGCCCGCGCTCCATGCTCGCGCACAGCATGGAGGAGGCGCTGCAGGTGCAGGCGGCGATCGGCTACCCGGTAGTGATCCGTCCGTCGTTTACGCTCGGTGGCTCCGGCGGCGGCATTGCGTACAATCGCGAGGAGTTCGTCACCATTTGCGAGCGCGGCCTGGACGCTTCGCCGACCAAGGAACTGCTGATCGAAGAATCGGTAATCGGCTGGAAAGAGTTCGAGATGGAGGTGGTGCGCGATAAAGCCGACAACTGCATCATCATCTGCTCGATTGAGAATGTGGATCCCATGGGCGTGCACACCGGCGATTCGATCACCGTCGCGCCGGCGCAGACGCTGACCGACAAGGAATACCAGCTCATGCGTAACGCCTCGATCGCGGTGCTGCGCGAGATCGGGGTCGAGACCGGCGGCTCGAACG